>JBHHYR010000030.1:0-26994 GCA_046757585.1 Binatia bacterium | reverse complement strand
GGCGTCCTTGTTGGCGGGGGCCAGTTTTCTGGTGTGGGCGGATACCTTGTCCCGAACGGTGTTGGGGGTGACGGAGATCCCAGTCGGCGTTGTGACCGCCCTCTGCGGCGGCCCGTTCTTCGTTTATCTGCTCAAGCGCGAAGGGAGGAAAGTGTTTGGCTGAACCAGTGATCGAGGCGCGCGGGGTCTGTTTCGGCTACGCGCGGGAGCCCGTGATCAGCGATGTGTCTTTGGACCTCGAAGCGGGGCAGATGCTTGGTGTCATCGGCCCAAACGGGTCGGGGAAGTCAACTCTGCTGCGCCTGTTAAGTGGCGTGTTGCAGCCCCGCAGTGGCGCCGTGTGGGTCAGCAGACGCCCGCTGGCCGAGCACTCGCGCCGCGAGCTCGCGCGGACCATCGCCGTCGTGCCGCAGGAGACCGTGATCGAGTTCCCATTCTCCGTCACCGAAGTGGTGCTACTGGGTCGCGCGCCCCACCGTGGTGGCTTTGCGTTAGAGGACGATCGTGACCTGGAAATCGCACGTGCGGCGATGCGTCGCACTGGCGTGTTCGGGTTGGCAGAGCGCTCGATTCACGAGCTCAGCGGCGGCGAGCGGCAACGGGTCATCCTCGCCCGCGCCCTGGCGCAAGAAACGAACGTTCTGCTCCTGGACGAACCGGGAGCCTTCCTCGACATCCGTCACCAGGTGGAGATCTATGATCTGCTGCACGACCTGCAGGCGGAAGGACGGAGCATCATTACGGTGCTGCACGACCTCAACCTTGCCGCACTTTACTGTGATCGCGTCGCGCTCCTCAAGGCGGGCCGCGTGGTACAGCTGGGAACCCCATCGGTGGTCATTACTTACAAGACAGTGACGGAGGTATACGAAACGGAGGTCTACGTCGACGTCAACGACGTCACCGCCGCCGTGAACGTTCTGCCGCTGAGCCGGCCGTATCGGGAGCGGCTGCGCCGTTGATTGGCCGAGCGGGTCTCAGGCCCCAAAACCCCAGCCTTTTCGGGCACAATGCGGATCTGCTCGCGAGCGAGGCGCAATTGACTCTCCTAGGGTGCTATGTTAGCTGCACGAAGAGGCACGCCGAACGTCTATGTACTTCAATTTCGCCAATGTCCTGGTGTTTTTCCTGTTTGCGGCGCTCTTTGTAGGGGGTATGCTCGCGCTCGGACGCTTGCTGCGCCCGAACAACCCCGAGCCGCTCAAGCTGACCACATATGAATGTGGGGAACCACCGACCGGGACGGCGTGGGTCAACTTCAACATCCGTTTCTACCTGATTGCCCTGATCTTTGTGATCTTCGACGTGGAGATCGCCTTCATTTATCCCGTGGCCGCCGTCTTTCGCGGCTGGGTCCTCAGGGGACAGGGGCTGTTCGCCTTGGCGGAGATTCTGGTCTTCCTGACCATCCTGTTCATCGGCTTGGTGTACGTCTGGGTGAAGGGCGACCTCGAATGGTTGAAACGGGTGCCGTTGGCTGAGCGCAGCGAAAAAAGCATGCGCCGCGCCGCCTGAGCGGGGTGAGAGGAGACGATCTATGTCGCTGATCAACACGATGCCGGAGATGGTGCTGACCACGAAGGCCGACGAGTTCCTCAACTGGACCCGTAAATCATCGGTGTGGTGGATGCTGTTCGGTCTGGCGTGCTGCGCCATCGAGATGATGCAGACACAGGGGCCGCGCGCGGATGTGGATCGGTTCGGCACGGCGCCGCGCGCCGCCCCACGGCAGTCGGACTTGATGATCGTGGCCGGTACGCTGACGCTGAAGATGGCGTTGCGCACCAAGGTGCTCTACGAGCAGATGCCGGAGCCGCGCTACGTGATTTCGATGGGCAGCTGCGCGAATTGCGGTGGACTGTTCCAGTTGGCCTACTCGGTATGCGACGGTGTCGACAAGGTGATCCCGGTCGATGTGTACATTCCGGGATGTCCGCCCCGCCCGGAGGCGCTGACCGAGGGCATCCTCAAGCTGCAAGAGAAGATGATGAAGGAAAAGTGGCTGGTCCGCCGCGAACCGGTCCGCGGTCCGGCCGCCGCCTAGCGTTTCTTCCACATGGATGCAGCAGGGATTCATCAGCGCCTCAGCGCGCGCTTCGAGGCGGGTGTAAGCGACTGCAACCTGCAGGCGAAAGACCCCTACATTATGGTGGCGCCTGCGGCGATCGCTGACGTCTGTCGCTTCCTGCGGGATGATCCGGAACTGTTCTTCGACGCCCTCTCGAACCAATCCGGGGTCGACTACAAGGCGAAGGGATGCATCGAGGTGGTCTATCATCTCTACTCGTACACGCATCGGCACTGGATCGTCCTGAAGGTCGATGTGCCGCGCGACGAGCCGGTGATGCCAAGCGTCGAAGGGGTGTGGAAGGCCGCCAACTGGCACGAGCGGGAAATCTTCGATCTCCTGGGGGTGACCTTCACGGGCCACCCGGATCTGCGGCGCTTGCTCATGCCCGAGGACTGGATCGGACACCCCCTGCGCAAGGACTTCGTTGAGCCAGAAGAGTATCACGGAATCAGTACGCGGCGCGAAAGCTTGTTGCGCTGATGCGGATGTCCGGAAAGGCAGATTCATGAGTCTCGCTGCCGTTGAAGTCGAAGTGCAACGGCCCGGTCAGAGCGGGCTGGAAACCGAAGAGATGACACTGAACATGGGGCCGCAGCACCCCAGTACGCACGGGGTGCTCCGCTTCGTGGTCAAGGCCGACGGCGAGGTCATGCGTGAAGCCGTGCCCGACGTCGGCTACCTGCACCGCTCAATCGAAAAGATCGCGGAGAAGGTCGGCTACCATGGGTTCATGCCGTACACCGACCGTGTCGACTACGTGGCAGCGATGTTTTGCAATCAGGGCTGGGCCATGGTGTGCGAGAAGCTCGCTGGCATCGAGGTGCCGAAGCGGGGCGAGTATTGCCGCGTGATTGCTGCCGAGTTCAACCGCATCGCCAGCCACCTGCTGTCGGTCGGGACGATGGTGCTCGACATCGGTGCCACAACACCGTTTTTCCATGCATTCCGCGAGCGCGAGAAAATCAACGATCTGCTCGAAGAGCTGTGCGGCGCCCGGCTGACGTACAACTACATGCGCATCGGCGGCGTCGCCTGGGACCTGCCGCCCGGCTTCGCCGAAAGGAGCCTGGCGTTCCTCGACGCCTTCGAGCCGCTCATTGATGAGTACAACGATCTGATCACGTACAACACGATTTACCTCGGGCGTGTGGCCGACGTGGCGGTCATCTCGCGAGACGACGCCATCGCCTACAATTTGGTCGGTCCAAACCTGCGTGCGTCGGGTGTGCAGTACGACGTTCGGCGCGACGATCCCTATTCAGTATACCCTGAGCTGACGTTCGCCGTGCCAGTTGGCAGCGGGGAAGAGGGGACCGTTGGCGACTGCTTCGACCGGTACATCGTGCGCATCCGTGAGATGAAGGAAAGTGTGAAGATCCTCCGGCAGTGCTTCAAAGAGCTCCCGGAAGGGCCGGTGATTAGCAAGGTGCCCCGCAAACTCAAGCCACCCGCCGGTGACGCGTACGTGCGGGTCGAAAGCGCGCGCGGGGACATGGGCTGGTACGCCGTCAGTGATGGCAGTGAGTTTCCGTACCGCTGTAAGGTCCGTACCGGATCGTTCGCGGCGATGAGTATCATCGATAAGCTGAGCCGTGGCCTGATGATTGCCGATCTGGTGGCGGTGATAGCCAGCTTGGACGTCATTGCACCGGAGGTGGACCGGTAGATGCCTCGCTGAGTGCCGTATTGCCTGGCAAGTCGGACGATCATGCAAGCATTCCTCGATCGGTTGATTACTGAGGGGTACTTCACCGGCGTTTCCCGCGATGTCGTCTACGCGGGCGGGATGCTGGTGTTCGGTGCGCTCGTGTTGCTGGTGTTCATTCTGAACGTCGCCGGGGGCAGTACGTTCATCGAGCGCCGGCTGTGGGCGCGCATCCAGTCGCGGGTGGGCCCAAATCGGGTGGGCCCACAGGGGATTTTGCAGTGGTTGGTGGACGGCATCAAGCTGGTCATGAAAGAGGACATCATTCCCGTGCTGGCGGACCGGCCGCTGTTTTCAGCAGCACCGTACGTGGTGATGATGGGCTTCGTTGCTACCTTCGTCGTCCTACCGTTCGGCAGCCACCTGATCATTGTCGACCTGAACGTCGGGATTCTGTACCTGACCGCGGTGACCGCACTGGTGGTTGTCGGCATTCTCATGGCCGGCTGGGCGTCGAACAACAAATGGTCACTGATCGGCGGTATTCGGTCGGCGGCACAGATCGTCAGCTACGAAATTCCCGCTGGGCTATCGATTTTCCCCATTGTGCTGCTTGCCGGTACGCTGAGCATGCAGGGTATCATCAAGGCGCAGGGCTGGGCCCCGTGGGACTGGTTCGTGTTTGCCAACCCGTTTACCTTTGCGGCTTTTTTCATCTTCTTCGTCTCTGCACTGGCGGAAGGCAACCGCACGCCCTTCGACCTTCCTGAAGCCGAGTCGGAGCTCGTGGCCGGTTTCGTGACCGAGTATTCCGGTGTGCGTTACCTGATATTTTTCATGGCGGAGTGGGGCAACCTGTATGTCATCGGCGCCGTCGTGAGCACGCTGTTCCTCGGCGGGTGGCAGATCCCGCACGTCACCGACAACGTGATCGCGAGCAGCGTGCTGGAGTTTCTCACGTTCTTTGTCAAGTCCTACTTCTGGGTGCTGGTGGCGATGTGGGTGCGGGCGACCTTACCGCGCACGCGCGTGGACCAGCTGATGGCGGTGTGCTGGAAATATCTCGTGCCGATTGCCTTCGTGAACGTCTTGGGAACGGCAACCTGGATCGTGCTCGTTCCCGAGGGGAGCCGCGCGGTGGCGTTTACGATGTGTGCTGTCGGACTGGCGGTCGTGACCTATTTCTTCCGGCGGGTCGCGTTCCACTTACGCCGAGCCCGCGTCCGCGAACAGGGGCTGCTACGCTTGAGCCCACTGTCTTGACGGAGAGTGCATGAAACAGCGGAGCTACTTCGGGAACATCGTGGAGACGGCCAAGACCGTCCTGGACGGCATGGCCGTGACGTTCTCGCATCTGGTGCGACAGCCGTTTACGGTACAGTATCCCGACCGCACCGAGATGTGCGTGCAAGACACCTTGCCTTTCCGGTACCGAGGGATTCTCGAGGTGGACCTCGAGATCTGTACCGGCTGCTTGGCGTGCGAGCGTGCTTGCCCGATCGATTGCATCGTCATCGATGCCAAGAAAGATGCGCAGACGCGCAGCATGCTCATGACGCGCTTCGACATCGATATGGCGAAGTGCATGTACTGTGGCCTGTGCAGCGAGCCGTGTCCAACCGGTGCCATCCATCATACCCCCGAATTCGAGGGGGCAGACTACTCGCTGGAAAGCCTGGTGCGGCGGTTCATCAAGGAGCCCGTGGTTGCCTACAAGCCGAAGAAGACGGGCGAGGACGATCCAGCGATCGCACCGCTGCTCGATCGGGGTATGCGTTACGTGGAAGAGTTCGCCGCCCCCGAAGAAAAGAAACCGGGCGTCAAGGACAAGGCGGCGTGAACGGGATGTCGATCGGTGACGCCCTTTTCTACGTGATCGCTGCCGTGACGGTGGTTTCCGCAGCCGGTGTCGCGTTCTCGCCCAACATCGTCTATTCCGCGTTTTCCTTGATGGGGACGTTTATGGGGGTAGCGGGTTTGTATGTGTTCCTCGCCGCGGATTTCGTCGCGGTGATTCAGGTGCTGATCTACGTGGGCGGCATCTTGGTGCTGCTGCTGTTCGCTGTGATGCTGACCCATAGCATCGGTGACGTGCGCGTCTCGAACCGCTCGGTCGGACGGCTGCCTGCCATGCTGGTCATTGCGGCCGTCACGGTCGTGATGGGCATGGCCGTGACGCAGGCCGACTGGAAGCACCTCGTCCCCGCGGCGCCGAAGCCCACGGTCTACACGATCGGCAACGCATTTCTTGGTGGCTATCTTCTGCCGTTCGAGTTGGCCTCCGTGGTCCTGCTCGCCGCGTTGATTGGTGCCGTCATCCTGTCACGCAAGGAGTTGAAAGAATAAGGGACGTTGTCGGGCGCCATGACCATTGGGTTACATCATTACTTGTTCGTGAGCTTGATCGTGTTTGCCCTGGGGCTGTACTGTGTGCTGACGCGGCGCAACGCCATTGGCATCCTGATGGGTGTCGAGTTGGTGTTGAACTCGGCGAACATCAACTACCTGGCCTTCTCCCGGTATGGATCCGGGGGCTACGAGGGGCAGTTGTTTGCGATCTTCGTCATCATGCTGGCGGCGGCAGAGGCGGCGATCGGCTTGGCGATCGTGCTGGGCATCTATCAGACTTTCCAGACCATCGACGTGGAGGCGACGGAAACGCTGCGCGGCTGAAGCTGCGGGGAGGAGACATGTGGCGGGGGGTGTGGAGACGGGACCCGCGGGCGGCGGCGTCGGAGCCGGCCAAATCAGAGAATTGTGATGGAACATCCCATCTCAGTTGACTACCTGCGTTGGATTGTCGCGCTTCCGCTACTGGGCGCGGCCCTCAACGGCATTCCTGGCGCGCTGATCCAGAGAAACCTGGGCAAGCGCGCCATCTCCATCATTGCCTGTACGCCGGTAGTGATCGCGTTTCTGCTGTCCCTGCGGGTCTTCGGACAGCTGCTCGCGTTGCCACCCGAATCACGCGCCCTTTTGGATCAGTGGTGGACGTGGTTTGACGTCGGCGGTGTCCGCGCCGACGTCGCATTCTGGGCCGATCCGCTGTCCGCCGTCATGATCCTGGTCGTGACGGGCGTCGGCGGGGTGATCCACTTCTACTCCATCGGTTACATGCAGGAGGACAAGTCCTACTGGCGCTACTTCGCCCTGCTGAATCTGTTCACCTTCTCGATGCTCACGCTGGTCCTTGGTGACAACCTGTTGCTCATGTTCGTGGGCTGGGAGGGAGTGGGTCTGTGCTCCTACGCCTTGATCGGCTTCTGGTACGGTGAGTGGGCTAACGCCAGCGCGGGCAGCAAGGCTTTCATCGTGAACCGCGTGGGTGACTTCGGCTTTACGCTTGGCGTGTTCTTGCTCTTCTGGTCGATGTCCGCGGCCGGACAGCCGAGCATCATCTTCCGGGAGCTCGCGCAGCACGTGCACGTTCTGGACGGGCAGATGTTTTGGGGTATGAGCGTCGCCACGCTGGTCACCTTGCTGCTGTTTGTGGGTGCCACCGGCAAGTCGGCGCAGATTCCCCTATACGTGTGGCTGCCGGATGCCATGGCCGGTCCAACGCCCGTGAGTGCCCTCATCCATGCAGCCACCATGGTCACCGCCGGCGTGTACATGATCGGTCGCATGAGCTTCCTATACAGCATGGCCCCTGCCACGTTGCACGTGGTGGCCTGGGTTGGTGCGCTCACTGCCTTCTTCGCCGCCACCATCGGGGTGGCGCAAAATGACATCAAGAAGGTGTTGGCCTATTCCACTGTGAGCCAGCTCGGCTACATGTTCATCGGCATGGGGGTTGGCGCGTACGCGGCCGGCATCTTTCACCTCATGACCCATGCCTTTTTCAAGGCCTGCCTGTTTCTGGCGTCCGGCAGCGTCATCCACGCCATGGGCGGGGAGCAGGATATGCGGAAAATGGGCGGTCTCAAACGCTGGATGCCCCGGACGCACCTCACTTTCCTCATCTCAACCTTGGCCATCACGGGAATCTTTCCCTTTTCCGGCTTCTTTTCGAAGGACGAGATTCTCTGGCAGGCCTTCTCCAGTGCGCATGGCAGCGTCTTCGTCTGGGCGATCGGATGGGCTGCCGCTGGCCTGACCGGGTTCTACATGTTTCGCCAGGTGTTCATGACGTTCTACGGCGAGTGCCGCGCCGATCATCATGTTCAAGAGCACCTGCACGAGTCGCCGCCGGTGATGACGTACCCGCTGCTCATCCTGGCGTTCCTGGCCACCGTGGCGGGTGTCGTGGGGGTGCCGCACGCGCTGGGGGGCGCGAACCGCATCGAGGAATGGCTCGCGCCGGTGTTCGGCGCCCACCACGGCGCAGCAGCCACTGGCGGGGCGGCCACCCCCGTCGAACTGCTGCTCATGGTGCTGTCGCTCGGTGCCGCCGGGGCCGGTATCGCCGTGGCGTACGCGATGTATCAGTCGAAGACGCTCAAACCGGAGACATTTTCTGACGCAGCTGATGGGCAGATCTACCGATTGGTCTACGGGAAGTACTACATCGACGAGATCTACAATGCGGTGTTCGTCAACGGCACATTGCTGCTGGCGCGTCTCTCTGCCGGTTTCGATCATTACGTCATCGATTTCATCGTCGACGGCTCGGCGCGCGTGACCCGCTTGGTGTCATGGCTGAACGGCTTATTCGACGACCACGTCATTGATGGCCTTGTCAATCGGGTCGCCGACGCCACCATTGGAGCAGGCAATCGCTTCCGGCAGTTACAGACCGGCAACATCAACGGCTATCTCTATGTGATCGTGGGTAGTGTGGTCATTGTGATGGTGGCACGGCTCATGTGATGGAAAAGGGTTTTCACTGGCTGACAGGTTCCGGACGTGCGGGCGAGGGAGGCAACGCGCCCCGCAGGCCCGTGGCCCGCTGAACCCTTGGAGCACAGGAATGGATCACGTCTTGACGTATATGACCTTTGTACCGATTGCCGGCATGCTGGTGGTGCTGTGTTTGCCGAGCGCGGCCCACACCCTGATCAAGTGGACGGCAGCGGTCACGACAGCGCCCCCCTTGCTGCTGGCGATCTGGCTGTTCGGGAACTTCGATCGGGCGCAGGCGGGCTTTCAGTTCGTCGAGCGTCACCGGTGGATTCCGAGCTTCCACATCGAATATTTTGTCGGCGTCGATGGCGTGAGCATCACCATGGTACTGCTCACGGCCTTGCTGTGCTTCATCTGCATCTTCGCCTCTTGGGGGATCGAGAAGGCGGTGAAGGGGTACTTCGCCCTGTTCCTGCTGCTCGACGCTGCCATGATGGGCGTGTTCGTCTCACTCGACTTCTTCCTGTTCTACATCTTCTGGGAGCTCATGCTGCTGCCGATGTACTTTCTCATCGGCATTTGGGGGGGGCCGCGCCGCGAGTACGCTGCGATCAAGTTCTTTTTGTACACCCTGGCAGGCAGTGTGCTGATGCTGCTGGCGCTGCTGGCGCTGTACTTCTCTCAAACGCCGCATACGTTCGACATGGTCAAGCTGATGGCGGCGCACGGCACGTACTCGCGCACCTTCCAGATCGTGCTCTGGATCGCCTTGTTCATCGGCTTTGCGATCAAGATTCCGGCGTTTCCGTTTCACACCTGGTTGCCGGACGCGCACGTCGAGGCGCCTACGGCGGTCTCCGTCATTTTGGCGGGCATCCTGTTGAAGATGGGCACCTATGGCATCCTGCGTATCAACTACGCGATGCTTCCCGTAGCGACCGCGGAGCTGTCCTACTACTGCCTTGGCGCGCTTGGCGTCTTCAACATTGTCTACGGTGCGCTGTGCGCGATGGCGCAAAAGGACCTGAAGAAGCTGGTCGCCTACTCGAGCATCAGCCACATGGGCTACGTGATGCTCGGCATGGCGTCGTTCACGCCGCAGGGCATACAGGGTGCGGTGTTGCAGATGTTCAACCACGGCACCGTCACAGCGATGTTGTTCCTGCTCGTCGGTGTGATCTACGACCGCGCCCATCACCGCGACATCGACGGCTTTGGGGGGCTGGCATCCGTCATGCCGGTTTACACGGGCGTTACGGCGCTCGCGTTCTTCGCTGCCCTGGGACTACCGGGGCTGTCTGCCTTCGTCTCCGAAGTGCTGGTCTTGTTGGGCGCGTGGCAGAAATACCCGGGCCTCACCGTGGTGGGCGCGAGCGCCGTCATTTTGACGGCCGGCTACCTCCTGTGGACGATGCAGCGCATGTTCTTTGGCAAGGTGAATGAGAAGTACGCTGGCTTGCCGGAGATCAATGGGCGCGAGCTCTTCACCCTGGTGCCGCTCGGTGCGATCGTGGTGGTCGTCGGCGTCTATCCCCGTGCGGTTCTCGACCTCATGAGTGCGTCACTCAACAGCTTGAATCAGTTTGTGATCGCATCATTGTAGCGGCGGTCGGAGTCGGCGCCGATGAATCTCAGCAACATTGAGAGCGTGGGGTACATTCTCCCCGAGATCCTGCTTGTGCTCACCATCGTCGGGGTGTTCCTTGCAGACCTCGTGGTGCGGGAGAAAAATCGACTCGGTGAGATTGCCCTCGCTGGCACGGCGCTCTCGTTGCTGGCGGTGACTCGCCTGGCTGGCACGCCCGCCGGCTGGTTATTCAGCAAGATGATCGTGCAGGATCCCTTTGCAATCTTCTTTAAGGTCCTCTTCGCCTTGGTGGCGCTCGTGACGGTGTGGATGTCGCTCGGTTCGCGCGAGATCGACGGACCGAATCGAGGAGAGTACTACGGCCTGCTGCTGTCGAGCACACTGGGAATGTACTTCATGGCGTCAGCGTCGAACCTGCTGATGGCCTACCTGGCGCTGGAGTTCGTGAGCCTAACGTCGTACGTGCTGACCGGCTACTTGCGGCACGACCGGCGTTCGGGCGAAGCGGCGCTCAAATATCTGATCTACGGCGGTGTGGCCTCAGGGACGATGATCTGGGGGATGAGCTGGATCTTCGGCCTCACGGGCAGCATGGATTTCGCCCAGATCAACGCCGCGCTCGTACACGGCGCGCCCGGCAGGTTAGCTCTGTTCATTGCGGTCGTGCTGACCCTAACCGGCCTCGGTTACAAGATCGCTGCGGTGCCCTTTCACATGTGGGTGCCAGACGTCTATACGGGTGCGCCCATCCCGATCACAGCCTTCCTGTCGGTGGGTTCCAAGGCGGCGGGCTTTGCCCTCCTGATGCGGTTCTTCTACCCGGCATTGTCGCAGCTCGGCAGCGACGGAGCATGGCGGTTCATCGCCGGCGTCGACTGGCCCCAGCTGGTGCTCGTGTTGTCCATGGTCACCATGACCCTCGGGAACCTCTCGGCATTATCGCAACGCAACGTGAAGCGGTTGCTGGCCTACTCCAGTATCGCCCACGCCGGCTACATGCTCATGGGGTTCGTGGTGCTCACCAACGAAGGATTGCGGGCCATGCTGTTCTACATGGTGGTCTATTACCTGATGAACATCGGGGCGTTCCTGGTGGTGATGATTGTGGCAAACGCAACGGGGCGGGAAGATATCGAGGGATATCGCGGTCTGGCCTGGCGCGGGGGCGCGGCGCCGGCGCTGGCCATGGCGATCTTTCTGTTTTCCCTGACCGGCCTGCCGCCCCTCGCCGGCTTCGTCGGCAAGTTCTACCTGTTCGCGGCTGTGATCCGGCAGCATTTCTACCTCCTTGCCGTGGTGGGCGTCATCAATAGCGTCATTTCGCTGTACTATTATGCGCGCGTTGTGCGGACCATGTTCCTCGACCTCCCCGAAGCGGGCGACGGCACGGTGAGCGTCGGGCTTCACAACGGCGCGCTCATGTGGGGGCTCTCTGCTGCGACGATCGTCATGGGCGTCTACTGGGCCCCCGTCATTGCATTCGCTGACCGTTCCCTGCAGTTCTTTACGGGTTGAGCCTTCAGCGCCGCCGCTTCCGGCTCGGCAGGTTGCGGAACCGCCGCACACCCCAGTACTGCAACGGCAGTGATCGCGGCGCACCCTTATGCGAGGAGCCCACGCCGGCGCGGGTGTACACGTAGTCCTCCCCTGAGCGGTCGACGCAGGAAGAAGCGTCGTTAGCTGCCTGTTTCAGCGGTCGCCGTCGAACCCCAGACGAGTCGAGAGCTCGCGGCCTGCCTTCAACATCAGCGGGACGACCTCCTTGTCGAGGCGCTCCTGCGAAAGCCGGTATGCGGGACCCGAGACTGCCAGGCTGCCGACGACGGCCCTGGTGTAGTCGCGCACCGGCACCGCCACGGAACGGACATCCTCCAGGTGTTCGCCCAGCTCAATGGCGTACCCGTTCTCCCCGACCTTCTTAAGCTGTGGCCCGAGCGCCTGTCGATCGACAATTGTCTTCTCGGTGAACTTCTGCAGCGTCTCCGGCAGTGCGGCGCGCAGTGCATCGTCCGAAAAGGCCAAGTACAGCTTACCCACGGCAGTGCAGTGGAGGGGCAGAGAGTTGCCGATCCGCGAGATCAGACGAACAGGCTGTTCTGCCTCCACCGCGTCCAGGAGCACCACCGCCTGGTCACGTAGGACCGCCAGAAACGCGGTCTCACGGCTCGCCTTGGCGATTTCGTTCATCACGGGCCGGGCCTGCCGCAGGAGCCCCATCTGGGCCACGAAGCGCTGTCCGAGACGCAAGCACCCGATACTCAGGCGGTAGTTCTCACTCGCCTTGTTCTGCTCGATATACCCGCGGGCTTCGAGCGTTGCCAGCAAACGGAATACGTTATTCTTGTGGAGTTTCAGGCGCTTGCTAAGATCCGTCACTCCCAACTCGTCCGCCTGGTCCGTAAATTGTTCCAGAACGTCCAAGGCGTGCGAAACGGACTGGATGATGTAGTTGGTCTTTTCACGGCGAACCATCTTTCCTCCAGAGATTTCAAGAAAGCGTTCTATCTAAATTAGTTTCCTTGGCTATGTCAACCGGGCTACGAGGGGTGGTGCCAGCGGCACGATCGCTTGCAAATGCTCCTCGCGCTGCCTATATCCAGCCCCATTTGACGCGGAGGCAGCGATGGAAATCACGTCAACAATGGTGCAGCTGCAAGCAGAAGCAGGAGCCATGCCGGCATTTGTGGCTCGGCCGTCAGCGGACGGTAAGTTTCCAGCCATCGTGGTGCTGCCCGAGGCCTTCGGTTTGAACACCCACATCAAGGACGTTGCGAGCCGCCTGGCTCGACAGGGGTACGCGACTTTGGCGGCAGATCTCTACTACCGGGAGACGGATCGGGTGGCGGGATACGACAACTTGCCAGAGGCCATGCGTCTCATGACCACTTTGTGGGACGACAAAGTCGTCAAGGACATCACAGCGGCCATCTCCTACCTGCAGCAACAGTCGTTTGTGCGGGCGGAACGTGTTGGCGTGACTGGTTTCTGCATGGGTGGGCGGCTCGCTTTTCTCACCGCCTGCCAGGTCCCAGCCGTGAAGGCGGCGGTGCCGTTCTACGGCGCCGGCATCGGCTCCGTCACGCAGCCAAGCGAGCGCACTCCCAGGGCGCCGCTGGAGTACGCTGGCCAGCTTGCTGCACCGATGTTGCTCTTTTTTGGCGAGCAGGACTCGTTCATTCCCCTCGATGAGGTGAACAAGATCAGGAGACGGCTTGTCGAGTTGGGTAAGGACGCGGACATTGTCATCTATCCTGGCGCGCCGCACGGTTTCTTCTGCAACGAACGCGACTCCTATCGTGCCGATGCGGCGCAGGATGCGTGGCAGCGCATGCTGAAGTTCTTTGAACGACACCTGAAGGGGTGAGCGGTTCTGCGCGTTGACGGGCGGGCCGCAGCCGGGGCTCGGGGAACCCCTTATGCGGATCATACTTGTGGGGCAGGGCGCCTTTGCGGAGCAAGTCTTCGATGGCCTGCGGGAACGCGGTCATGCGGTCGCTGCGGTGTATTGCCCGCCGGATAGCGGGACGCGCCTGGACCCGGTCAAGGCACGAGCTGTGGCGCTGGGGATCCCCGTTCGCCAGCACAGGTCGTTGAAGACGCCGGTGGTGCAACGAGAATTCGCCGACCTGCGTAGCACCCTTGGCGTCCTGGCGTACGTGACGCAGATCGTGCCGGAGAGCGTCTTTGCAACCCCCCGCTTGGGGAGCATCTGCTTTCACCCCTCGCTGCTACCACGATACCGAGGCGGCAGCGCGATCAATTGGCAGATCATCAAGGGTGAAACGAAGGGTGGGGTGTCGGTCTTCTGGGTCGATCGCGGGATCGATACCGGTCCCCTCCTGCTCCAGAAGCCCGCTGCGATCGGTCCGGACGACACGGCCGGCTCGCTCTACTACAAGACCCTCTTCCCGTTGGGTGTGGATGCCGTGCTGGAAGCGGTCGATCTGGTTGCCGCAGGGACTGCGCCGCGGGTGCCGCAAGACGAGACGCAAGCCTCGTACGATCCGCTGTGCCGGAATGAACACGCTGCCGTCGATTGGTCACGGCCGCCGCGTGAGGTCTACAACCTCATCCGAGGCTGTGACCCCCAGCCTGGTGCGTACGCCGTGTTCAGGGGCGAGAAGCTGCGGCTGTATGAGGCGCGACTGCTCACCGGCCGGCGCTCTCGTCCTGGCGTGGTATTAGAGATCACGGCAGAGGGGATCCTGATCGGGGCTGGCGAGGGAGCGGTTCGCGTCAAGCGGGTACGGTTCGGCGACAAGAAGGTTGATGCTGTCGAGTTCGCTGCTAGCAGCGGATTGCAGACGGGTGTGCGCTTCGGCTGACACACCCTCCGTGTTCCTCTGTTCATTCGTCGTACGTCAGCACAGCCAGCACCTGTCCGCCGTCCACCATGTCACCCGCGGCGACCCGAAGCTCCCGCACCGTGCCAGCAGCCTCGGCGAGGAGGCGATGCTCCATCTTCATCGCTTCCAGTACCAGCAGCACGTCGCCCGCGGCCACGTGATCGTTCGGGCCGACGAGCACGCGGAGAATCTTCCCCGGCATCGGAGCTGTGATCTCCGGCGGAGCAACGGCCGCCATGCCGTATGTCATCGGGGCAGCGTTTTCCGGCATAAATGTGTAGAACTCGCCGCCCACTGCGACGTATCGGGCTTGTCCGTTGCGTACCAGGGTGACCCGGTAGCGCTGCGCGTCTATCACCAAGGCCAGTGTAGCAGCACAGAGTCGGCGGGCCTCGACGAGGTGCGCACGGCCATCGACGGTCACGTGGTACCCACCAGCGACGGGCTCCACCTCTACCATGGCATGCTGCCGTCTATGGCGCAGAGAGAGACGCATCGTTTCCGGGCGTCATGGCCGTCCGATCCGCCAGTTACCAAGCGTTGCCCAGGGGGAGGCCTGCCGTCGTGTGGCGCTTTGGGCCGACGGCGCCTCGTCTGGTCGGGCGGCGTCGAGGGCTGCGGCGATCGTGGCGACGAGCTTGTGGTGCTGGCGTCCCGACCACCTGGAGAAGTAGTCGGGAATGAAATGCGTATGGGTGTCACCGCTGCGAAACGCAGGGTGCTCGAGCACGTCGAGCAAGAAGGAAATTCCCGTGGTGCAGCCCAGGACCACATATTCGGCCAGCGCCGTGATCATACGCCGGCGCGCCGCCTCACGCGTCTCTGCCAGCACGCTTACCTTAGAGAGCAGCGAGTCGTAGTGCGGAGAAACTTCGAAACCAGGTGCGATGCCGGAGTCGACTCGCACGCCGGGTCCTTGCGGCTCGTGCATGTACAGGATCCGCCCGGGACTGGGGAGGAACTGTTGCGTGGGATCCTCGGCGCAAACGCGGCACTCGATCGCATGCCCGCGAGGCACGACGTCCTCTTGCGACAGCCGCAGCGGTTCCCCTGCTGCTGCCCGCAATTGGGCGCAGACCAGATCTACACCCGTGACCAACTCCGTGATCGGATGTTCTACCTGAAGGCGGGTGTTCATTTCGAGGAAATAAAACTTGCCGTCGGTGTCGAGCAGGAACTCGACGGTTCCCGCGCCTTGGTAGCGGACACAGCGGGCCACTTGGATTGCCGTCGCCGTCAGGCGCTCCCGCAACGCCGCGCCGACGGCGGGTGAGGGAGTTTCTTCGATGACTTTCTGGTGGCGTCGCTGGACGGAACACTCGCGCTCGCCCAGGTGAATGATGTTGCCTGCGGCGTCGCCGAGGACTTGGACTTCAACATGGCGTGGGCGTTCGAGGTAGCGTTCGAAGAACAACCGTGCGTCGCCGAACGCGGACGCAGCCTCACGAGCCGCCGCCGCGAACGCGTCGCACAGATCCGGTGCCGCGCGCACCAAGCGCATCCCTTTACCACCGCCGCCAGCGACCGGCTTGATGAGGAGCGGGTAGCCGACCCTTTGAGCACACGCAGCGAGTTGCTGCGAATCTGCAGACGGCGCTTCGACGGCAGGAGCGACCGGCACACCTGCGGCAGCCACGGTTGATCGCGCCTGCATCTTGTCGCCCATTGCTGCGATAGCGTTCGCGCTCGGCCCGATGAAGGTGAGCCCGGCATCCTGCACGGCGCGGGCGAAATCGGCGCTTTCAGCCAGGAAACCGTACCCTGGATGCACGGCGTCCGCGGCCGTACAGCGCGCTGCGGCGACGACGCGCTCGATGTCGAGGTAACTCTCGGCGCTTGGCGCCGGTCCGATGCAGACTGCTTCATCGGCGGCGATCACGTGTGGCGCGGCGGCGTCCGCTTCCGAATAGACGGCAACGGTGCGAATGCCCATTTCTCGGCAGGAACGAATGATCCGGATGGCAATTTCGCCGCGGTTGGCGATCAAGATTCGCTGGAACATGGTTCCGAGCATTCAGCGGGCGACTCTCGGACCGAGAAAGTCGGCTGGTGTCCCGACGCCCATGATGACCTTCACCGGTCCAAACGCTGATCAGCCATCGCTTGCCTTACATCCTGAACACGCCAGGCCGCGTGTCCGGAATTGGCGCATTGCGCGCTGCGGCGAGGGCCAGGCCCAGCACGTCGCGCGTCTCGACGGGGTCGAGCACCCCGTCGTCCCATAGTCGCGCCGTGGAGTAGTAGGGACTGCTTTCGGCTTCGTACTTGGCGCGGATCGGCGCGACGAACGCTTCCTGCTCTGCAGGTGTCATCGACTGGTTCTTGCCGGCGAGCTGACGCAACTTGACTGCGAGCAACGTACTGGCAGCCTGCTCCCCACCCATTACGGAGATGCGGCCGCTCGGCCACATGAACAGCAAGCGCGGCTGGTAGGCGCGGCCGCACATGCCGTAGTTGCCGGCCCCGTTCGAAGCGCCGATGATCACCGTGAACTTGGGTACCGCGACGGTACTGACCGCGTGCACCATCTTCGCTCCATCCTTGGCAATGCCTCCATGCTCGTACTGCTTGCCGACGATGAAACCCGTGATGTTTTGCAAGAAGATCAGCGGGATCTTGCGCTGGCCGCACAGCTCGATGAAGTGCGTTGCCTTGAGCGCAGACTCCGAGAACAGGATGCCGTTGTTGGCCACGATGCCGACCAGGTAGCCATGGAGGCGGGCGAACCCGGTGACCACGGTGCTGCCGTACAGCGCCTTGAACTCTTGCAGGCGGCTGCCATCGACCATGCGGGCGATCACCTCCCGTACGTCGTACTGCTTGCGCGGATCCCGCGTGAGGACGCCATAGATCTCGGTGGGATCGTAGGCTGGGTCTTCCGGAGGCTGATAGTCGAATGCCGTGCGTGGCACCAGGCCCAGGTTTTCGAAGATCGAGCGTGTGATCTCGATGGCGTGCTGGTCGTTTGCCGCCAGATGATCAGAGACGCCCGAGATGCGGGCGTGAACGTCACCGCCGCCGAGCTCCTCTGCGGTAACCTCTTCTCCCGTTGCAGCCTTCACGAGCGGGGGCCCGCCGAGAAAGATCGTGCCAACGCCGCGGACAATGACGTTCTCGTCGCACATTGCGGGGACATAGGCGCCTCCCGCTGTGCACGAGCCCATCACGACGGCGACCTGTGGGATGTTGAGTGCCGATAGCCGCGCCTGATTGTAGAAGATGCGTCCAAAGTGGTCGCGGTCTGGGAAGATGTCCGCTTGCAGCGGCAGGAAGGCGCCGCCGGAATCGACCAGGTAGACGCACGGCAGCCGGTTTTCGAGCGCGATCTCTTGCGCGCGGAGGTGTTTCTTGACGGTGATTGGATAGTAGGTACCGCCCTTCACGGTCGCGTCGTTGGCGACAAGAATCGTCTCACGCCCCTGTACGAGGCCGATGCCCGTCACGATACCTGCGGCGGGCGCCTCGTTGTTGAACATGCCATTGGCGGCCAGCGGCGACAGTTCGAGGAACGGCGTGTCGGGATCGATCAGCGCATCGATGCGCTCCCGGGCCAGCAGCTTGCCGCGTTCGTGGTGGCGCCGCTTCTGGTCTTCTGGACCACCAGCCTGCGACTCCTTCAAGCGCGCCCGCAGCCCCACGACCAGCGACTCGTTGTAGCGGCGATTCTCCTGGAACTCTGGATCGGTGGTGCGAATCTTGGTATCGATGCGCCGCATTAGCGAGGTGATATCAAATCTCTGCCGCAGAGGGCCAGCGCGCGCAGCGTCTGGATCTGCTCCTGGGTGCGTTCGATCTCAGGGTCGGTGAACCTCCAGGATAGCGCCGCGCTCACGCAACCTGGACTGTAGGGCCGCAGCGTTCAGTGCCTTCGGACTCACTCCCGCTTGGACCGCCATAGCCGCGGCCGTGCCGGCCGCTTCTCCCGTTGCCATGCACGGCGGGATCTCCTTGGTGGCGTGATGCGTCCGGTGGTCGACGGAGATGCAGCGGCCGGCGACGAGCAGGTTTGCAAACTCTTTTGCGAGCAGGGAGCGGTAGGGAATCCAGTAAAGCGCCCCGTACCTCGTCCAGTGGCCGGTGAGCGCGATGACATCGGGCATCGGCCGGTCCATGTCGTCACGCGTCAGGACGTACGCGCCAATCATGCGCCGGCTTTCGGTGATGCCCAGGTCCCGGGCGATTTCGCAGATGTGCGCGTCCCGAAACTGTGGAACGTCGCGGCGCAATTGATCGGCTGCTTCCATCACCCTCTTGCGGCACTCGATCGCAGCCGCAGTGAGCTCGGCGGGATCAGTGGCGTCAATCTTGTGCATGACGCGTTCCGTGGCGCCCCAGGGAAGGAGAACTTGCCCCTTTCCGACCGTGCGAAAGAACCAGCCACCTTCTGCCAGCGCGGCATCGACGTCGGTGACACCGCCCATGCGGAACCACAGCCACGGCAACACGCGCTCGAGCTCGAACCGGACGCCGGCCGAGGCCAGGATGTCGCCGTCGCCTGTCGCGTCGATGACCACGTCAGCCAGAATCGCGAAGCGGCCAGACTTACCCTGAAAAGTCACACCGCGTAGCCGATCCCCGTCCCGCAACCCCTCACACGCCCAACAGTGGAGTAAAACGCGGACCCCGCTCGCCTCGCACATGTCGTGGAACGCGAAGCGCAGCTCTTCCGGATCGTACGCAACGGAGTAGCGGACCTTGTGGGGCCCGGAGCCCCATACCAAGCCCCAGCGCCGGTACTGTGCTACCAACTGCTCGTCTGCCGATCCCCATTCATCGCGCGGTGGAAAATAGGCTCCCCCCCGGGCAGCGACCCGTTCGGTGGCTTCCTGGCAGAGCCCACCGACGACCTGGTGACCGGCGCCGTCATCGAGCGTGAGCAGCAGGACGATGAGCCCCCCGGTGGCGAGCCCTCCGAGCGCGGCGGAACGCTCCACGAGCAAAGTATCGGCGCCGTTACGAGCGGCGGCGACCGCGGCAGCGGTGCCCGCGGAACCGCCGCCCACGACGAGCACCTGAACGGTGGCCAGCACCGGCGTCTGGCGGGTCGGTTCGTCAATGACCTGCACGTGCGGCCAGCACTAACCCCCGCGCCTCGCGGGCAAGGATCGGGCGGGATCGTATTTGTTGCAGATGGATCGACGCGCACGCGCCGATCATGGGACACTGTGTGCTCCCCTGGCTGGCAGCATGCACGACGTATGCTGCGAAGAGCAGCTCGGCCACTAGGATGCTCGCGGTCCGCATCATGGTGCACCCTTCTCCGCGCTGCCACTGCCGGGCGCTGTGGTTGGTGCCGGCGCGCGAAAGTGCGGTATCACGTCACTGGCAAACAATTCCGTATTCTTCATCGCTTTCTCATGGGGCATGTTACCTGTTCGCCCACCACCAATGAACAGGCCGAAGCCGAGCTGTTTTTCGATCTCCTTGAGCCGGTCCACCACGGTCGGTGCGCTTCCCACGAGAATGTACCCGCCCTTCTCGAGCTCGTCAAAGTTCATATCGCTTGGTGGTCGCAGACCTGCTGCGAGGAATTTCTTCAACGACTCCTCGGTAATGTAGCCGGGTGGGAGCAGGAAGTGTGGCGGAATCTTCAGGCCGCGGTGGAATAGCCAGAGCATGTGGGGTTCGGCTTCTTCGCGGGCGCGCGCATCGGTCTCGGCTACGTAAGTGGGCACCGCAAATCCGATCTGATGCGGCTGAGCCGCATACCCCTCCGTCTCGGCGGCAGCCTTGTACTCGTCAATCAAACGCTTGGTTTGCGCAAACGAGGTGAACACGCTGATGAACGGATACCGCCGGTGCGCCCCCCACCGGATCGTCTCGGTGCTGCCCTGTGACGGGAGCCAGATCGGTGGGTGTGGCTTCTGCAACGGGCGTGGCCAAATATTCGCGTAACGGACTTGGTAGTGCTTGCCCTCGAACGAAAACGGCCCCTCCTCGGTCCAGGCGCGCACAATCAGCTCATGCGCCTCGTAGAAGCGCTCGCGTGAATACGTCGGGTTGATACCGAGGGAGAGATATTCGCAGCCAATACCGCGGACCAGCCCAGAAATGATACGCCCGCCGGACAGGACGTCGAGCATTGCCACTTCCTCGGCAACCCGAAGCGGGTGGTCCCGTAATGGGATGGCATTGCCAAGGATGGCGATCTTCACACGCTGCGTGCGGCGAATGAGGGCCGCTGCCATGAGGTTGGGGCCGGGCATGGTGCCGTAGGCATTCTGATGATGTTCGTTGACGCCCAGGCCGTCGTAACCCAGTGCTGCCGCGTGCTCCATTTCATCGAGGTACTCGTTGTAGAGCGTGTGCCCACGCCGGGGATCATAGAAGCGGTTGGACAATGTAACCCACGACGACTGGTGGCGGCGATCGAAGTCTGCCGGCAAATACGGCCACGGCATGAGGTGGAAGTAGAAAAACTGAACCATCAGGCGCCGGCTTCGAGGAATCGCACCACGTGCTGAATGAACAGGTCCGTCTGTTCGAGCGGAACGAGATGGCCGCATTCTGGAATGGTCTGCAGCGTCGCCGTGGGAATCAGCCGGGCGTACGCCTCGCCGTGCGCGGCCGGCAGAAACCTATCGTCGTCTCCCCACACGATCAACGTGGGCGCGGTGATCCGCCGCAACCGGCGTGGCAACTTCGGATCGTAGAAATACGGATTCCAGGTCAGCCGCGCCAGCGTGGCAGCTTCGCGGTAGGTGTCCACAATGCTGTCAGGGCCGAATTCCGTCGGTAGGAGCTGCGCCGCCCGGCTCGGGTCATGGAACGAATGCTGCAGCGTCTCTTCCACGGAATGGATGAAGACGTCGAAACGGTCCGCCCCCTCTACCTTGATGCCGCCGGCGCCGACCAGAACGATACGGTGCAACCGTTGCGGGTGCGTGACGGCAAACTCGGCGGCAATCCAGCCGCCGAGCGACGTGCCGAGAATAGACACGCGCGCAAGGCCGAGGGCGTCCAACAGGTCAGCATAGTGGAAAACCAGATCGTCGATCCCATCGAGCCACTCGGGACGCTCACTCTGGCCGAATCCAGGGTGGTCAGGAGCAAAGATCTGGAACCGTGCGGCAAGCCTGTCGTGGTACGGGAACCACCGATTCGAGCCGAACTCGGGGTGCAAGACGAGTAGCGGGGTGCCTCGGCCACCTCGGAACAAATGGGTCCGCACACCCGCGACTGACACGAACTCGCTGCGATGCGCCATGCGTGCAACTGATCGGGTTCAACGCTCCGTGCGTCGTGTCGCAGGTAGGTCCCTGCGGCCCTTATGCACGCTCATGGACCCGAGCGAGACGACGACAGATGCCGGCACAGAGCGGGGACAACTTCGGCGTAGTCGCCCACGATGCCATAGTCGGCTTGTCTGAAGATCTGCGCCTTCGGCTTGTTGTTGATGGCTACTATCACACCGGCACGGCGCACGCCGACCAGATGTTCGAAGGCGCCACGGATGCCTATGGCAATGTATAGCTTTGGACCGATGGCCCGGCCGGTCAGGCCGACCTGATACTGCTTGGGGAGCCAACCCTTGTCTGTCACATCGCGTGTGGTGCAGAGCGCGGCACCGAGCAGGCGAACCAGGGGCCCAATTCTGTCGAGATTCGCCTTGTCCCCGATGCCCTTGCCGACGCCAATGACAATATCGGCACGGTCGAGCTCGGTGGCAGCCTCCGCTCCTGCCTCGCGCTTGACGACACGCGCCGCCGGTTCCGGGAGATCAGCAAGCGCCAGCCGTTCACTGACGGCACGGCGAGATGGATCAGGTGTGGGTGCGACGAACATCCCGGGACGAACCGTCGCCATCTCTGGAAGCGTCCGCGACAGGATCGACGCCACCACGCTGCCGCCGAACGCCGGCTTATATTGGAGGAGCCGTCCCTGCACATCCATGCCGATGTCGACGCAGTCTCCAGTGAGCCCCAGCTGGAGGCGCGCGGCGACACGTGGCGCAAGATCGCGTCCGGTGCTCGTGGCCGGGATGAGCAGCACGCCGGGCTTGCGCGCCTGAATCGCTGCAGCCAACACGGCAGTGTAGGTTTCGGTCTGGTACACCGCCAGGCGCGGGTCGTCAGCGATCAGAACCTCATCCGCGCCGTGCGCGGCGAGCGTCGCGGTGTAGTGCTCGACGTGTTCTCCCAAGAGCACAGCGCTCACGCGCCCGTCCATGACGCGGGCGAGTGCGCCGGCCTTTCCGAGGAGCTCGAACACCACTGGGCGGATCGTGCCGCTGAGCTTTTCGACGAGAACCCACACGTCGCGGGCGCTCCTGCGCTGCGGCGACTGCGCGAGCTCCGCAAACGCTGGCTGTTCTCGCACCTTCCACGCGCTGAACAAACCATGGTCGTCAACCAAAATACGTACCAGCTCGGCGGCAGCATCGTCAACGCTGCTAGCGGCCACGATGCGTCCAAGCCGCGTGGTTTCGACGTGGTGCAAACCTGACACTTCCGTTGGTGAGCCGGCAGCCCCAAACCGCCCGGTGTCGGGGGACAGGTCGGCGAGGTGCACCTCGACGCAGTGTTTGGTCTTTGCGGCCTCGCGTTCGGCCTTGGACGGGAAGCGTTCCGGAGCCAGGTCTTCCGCCGCGGTCACCAGCGCTGGTAAGGGGGCGGTGACCGCTTCCAGGCCTTCGTCCGTTTCGCGCTCGGCGGTCAGCTCTCGTGTCGTAGCATCGAGCGCCAGCGTCCGTGCCCCCGTGATCTGTGGCAGGTGGAGGAGCTCGGCAATTTCGGGGCCGACCTGGCCGGTTTCCGCATCCACGCTGTTCCGCCCGCACAAGATCAAATCAAACGCTTCCCGACTCAGTGCCAAGGCGAGGCCACGCGCAGTCGCCAACGTGTCGGAGCCGGCAAACCCATGATCGCAGAGGTGCAGGGCCCGATCCCCGCCGAGTGCCAGACAGTGACGGAGCGCTTCCCGTGCCTGCGGCGGTCCCATGGTAACCACCACGACTTCCCCGCCGTGGGCAGCCTTCAGCTCCAGCGCCTTGACCAAGGCACGGATGTCGAACGCACTGACCTCGCTGGGAACCGCCTCCCGTTTCAGCGTCTTGGTCTGCGGATCAAACTGTAGAGCCGACACCACGGGAACCTGTTTGATACACACGGCAATTCGCATACTTCTCCTCCCTCCGAAGCTGACTGTTTGCAAGGCACCCGGGTGGACTTACCCAGGGGTCGTGTACGAGTTCCCAACCGCCTGCGCTAGCTTGTGCCAGGGAAGAAACCCGTTTCCCTGCAGGCGGCCTGAGGTCTGGCCATATGTGCAGGGCGGCCTGTGCCGAAGCGTGCTGAACCAGGGTTCCTCCATCGCCATCATTAGGGCTTGCGTATTTGGGCCATGGAGTGCTTTATCATTGAGATCCCAGTTTGCGAAGTAGGGACGCCCATGCAGAGGGAGGCAAGGGTTATGAGGCAAAGGTACACCGGGGTGGCCGCCCGGAGCATTCAAGCGGTGGCGCTTCTCACCGTTGCTGGTCTACTGGGATGTCGCGCCAGCGGGTCGGTCCGTTTACGCATGCCTAGGAAGATCGTCGACCTGTCGCCACTGATCACACGGGATCTTCCGGTCCGCCAGTTTGGCCATCGAGCTTGTGAGTTCCTCGGACTCAAGGAACGGCTCCCCTTTACACCGGTGGTTCCCTCAAAACAGAGGTATGCCTTCGGCCTGACCTATTTCGAACTCCCGAGCAATCTGGGGGCCCACCTTGATGCTCCGGCTCGCTTGCTCAAGGGCGGGGAGCGGCCGGATCAGGTGCCGCTTGCCAAACTGTACGGGCGCGCCCAAGTGGTCGACTTGCGCTGGAAGGACCGCAACACCCCGTTGCAGATCACGGACCTGGAAAACTACCGCATCGTACGCGATCAAATCTTGTTGCTGTTTGTCGGCTATTCGCAGCCGACGGGCGAGGACTGGCCGACGTACTCTTCAATCTCCGTGCAGGCAGCGCAGTGGCTTGCCGCCAAGAAGATCCGCGCCCTGGCAACTGACATGCCAAGCATCGGCAACTATCAGCGTTACGCCGACCTGATGGATAAGGACCGACCACCCGAGGAGGTCTGGGCAGAACGCCTGGCTTTCTTTCAGGCCGGGATTCCGGTTATTGAGGGGCTGACCAACCTCCGCCAACTGCTCGGCGAGAAGAACATCGTCTTCGTCGGATTTCCCTTAGCCATCGGGGATCGCAGTGGCGCCCCGATGCGCGCTGCAGCGTTGGTCTTCTAGCTGCCTGGTTCGTACCCCGAGGTGAATCCAGCAACCCGTCCTTCCGGCTCACTGCGCGGCTGACGCCGGCCGTTCAAGACCCCTTGGCGCTGAAGACAGCCGGCTGCCCGGAGAGGTCCGATGCCGCCGGAAGCCGGGAAGCAAGCCCCTCCATCGCCTTACGGGCCAAACGACTCGGTTCAATGTGCCCATTCTCCCAGCGGTTCACAGTGGAGACGGTGACTCCAATCGCGTGGGCGAACTCTTCTTGCGTCATCTTGAGGCGACGTCGTAGTTCGCTGATGGGCGACCCTACCTGTGGCGTGTTGGCTGACATAGCTCCCCCTTTGCAGAGAGTTTAGTATCGATGAACATCGGATAGCACGGCACGTGCCACTTACCGGGGCCGGCTCGACCGGTGGCGAGGTCATAGTCAGACACAGCACGCGTCATCGAGATGACGCTGTGTTGGGAAGAATTGGGCGGATATTCGGTACGCAGGCCCCGGGAACTGACCGACCGTCCAGACAGCGTCGGGATGACACCGGCAATCCGGGTGCCGGTGGCGGCTTAAGCTTACTCGCCAGGTAAGGTCGGTGGCGGCCCTGATCGCACTGGCGACGGGGTGTGGGCGTCCGGTGGCTCAGCAACAGCCGCGCGCCTCGCACGCACTTGGCGCTCGAGCTGACCGATCCGTCGCGCCAGGGAGTGGACTTCCCGCCGCGACGGTACGTCTAGGCGTCTGAGAAGGGGGTCGAGTCGTTTGGCGGTTTGCTTTTCGAGCGTCGATAGGAAACGTTCAGCACGGGATTCGACATCTTTCGAGGCTCTCTGGGCACGCTTCTCGAAATCAGTGCGCAGCCGCTGAGCTTGCTTGAAGAGCCGATCCAACGCCCGCCTCTGGTCCCGTGAGATCAGTTGGGTGGCCTGCTTGCGTGTCCGGCTGAGCAAGGTCTCGGCATCGCGCTGCATCGCCTTCATATTCGCCTGCAGTCGTGACAGGACCTGGCTGGTTTGAGGCTTGCTGGTCGCGCGCTTCTTCTTTGCCATCGCTCCTCTCCTCTTGCGACCCGCTTGTACTACTACCCGATGGCGCTGGCAAGCCCGGTTGCGAGACGATCGACTGCGACACGGGCCTCTCTCTGCGCATCCTTCACTGCGTATTGACGGTCCGCCGCCCTATGGGCATAGTGGCGCGGCCCTGTCTGCGCCCGTATAGTATGAGGGGAATTTTCCGTTTCCGTGCCTGTTTCACGTACGCTGCGCTGTTCTGCCTCGTTCTCAGCCAAGCAAGTCTGGCACTTCGTCCAGGGGACGGCGACACGAGCGGTTGGGACTCCCAAGACGTGGCTGGCGTGCTTGCCTGCATGTTCGAGCGCGATGGGGCGGCCCTCGATTGCGCCGCAGCGGACGCGAACGGCGACGGTGTCGTGAGTCTAGCGGACCTCATAGCACTACTGCAGCTCGTCCGTCCGCCCGTGACTCCGGTGCCCCGTCCCGGTCCCCGGATCTCCTTTTTTGGGCTAGCCGCTGCCGATGGCACCGTGATCACCCCCGTGAGCATCGATGCGGAGGGCGCTGCTTTGTTCCGGCGACCGGTAGGGACAGGGTTTCAGCTCGTCGTCGAAGCAATGCCGGGAAAGAACGGCCTGCAGGTGGGCACATCTGTGTTCAACACGGCATTCGGCGATCCCAGTGTCCGCCCGGATCTGCAGATCGAGGCTTCCCAGGCGCTTGGGGACGGCGATCGGGACGTGTGCGGTATTGGGGGCGTTCCAGGCTTCAGCCCCGCGGACTTCAGTTTCACGCAGGAAATAGCCGACGCACTGAACGATTTTTCGTGTGCCTTCAACGTGGCCACTGGTCCGAAAAGTGCCTGCACCGTCGACACGTTCGGGACCGCCAAGTTCGTGTCTTCGGGTTCGCGCATAGTCCAGTTCTGTCTCGTCGTGACGCGAAACACCAATCTGCGGCGCGGAGACACGCTGCTGACCGTGCAGGTGCGTGATGTCGAGGGCAACGTCGGACCGCAGGCGCGCGCCATCGTGCGCATCGGTGGCGCCCCGCTTGCAACGGTTACCAGTACTCGGCGGGCGACCGCAACGAGGCCCAGTTCTCCAACTCCCACGTTTTCGGTCACCAGCACCGCTACTTCGACGCGAACGTTGACACAGAGGCCGACTGCCACGCCCACCTCTTCCGCCACCCGGAGGCCAACAGCGGTGGGCACCCGCACTCCGACGGCTCGTTCCACCCCCACCCGCACGAAGCGGGCCACTCCCACCCGCCGGGCCACGTTCACACCCACCGCGCGCCGAACGCCGACGCGGGTGCCGTCACCGACGGGCACGCAAGC
>JBHHYR010000029.1:0-28379 GCA_046757585.1 Binatia bacterium | reverse complement strand
TGCCATGCCTACGGCGGCGGTCACGTCAAGGCCCCGGGTCGGATTGACCGCAACCAACACGGCCGGCTGTTGAGCCAGCCCACGCGCGATAATGATGCGTTGCGCATTGCCCCCTGACAAGGACGCCGCCGGTGCGCCGAGGTGTTCACAGCGCAACGCGTACTGGCGGGCCAGATCACTGGCAAACCGCCGCGCGGCCCCCCAGTGCAGCAGGCCATGCCGGCTGAACTGATCGAGGATGCTGCGGCTGAGCAGCAGATTCTCCTCCACGGTCATCAGCAGCACGAGGCCTTCGCGCTGCCGGTCGGGCGGGATGTGCCTGATGCCCGCTGCCAACGCCGCACGCGGCGTGAACTCGCTGAGGGGCTGACCGCCAACCCGCACGACGCCGGTGGTAGGACGCCGCAACCCGACCAGGACCTCGAACAACTCACGCTGGCCGTTGCCATCGACACCAGCGATCCCGAAGATCTCGCCAGTGCGTACGGCAATGCTCACGTCGACGAGCGCTGGCGGGCCGTCGCGGTCCCGGGCGCTGAGCTGCGAAACTTGCAGCACGACGGGCCGCTCGCTGTACCGACGAGGTACACGCGCGCTCAGCGACGGGACAGTGCCGACCATCCGCTCCGCCATGTCGCGTTCGCCAAGGTCGCCCACGGCGCAGGCACTGACGACGCGGCCGCCGCGCATGATTGTAACGCGATCGGCAATCTCCTTCACTTCGCGCAACTTGTGGGTGATGAAGATCACCACACGGCCCTGGGCGCGCAGTGCCCGCAGGATGGCGAACAGCTTTTTCACCTCCTGCGGCGTCAAGACGGCGGTCGGCTCGTCGAGAATGAGCACGCGCCCTGCTCCTGCTAGTGCCTTCACTATTTCCAACCGCTGGCACGCCCCGACCGACAGGGCGGAGACAGGTGCGTCGCCCGGGCTCGGCTCCAGTCCGACGCGCGCCGCCAACGCGTTGGCCGCCGCCGCAGCAGCCCGAGCGTCGAAGCGCCAGCGGGAGCGACGCGGCAAACTGAGCGCCAAGTTCTCGGCGACGGTCAGTGTGTCGATGAGGGTAAAATGCTGGTGAACCATGCCAATGCCGGCGCTCCGTGCGGCACGTGAGGAGGCAAAGGCAACCGACTTGCCGTCCAGAACAATACTGCCCGCATCCGGACGACACACCCCAGCCAACACGTGCATCAGCGTGGACTTCCCCGCACCGTTTTCGCCCAGGACAGCGTGAATCTCGCCGGCACGGAAGTCACAATCCACGCCCCGGAGCGCGTGCACGTCACCGAAACGTTTCCGCAGGTTGCGGACGGCTAGCAGCGGGGCCTCGTTCATTTCGTTCCCAACCCTCGCAGAGGCCCTCCACCTGCTACCGCGGACACGAAGCGTCCTCCGCCGGCATGGCACCGTACCGCATCGTCAGAATTCCGCGGTGGGCACCGTCAACGTCCCCGCGAGAATGGCCTGGCGCGCGTCATCGATCCGGGCTTTCACACCCACAGGGATGCGCGATGCAAGGCGGGGGTTCACGACGAGCGAAACAAATCCACCCTTCATACCCATGCGTTTGACCGTGCCCTCGAAGCGACCGGCTCTCACCTCGCGAGCCACCTCGAGGAAAGCGCGTGGGATGTCGATCACGGCACTCGCAATCACCACGTCGGGGGCGACGTCGTTTTGGTCCTTGTTAGCGCCGAAAGCATACACACCCTTTTCCTGCGCCGCCCGAAACACACCGAGCCCTGCGGCATCGGCGTTGTGGAACAGAAAGTCGCAGCCCTGCTGTACCAGCGCCAGAGCCGCTTCTTTGGCCGCCCCCACATCTTCCCAGTTCCCTACGTAGGCAGTCACGACGGTGAAGTCAGGACGCACTGCCTTGGCACCGGCTGCAAAGGCGAGAATCGTGCTCTTCACCGAGGGAATCTCGATACCCCCCACGACACCAGCCTTGCCCGTTTTTGACATTCCTGCCGCCAGCACGCCTTCGAGGTAGGTCGCCTGCTCCAGCATGAAGCGCAGCGGTGCCACGTTCTTCCGCACAGTGTTGCCGGAGGTCGTGACGAACACGGTATGGGGAAAGTCCGCAGCGACGGCCGCGGCGGCATCCTGGAACTCGAAGCCGTGCCCGAAGACCAGTTGGTAGCCCCGGCGAGCGAAGTCGCGAAAGCCCGATTCAAACTCCGCCGGGGTCTTCGTCTGGATCTGCGCTATCTTGGCCCCAAGCTGGTCGTGAATGGCCAGCAAGCCTTCGTACGCCAAAGCGTTCCAGCCGGCATCGCTCACCGGCCCCGGGCTCAACAAGGCCACCTTGAACGGCAGCGCCGGAGTCACGGCTGGCGGTGTCGGCGCTGTGGCACGCGCAGGGGCCGACTCGCGCTGGCAGCCAGGCACTGCTACGGCCACCGCCATCGCGACGGCAAGAAGTGCGAAGCGGCGCATGGTCCACGGCCTTATAGCGGACCGCCATTTGCGGGAGCAAGGAAAAGCGGAGATTCCTCACCACAGAAGCGCGTCCCCCAAGAACAACTTGAAGCGGCCGTGGTGGAACTGCCGGCGACAGGATTTGACGCTGCGGGGGAACTCCGCCACGATGCGGCAAATGCACCGTTCCTGGGTGATCGCCGCCACGTTGTTGTGCGGCACGTCGCTTTCGGCAAGCGCTGACGGGCGCCTCCCCGTGGTGGCAACGATATTCCCGCTTGCCGATGTCGCCCGACAGCTCGGCGATGGACACGTCGAGGTTGTAACCTTGTTGCCGTCCGGCGCCAGCCCGCATACGTTCGAGCCCACTCCGGCGGAGGTACGTGTGGTGGCACGGGCTCGCCTCGTCGTGGCCGTCGGTGGTGGACTGGATACGTGGGCGGAGAAGCTGCTCGGTGCGCGGCCCGGCGCGACCGAGGTGGTACGCATCACCAACGGCCTGCGGTTACGGCGCGGCGGCGACCCGCATGTCTGGCTCGACCCTCTGTTGGTTCGAGACCACATTGTTCCCGCCATCCTGGCGGCGCTCATCCGGGCACGTGCGGAACAGCGGGCGGCGTTCGAGCACGCCGCGGCCGAGTTCCGTGTTGCCCTCACCCGCCTCGACGCGGACATCAGAAACACGCTGGCCCCACTAGCCAACAAGAATTACATCTCCTTCCACCCTGGCTGGCACTATTTCGCGCAGCGCTATGGTTTGCACGAGGTTGCGGTGGTAGAACCGTTTCCGGGTAAGGAACCGTCAGCGCAAGAAATTGCCGCTGTCGTGCGGGCCGCCCGCGCAGCGCACGTGCACGCCATCCTCATCGAACCACAGTTGAACCGCCGGATCGCGCAACAGATCGCCAATGAGTTCGGCGCGCAGACGGTCGTAGTCGACCCGATTGGGGGACCAGCTGTCCGAGGCCGCGATCACTACGGCAATCTCATGCGGTATAATCTGCGTGCGTTCGCAGCAGCGTTGGGATGACAGTGGCAGCCCCCCCGATCGTTGAGGTCCGCGACCTCGCCGTCGACATCGACGGCCGGCCGGTACTATGGGATATCAACTTCTCGATCGTGCCCGGCACGTTCCTAGGCGTCATTGGACCCAACGGCGCTGGCAAGACCACCTTGTTGCGGGTCTTACTCGGCCTGATCAGGCTACGCCGTGGCACGGTCACAGTGCTGGGGCGGTCGCCCAGCGAACTGGGGCGCCGCGCCCATCAGATCGGTTACGTTCCCCAGCGCCTCGACTTCGATCCGCGCTTTCCCGTGTCGGTTCGCGACGTCGTGATGATGGGACGCGTCTGCTGCCTCGGTCTGCTACGGTTTCCGCGACGTGACGATTGGCGCCAAGTGGACACTTGCATCCGCCAGGTGGGCCTGGCGGGCTCCGCGACCCGGCGCATCGGCGACTTGTCCGGTGGGGAGCAGCAACGGGCGTTCTTGGCGCGGGCACTGTGCTCGCAGACCCGGCTACTCCTGCTCGATGAAGCGACCACCGGTCTCGACCTCCCGGCGCAGCACGAGCTGTACGCGCTCTTGCAGAACCTGCGGCGGGAGCTGGACCTGACGGTCATCGCCGTCTCGCACGACCTGCTGGAGCTCGGCGCCCACGCTGACGAATTGATCTGCATCAATGGGACCATGCACATTCACGGTCATCCGCAGACCGTGTTGGAAAGCCATGAGATCCGTGAGGCCTACCGCTGCGAGTTTGACTTCCTCTCCGACGAGGCGCGGGACAGAGCCGAGCCCCGATCATGATGGAACTGCTCAGTTACGGCTTCATGCAGCGTGCGCTCATCGCGGGCGTGCTCGTCGGCTTGCTTTGCGGCATCTTGGGATTCTTCGTCGTCTTGAAGCGATTGTCTTTCATCGGTGTGGGTATTTCGCACTCGGCCTTCGGTGGCATTGCCGTGGGGGTCGTGTTCGGCATCGAGCCGCTCCTGGCCGCCGCCGTGTTCTCCACGCTCGTGGCATGGGCAATCGGCTGGCTCAGCCGCACGGGCCGGCTGCACGAAGACGCGGCAATCGGCATCCTGTTCTCATCGGCGATGGCATTGGGGGTGGCACTCATCAGCATGTCGAGGGCGTACCGGATCGACCTCTTCGGCTACCTCTTCGGTAATATTCTCGCGGTCTCGCCGGCGGATCTCTGGATGCTCGGGGGCATCTCGGTGGTGGTACTTGCGGCGATCGGACTGTTGTTCAAAGAGCTGCTGTTTCTCGCCTTCGACGAGGAAGTGGCGCGAGCCAGTGGCCTACCGGCCACGGCACTGTACATGTTCCTGCTCACCTGCATCGCCTTGGCGGTGGTCGCTGCCATCCGCGTGGTCGGCATCATCCTCGTCGAGGCACTGCTAGTGATTCCGGCGGCGATCGGCTACCAACTGGCGCGCGGCTACCGCATGATGCTGTGCGTATCCGCGGGCACCGCGGTCGCGTCCGCCGTCATCGGCCTTCTGGTGTCGTACGTCTGCAACATCGCTGCCGGCGCAACGATCGTCCTGGTGCTCACCCTGCTTTTCCTGGTGGCACTCGCAGTCGCTCGCAAGCGCCGCCTGCCGGCGGCGCGACCCGTGGTCGTACGAGAACGGGCCCGCGCCCTCCCGTAAGGGGCGGAAGGCTGGGACGTCAACGGTGCAGGCTTGTGCTGGAAGCGCACCTTCGGATAGTCACCCTCGGTGTTGTACCGGGCCCTCCCGTCGCCCTTCCTGACGACCTGCCAACCGAACTGATAACCTAGGAGCATCCGATCCACTGGGCGTGCGCCGCAGCCAGACTCGAGACGCTCTCGAGGTGCATCATGCGAGCGAGAAGACGCGCGCTGCGTTTGCGAACAGGAAGAGCTCGCTTGCCTCCGCATCGAGCTCGAGGCTCGCGAGGTCGCGAAGGCACTCGGCAGCCGGCCATGCCGGGTGGTTTGAACCGAAGAGGACTTTACGCCGGCCGTGTCCCCGAAGATAGTCCACCAACTCACGCGGGTACCGCCGAACGGTGTAAGCCGACGTATCGATGTAGACGTTCTGGTATTTCGTCGCCAGAGAGATCATCTCGGCGGTCCACGGAAAGCCGATGTGTCCCGCAACTATTCGGAGCTCCGGGAACTCCAGTGCCACGTGATCCAAGTAGGGAATTGGACGACCCGGTTCCGAAGGGCAAAGCGGCCCCGTGTGTCCGACTTGCAAGCAGAATGGAATACCGAGCTCGACGCATTCCGCATAGAGGGGATAGTAGCGGCGATCGTCCGGCGGAAGGTCCCAGAGCCAGGGAACCACCCGGAGCGCCCGAAATCCGAGTTGGCGGATACAGCGACGAAGCTCCCTGACAGCCTCCATCGGCTTGTAGAGATTCACGGAGGCGACGCCGGTGAGACGATCGGGATATGTCTTAACGAAACCGGCAACCTGATCATTCGGAATCAGCGGTCCCTGCGGGCCCCACCACGCCGAGATCAGCCCGATTCGAACACCGCCGGCATCCATAGCTTTGATGGTGGCTTCGATCGGGAGCTGCCCGTCCGACAACGTAGCATGTGACCACCGCCGCAGAGACTCGAAGATCGGCAGGGCGAGGAACTCCTTCGAAGGATGTTGCATCCACGCGTCGATGATGCGCCGTGCGCCCGGCTTCGTCGCCGTGGCCATGCGAGCGCCATCAGTCATGATGATATGCTTACCGGTCCTGCGTCGAGGTGATCCAGCACTCAGCGCGCGCACACGGACGTACCACTGCAACTTCCCGCATCTCGGCGTCCCTCGTAAACGTCAGGCCGCGGCCCACGGATCGTGCGTGCCAAAGCTCCAAACGTGGCCTTCAGGATCGCGGCATGAGTACCCCCGTCCGCCGTAGTCTTCGTCCTTGATGTCCATGACGATCTGTGCGCCGGCTGCAACTGCTCGAGCGTAGTGTTTGTCGGCGTCCCGGACGATGACGTACGTGCTCTGCGTGCCGATGCCGCCGACCTCCGCCGGAGTTGTTACGAGTTCATCGAAGCCGCCACCGTGGGCACCCGAGGAGCCGAGCATGATCATACCGTTGCCAAAGACAAGCTGCGCATGAACAATCGTGCCGCGCTCGCCGGGTACTACGAGCAGCTTCTCAAATCCGAACGCGTGGCATAGCCACTCGATGGCGGCCGGGGCATCGCGATATCGCACAGCGGGAATGACGGTCGCTTTGGTGTTGGCTGCATTGTCGGTCATGGCAATCACCTCTCGCAGTTGGGGTCGTGCGGCTCCCGCCGCCACCGAACCTTGGTCCGAAAATGAATCGGAGATCGAACAGGAAACACTGGCGCTGCAACTAGGCGTCCCCTCCTTTCGCCAAGGAGGGCCACGGAGGATTCGATGGCGCGTCGCAAAATCCCCCCTGGTCCCCCTTTATCAAAGGGGGAGGCAGCATTAGGAAACCAGTCTTATCTACACGCTGGCCGGAAATGAATCAATCGAACGGCCGATATACACGTCTGGCAGCGGTGACGGCGGATGTGTGGAAGCGCACTGTCGGGTGTTGTAGGGTGAACGTCCCATCCGGCCCGGGCAGGGGGCGTGGCCGGTGCGCCGCCGGTCGGTAGGACGGAAAGGAGAGGCTCCGTATGGACACCATTACGCTTCGGCATCCTCGCGATCTCGCTCCGGGCACGGCGCAGGCGTGAACCTTTCCCCCGACCAGCGGCGTTATCTCCTTCTCGGCCAGTGCGCCGTACCGTTCGCCCTGAACTTCGTCATCAATGGGCTCATAGGCTGGGGAATGTTTCGCGGTGTGGCGCCGGTTCCTGTGTGGGGCATGAATTCGAGCGCCGGTCCGGATACCCTCGGAACATGCTTCTTCCTACCTGCCATTACGTGTTTGATCGTCACGGGAATCGTCCGCAGGCATACCCGGCGCGGCACGGTCGCTCCCCTTGTCGCTCCCGCTTCACTGCCGCGCTGGCTCCGGACCTTTCACCGGCCCCTGGCCCGGCGGGCATTCGTGCTCGGGGCTACCTGCTTGGCCGTCGTCGGGGGTGCTGTCGCAGCCGTACTCCTCGCCAGTGGTGTCTCCGAGGTACCGCACACGCCCTTTTTGTGGTTCAAGGCCGCGTTTTCCGCGGTGCTGGGTGGTGCGGTCACGCCGGCCATCGGGTTACTGGCGCTCGCGGACCCGATCCGTAGCGAGCATGCCAGGCCGACCTGAAGGCGCATGAACCCCAATCGGGTTCGGCACTGCACCGTGCGGTTGCTCGTGGCGCTCGCGGGCACCACGAGACTGCTCGGTCCCGTGCCCGCCAGAGGCGTGGAGGTACCCTCCGCAACGGACCTGTACATTGAGTCCTTCGACGTAGGCGATGACCAAATGCCGCCCTTGTTGAGGGGGCCCATCCACCTCGGGATCGCGGTCGATGAGCTTGCCGCTGTTGATGTCACCGGAGATGGGCGGGCCGACTTGATCGTCCGGACCGGCAACACGCTACAGGCGCTTGATCTGAAAACGAGCGATTTCAAGCCCATCACTCCCGCTCCCGTGGCGCCCGTGGCCATGGTCGGGATCGACGTCCGGGGCTCGCCGCGGCGCGAACTGGTGATTGCCGGTAAAGCCGGTATCTATGTGATGGACTTCGACGGCGGTGGTGGCTGGGACGGACCAGAGGAAGCGCCGTTCACTATCACGGCTCTGGCCGCGGTCGACCTCGGCGGCAGGACGGGGCGCGATGAGCTGGTTGCCAGCAATGGCAACGCCATCGTCAGCCTTGATCTGGACGCGCCGGCACCGGCCTGGGCTGCGCTGCAACCGCCGACGCCGGCGCACGTCGATCGGTTGACGACAACCGATGTCAAGCTCTTCGAGGGAGACGAGGTCGCGGCAGTGGTGCCCGCGCTCACGGTGGTCAGTGGGCTTGGCGAGTACCTTCTCGTCGAAGAGGTGGGCGGGCTCGTCTGGCACGGGCCTCTGGAGCTTCGTTACCTCACGCGAGCGCGCACTCCGATCGATGTGGCGACGGAGATGCCTGGCCGTGAGGCGATCCTGGTCATCGACCCGCCGGTGCGGACGGAGATGGCGCTGCGTGACGTGGCATCGGAGGCGGGCATCGGCGGCTATCGCTTTCCGGGCGGCGACGGCCACTGCCCCGGGGCCGTGTTCGCCGATGTGAATGGCGACGATCTTCCCGATCTGTACCTGGTCAAGGGCTTCCCGCCGCACCCGAGCATCGAGAATGTCCTGTTCGCCAACGACGGCGCGGGATCGTTCGTCGCCGTTCCCGGCGCGCAGGGCGCCGGCGATCCTCGCAACAGCGCCGGCGCCCTGCTCGCCGACTACGACGGCGATGGCGATCGCGATCTCCTCGTGCTCAACTTCGACGACCGCAACACGCTGTACGAGAACCGGGGAGGGACGTTCGTCGACGTGACCGAGCAGACCGATCCCACGCCGGCGGATGCTCCCGGCGATCTGCAGGAAGGGGTCGGCTTCGGCGTTTCACCGAGCGCCTGCGAACCCGGCGAGACGCCGCCCTGCCGGCTCGATGACACGCTGTCAGCCGGCTGGGGCGATATCGATCGCGACGGTGACCTCGACCTCTACGCCGGTAACCATCTGTGTTGCGGCTTTGCACAAGGAGAACGCGACGTGCTGTACCGTAACAACGGCGACGGGACCTTCACCGACATCACCGCTGTAGCCGGCATCGCCCGGGAACCACCGTCGCACCCTCCGGGCTCCACCCAGGCACTGGTGATCGCTGACCTGAACAACGACCTCTGGCCGGACATCTACGCCGCCCACAAGGGCGACGGCCCCAGCCGCGACGAGCTGTTCCTGAACGATGGTGACGCTGACGGCGACGGCCGCTGGGACGGTACCTTCACCGAGTATTTCTCCAGCCAGCCAGACCCTCGGCTGGGACGCGCCAGCAGTGCGGCAATGGGCGTCGACGTAGGCGACTACGACAACGACGGCGACCTCGACGTATTCGTCACCGACGTTGGCGAGATGGATCTCTACCGCAACCGTCTGCAGCGCGGCGCCTTTGCGCTGGAGCTGGCGGACCCCAACCCGGTGTCTTCTCCATGGTTTGCGTGGGGAACCGCGTGGGCGGACTTCGACAACGACGGCGACCTCGACCTACACGTCGCCAGCAACGTCGGTGTGCTCGACTGGCTGCAGCGAAATGACCGGCTTGGTTTCACCGACGTCGCTCTGGCGGCCGGTGCCGGGCAGGCGCGGAATTCGCGCGTTTCGGTGCCGGCCGACTTCGATGGCGACGGCTGGATGGATCTGCTCGTGGTGAATCGGGGCGACACCGCTCCCGAGCTGCTCCACAACGAGACTCACCCGGCTTCAGGCGGCACCTGGCTGAAGGTTCGCCTGCACGGCAACCCCGCCCTTGCGGGAGCGTACCGGAGCACCCCGGACGCCGTGGGGGCGCGAGTCGAGCTGGCCGCGGGAGGAGAGGTGCAGAGGCGCGACGTGATCGCAGGCGGCCACACGTGCGGCTCGACGAGTTCCTACCTGCTCCACTTCGGCCTTGGAGACCGGACGGGCGCCGAGCAGCTACAAGTGTTCTGGCCGAGCGGCCGCGTGACCACCCGGCGCGCCGTGGCGGCCGGGCAGACAATCGAGATCGCGGAGACGGCGGGGTGCGCAGTCGATTGCGACGGCGACGGCCGGGTGACCATCGACGAGTTGGTCAGGGCCGCTCGCGTCGCACTGAAAAGCTCATCGCTGGCCGCGTGCGTGGCTGCCGATCGCAACGGCGACGCCGCGGTCTCGGCAGGCGAGCTGGCCGGAGCCGTCCAGCCCTTGTTCGAGGGGTGCAAGTAAGGCCCGGCCGGCCGGGGCCGCGCCGCCATGGAGGCGGATCCGCTCAAGCGCACCGTTCTCGTCGGCGGGCCGATCCTCCCCGAGCCTGCCTAGGTGGTCGCGACCGCCCCGCTTTCAGAGCCTTTTCACACCCGCACCAGGGGGCGCGATTGCAACGAGTCGCGAGTCAATCATCCCGGACAGGTAACACGATCTTCCGAATCTCGTCAGAGCCAGTCCTCGATACGCGCGAAGAAGCGCTTGTACGGCAACACACGGGTAGCGCCGAGGCGGTACTCTTCCGGCACCAGTGCAATCACAACGCGGGGAATGCTGGGGTGCGCCTCGGCGAAAGAGCGCAGACCGGAGATATCGGCGTTCACGATCCGCGTCTTGGCTTTGATCTCAAGTGCGAGAACGAGCCGGCCGTGCCGTTCCATGAGTAGATCGACCTCGGCACCCTGGTTGGTCCGCCAGTAGTACAGATTGATCTCGGCGTTGAGGTAGTCGACGACGCGTGCGCACTCAAGGACAGTCCACTGCTCGAACAACCGGCCTCGGGTGACAGGATCCAAGCTGGCCGTCAGCCGACGGTTTAGGGCGTTGGTGACACCGGTGTCGAACAGGTAGAAGCGCGGGTGCGCGACTAGACGGGCCCGCGGGCTCTTGCGCCAGGCGTCCAGCCGGAAACCGATCAGTGTATCTTCCAGGATCTGGAAGTACTCTTGCACCGTGCGCGTCGCAAGTGATGCGTCACGCCCGACCGCAGTATAGTTCAGGATGTCGCCGCACTGTGCGGCAGCTACGTCGAGAAAGCGACCGAACCCGCCCAGGTTCCGCACTACCGCTTCGGCTTGAATCTCCTCGCGCAGGTATGTCTGTGCGTAGGCGGCCAGCAGCTCGCGGGCCTCTTCGTCTGAACGGGTCGCCACAGCAGGGAGGCTGCCGAAGCGCAGTGTGCGGTCGAGCTGAAACCGCTCTCCCAGCTCCTGCAGAGTCAGCGGATGAAGCCGGCGTATCGCGGCACGTCCCGCCAGCAAGTTGGCACCCGTGCGTTTGATCTTGCGCGCACTCGAGCCGGTGAGGATGAAGCGCGTCGCGGTGCTCTCGATCAAGCCGTGCACCTCGTCGAGAAGTGCCGGGACCTTCTGGATCTCGTCGACGAAAATGGTGCGTGCACCCGAGCGAATCTTCTCGTCCGCTTCCAGCCGGAACTGCGCGGGATCTTTCGAGTAGCGCAAGAACGTGTCGTGGTGAAGAAGATCGACCGTCCAGGACCTCGCCGGCAATAGGGAGCGTACCAGAGTGCTCTTGCCCGTCTGCCGTGGGCCGAAAAGGAAGCAAGATCCCCGCCGCGGGATCTGGCACATTCTTGGGATCATTTTGCAGGAATGTACGGCATTCCTGCAGGATGATCAACACGAGGGCCCGGGTGCCGCCGGCGTGAAGAATCCGATCTCGCAGGAGCGCTTCAGGTCGGACAGCGGCGCAGCGCTGCAAAAGTTAGTGATCCGTACCAGAAGTACTAACGTCCCTATGCTCCTCAGACGCCACCTCCATCCTCCCTGGCAAAGCCTCTAGCGTCAGGGCGCAGCGATGTTGTAAGTCTCGGTTGGCTAGCAATACGCAGGGCACTGGTGAAACGGTTCTGACCGATACTCGAGGCAGCTCATTCCGTCTGGAGATCTCCGATGGCTGATGCCTTGCCTGTTCACATTGGCGATCGCGTTCAAGCACGCGACCGACCTTGGCGCATCCGCACCCGGCATTCACTGTCTGAGTCGACCGCCGCGCTCGAATTGGAGGCACTGGACAACAAAAAGCCGCGCAGGCTTTCGTTGGTCGTGCCACCGGACGAAGTTGCCGCCCTTCCGAATGAGCGACTTCAATTTGATCGTGGCGGGCTCGATGCTTACGCCGCATGGGTGCATGCCCATCAGCTGCTGGCGAGCACGCTGGTTCAGGAGACTGGCCTCTTATCGGGCGCACGGTTCGGCCGGGTTGCGTTGGAGGCCTACCAGCTAGCGCCAACGTTGCGCCTGATCGCCAAGCCTCGCCCAACCCTCCTCGTGGCCGACGACGTCGGCTTGGGAAAGACGGTCGAGGCCGGTCTCGCCATCATGGAATTGATGGCCCGGGGTCGCGCCCGGCGCATCCTCGTGGTCACGCCTCCCGGGCTCCTGCTGCAGTGGCAGGAAGAACTTGCCCAGAAGTTCGGCCTCCAATTCACGCTGATCGAAAACGCTGTCGGCTTGGCGCGTGTGCAGAGCGAACTCCCCGCGGGCACCAATCCTTGGGACACACTGCCCCGGGTCCTAACGTCGGTAGACTTCCTCAAGAAGGAAACTGTTCGGGGCCGTGCGCTGCGCAAGCGGTGGGATCTGATCATCGTTGACGAAGCCCACGCGCTGGCTGCGTCCGGCACGCCTGAGAATCCATACCGGACGCAGCGCACGCGCCTTGGGGCTGTGCTGCGCGACAACAGTCGGGGGCTGCTCTTGCTGACGGCAACCCCACACAACGGCTACGCGCATTCGTTTCGATCCCTGATCGAACTGACCGAACCGACCGACGCGACGCTTTTCGGTGACAGACAGGCCATCTCCCGTCGTGTGCAGGGCGCGATGATCCGCCGCATGAAGCGGCAGATTACCCGGCGGCTCGCCGGTGGTGCCGAGGAGGAGGTGTTTCCACCACGAAAGGTGGAGGGGATTCCGGTCCGGGTTGATCTGAAGGAGCGCGAGCTGCTCCACAAGGTGGCGAGTTACTGCTCGCGCACCGCGCGCGCCGCGGCCGACAGCGAAGAGGCTGACCTCATCACGTTCGCCATGCAGATCGTCAAGAAGCGTGCACTGTCCAGTCGCTGCGCGTTGGAGAAGACGCTCGACCATCGCCTTACCGCGTTGCGCAAGGTCGAAGAAGCGGAGCCAGCCCCGACGGCAGGAGAGATCCGCGATCTTCAGGCCGACCTTCCCGTCGATGAGGCGACCGCAGAGCGCACGGCGGCTCGAATCCTCCGTACCGCAGTGCCGAAAGGAGAGCGGCAACGGAAGGCGGAGGTTCGCACCTTGAAACCGATCTGGCGGATCGGCTGCAGGAACTCGATGAAGCCGAGCGGCGCGCACGCGGTCTGATCGACAACACGACCAGGCAGATGCGCTTGTTCGCTGAGCAAGACGTCAAGGCGACCAGCTTCGACGCGCGTCGCGCCGCAGCGCGGGCGCTAGCCGCAGTACGCCGCTCCGATATTGCGCAGTTCGAGCAAGTCCAAGAACCGGCTCCACCGGAGCCGCTCGGTGCACTGTTCCTGATTCCGGAAGGCGCGTAATGGTGTTTCGTCACCTGCGCAACGTCCGCGGCTTCTTCTCCGACTATTACCTGGGCAGCGTCTTCGGCCGCAGTAGGGGCCGTGGCCGGCGACGGCAGCTCTCCGACCGCGTCACGGGCCTGGCCTATCGCCGCTTTCAGCGCATCTACGACCAGGCGGAAGGGCGGGCCACCGATGCGCCGGCGTGCCGGGAACGATTCATCTGCCCACTGCTACGCGACGTACTCGGATTTCATCTGGCTGATGGTACTGAGCGCGTTCACCGCCTCTACGCCTCAGCTGACAGCGCTACAGGCGCTGCGGTGCAGGGCGACTACGCGATTGTGGCCGGCACAGCCGCGCAATCGCTCCATCCCGACGCACCGAGCGACGATGAGGCCGACGTCGGTCAAGAAGTTGAAGACGACGGCAAAGAGGATGAGAACGGTGAAGACAAAGGAGTAGCGAAGGGTGCGGCGGCGAGGCTGAGGCGACGCTCGCTAGCGTCCGCTTGCTTTTCGATCTGCGCGCCGCGTCGGCATTCGCTCCGGAGATCTGGCACCAATGGCAGACGCTCTCCAGCTATGTGTCCGATCCTGATCGCCTGCGCGCGTACGTTGGCACGCGCCCGTGGTGGAAGGCATTCGAGGAGGTGCGTGAGCGCGAGCGGTTCTTCCATTGGGAGTTGGAGTTTCCGGAGGTCTTTCTGGACAACGAGCGCCCAGGCGCAGCGCAAGTACGGCAAGCCACCCCGCAGCGAGCCGACGCTTGTCTTCCGCGAGACCGCGAGCAACACCAACGAGCGCACCTGCATCGCCGCGGTACTTCCGGCAGGCTCAGCTGCATCACACACCCTCTGCGGTGCTCTCCTTGAGGAGGTGGACACGGGTGCAGGTGCAGTCGTGCTGAACTCGCTCTGCTTCGACTACGCACTACGCCTTCGCACTGCGGGCACGCATGTTAGTTTCACCTACATACGGCCCACGCCCGTGCCACCGGCTGAGATCGTCAACCGCCTGCCGTGTGTTCCAACGCAGCTCGCGTGGGAGAACGACATCGAGCACATCACGGACTACCGCGACCTCTGGCCGCAGCTCTGGGACGCCAACCGCGCCGTCGCAGAAGCATACGGCCTTACGCCCGACGACTTCGACCACATCCTCAACTCCTTCCCCGTCTTCGGCCGCAAGCGCCCCGAGTTCGTCGCCTACCTCCAGCAGCGCCTGGCGGAGTGGAAAGCCGAGGTTTCGGACGCTGCCGGGCGGCGACGGGAATACGCCGTCACTGAGGAGCCTCTCGCGGAAGCGGCCGAGCCAGTGGTTTCATGGGGCCCGAAGCCAGGGAGGCAGCCGGGTGAGCGATAACGCTCCTTTGGGCCAACCGACGCGTGCCGAGTGCCGCGCTTCGTTTGACTTCCGGGCGACATTCGCCTTATGTTCGCGTCCTCACGGGTGACTGAATGGGGATGTCCTTCAAGGAATACCGCGATCCTATCTATGGCTTCATCGGCGTCGAGGAAGTGGAGCAGAAAGTCATCGACACACCTGAGTTCCAGCGGCTGCGTCACATCACGCAGCTCGGCACCTCGTCCTTCGTGTATCCTTCTGCGACGCACACGCGGTTCGAGCATGCTTTGGGTACCCTTCAGTCATCGAGTGACTTCTTTGATTCGTTGATCCAGGCTCCTGGGAGCCTTAGCCTTCTTGGTTGGGACCAGGCCAAGCGAGACCTGTACCGTCGCCTCGTCAGGCTCGCAGGTTTATTGCACGATGTCGGCCATTCTCCCTTCTCTCACGCTGCCGAAGGCCTCTTCGTGGGCGATCAGCGTCATGAGGACTACACAGCCGAGCTCATCATGGAAACACAGGTCGGACACATCATCGATGAGGTGATCGGTGAGAGCATGCGGGACCGTGTCGCGGCGATTGCGGTGGCCGCACGAGGGAGCGAGATGATGCGCTGTTGTCCGAGTTACTCACCGGCGATATCGGCTCTGATAGGATCGACTACCTGATCCGCGACTCGCTCCATCTTGGCGTGGCCTATGGGCGCTTCGACGCCCACCGGCTAATGAGAACGATCGTGCTCCGGCGGAGGCCCGACGGCCGGTGGGAACTCGCGATCGACGACGGCGGGCTGCATTCCGTGGAAGGCTTCCTGCTCGCACGCTACTTCATGTTCCTCGAGGTCTACTTTCACAAGACTCGGCGAATACTCGATTTGCACCTCGCCGAATTCTTGGGTGAGATTCTTCCGGATGGCCGCTACCCGTTGGCGCTTGGCGAGTTCCTCGGATGGGACGATAATCGCGTGCTTGCCGAGCTGAGGCGACGAGCAAATGAGCGAACAGCCAGGCGACTCGCGAGCCGAGAGCACTTCCGGAGCTGCTTCGAAACCACTGATCATCCACCGGCCGAGGAGATTGAGCGCTTTGATTGGCTACGGAGCGAGGCGACCGCGAAGTTTGGCGAACCGCAGCTTCGCTTCGACGAAGCGGCCAAGGCTCCGTGTCGGTTCCAAGAGCCGCCCACCCCAGTGCTGTGGCGCGGTCAGTTCATGCCCCTCACGCGCCGGTCACCGCTCGTCGCGAACTTGAAGCGAATCGAGAAGATGCGGATATACGCGCAACCGGAGATTCGGGACGACGTCGAGAAGTACTGTCAGAACTTCTGGGAGAGCCGCGCGAGGCGGCGGCGGTGAGATCCGGTGCAGAAACGGTGCACAGGCCGACGCCCGACCGGAGAATCCGGCAAGGAGGAATCATGAAGGATGGACGGCTGGCGACGCTGGCGGTCGTTGCCGAGGTGGTGAGGCGGGGCCAGGAACGCATGGACCGCGTGGGTCACACGCTGATTCAGAAACTCGTGTACCTGCTGCAAGCAGCTTTGGGAGTAAAGCTCGGCTACGCGTTCAAGATGCACATGCATGGACCATACTCGCCCGACCTGTGGGGTGACCTGACTCTCCTTCGAGACTACGACGCACTGAAGATCGACGCAGATCCCTCCGGATACGGGTACCGAATCACGGTAGGCCCTGCATTATCCTCCGTTTGTGCCTACCAGGAGCAGAGGCTGGATGCAGTCCGGCCGCAGATTGACAAGCTCCTCGAATTGCTCGGAGGCGCTCCGGTCAGGCAGCTTGAGATTCTGGCCACTGCGCACCTTGTCAGCGCAAGTCTCAAGCGGATCGGTAGGCCAGCCGACCCAGAGACGGTGGCCAAGAGCGTCCGCGCTCTGAAGCCGCATCTCACAGCCAATGAGGTGGCGGATGGTTATCGCGAACTCGCCAACGCAGGACTCGCATAATACTTGTACGTTCCGCCGCATTTTCGAGCGAGCCTTCGCTCGTCCTTCGTTCTGCCCAGAGCTGTTGGTGACCGGTAGGCTTGGATGGTCGCGCGCCATAATGGGTCAGGGAGAATGAACCAATGTGGCAGTTGATTCATTTCCCTTCCACCCAGCGCGCGAATTGACGGATCGATTTTCGCGACCCGTTCTATGGCCAAGACCTCCGCTGTCCACTGCGTTCGTCACCTCATCGACGAGTACCGCCGCTTTCTGCGGACCTCGTATCGTTTTCTTGATCCGCACTTACGCGAGCAGTTCGAGGCGCACCTAGGACAGATCGATGTCGCGGTGCGCGGCCCCTACGTCACGCTGTCACGCGACTTCGAACGGGGAGCGACACTGCCGCAGCTCGTCGAGGCGGGTCAGGCAGAGGGTGAGATCCTGCTGGCTCGCTGGGCCTTCGGCGATGAACCACTCTATCGGCATCAGGAACGAGCGCTGGCCACGGGTCGCGCGGGTCGGTCGTTCGTCGTTACGACCGGCACGGGCTCCGGCAAGACTGAGGCGTTCCTGCTGCCAGTGTTAGACGGCATCGTGCGCCGCAAGCGCGAGGGCATTCGTGGGGTGCAGGCGCCATCTTACTCTACCCCATGAACGCGTTGGCCAATGACCAGCTGGAGCGTCTGCGACGCTTGCTGCGCGGCAGCCGACTGGACATCTCGTTCGCACTCTACACCGGTGACAGCGAGAGCAGCGCCCGCAATCTGCGTGAGGAGCCAGCGGAGAGCGAGCGAGTGTCGCGTGCCGCTATTCAGCGGAACCCGCCCGACATTCTTCTGACCAACTACAAGCAGCTGGAATTCCTTTTGGTTCGTGTTGAGGACCGCGTCCTCTTCACTCCGGCGCTGCGCTATCTGGTGTTAGACGAGCTGCACTCGTATCGCGGGGCGCTGGCAAGCGAGATCGCGTGCCTGATTCGCCGTCTGAAAGCGCACGCGCGGGTTGCGCCGGGTGAGCTACTGGGTGTCGGGACATCAGCAACGGTGGCCGCCGTCGCTGGTGGAGAACGGGCACTGGCTGACTTCGCCACTGTGCTGTTTGGCGAAACCTTCCGAGCGCAGGACATGATCGGGGAATCGTTGTTGCCGTTCCACGTCCATCGGAGTCCGTGGATTCCGCCAGCGCCTTCGGTGGCTGACGAAGCGCTGATGGCGCTCGACCCTAGTGAGGAACCGGCTGTCGTTGCACTCGCTGAGCGCTTGACGGGCCGGAGGTGTCCGGCGGACGGTCCGGTGGCACAGCGCATTGCCGCGGTCTTTGTGGGAAACGCCGTCGTACAAACGCTCGAAGACGTGTTTTCACAGCCCGCCGCACTGAGCGAGGCGGTGCAGGCCTTGCGGGACCGGATTCCGGATCGCACCGATCAACCCGACGATGCGCTCCAGCGTGAGGTTGAAGCGTACCTGCTGGTCGGAAGCATTGGCGACGAAGAGCACCCGCCTCGCTTGCGCCCGAAGCTGCATGTTTTCCTCCACGGGATTTACGACGTCGCCCTGTGCCTGGAACCAAGTTGCCGAACTCTGGTCCCCCATGGCGGAACGGAGTGCCTGAAGTGCGGCTCAGCCGCGCGCCCGGCTGCGTTGTGCCGAACCTGTGGCCAGGACTTCGTCAAAGTACGCTTCGAACGAGAGGCGGACGATCTTCCGGTTGGAACCGGAGACTTCTACAGCGACGAGCGGACAGGCTTCCTCACGTATCGCGTTCACCAGCTCCCCGAGGCCCAGGGCGTCACCGATGAAGATGCCGCTGACGCAGACACAGGAGAGCCGCCTCCTCGACGCGCTGATGCGGAGGAGAAGCTGCAGCGCGTCTGGCTGTGCGTCGCGTGTGGGCGAGTCCTGCACGGAGAGAGCGCTTGCCCATCGTGCAATCGGACTGCGGTGCCGTACCTGCTCCACCGATGGCTCAAGAAGGAGGCACCACGAGCGGGTGTTCTGCACGTCTGCCCGGCTTGCGGAGACAGCTACACCAAGGGCGACATTGTCACGCCGCTCCGCACGGGAACTGCGTCATCTGTTGCGGTTCTGGTCGAACGCCATCTGGACCTGCTGGAAGGGGAAGATCGCAAGCTGTTGCTGTTTGCCGACAACCGGCAGGATGTCGCGCACCAAGCAGGGTATACGGCCGACAAGCACCGTGGCTTCGCGTTGCGGCATCTGGTGGCCTACGAGGTGCGTGCGGCCGGCCGGGATGGAATCTACCTGCAGGAGCTTCCCGAGCGGCTCTTCAACGCGTACCAGCGGCTGGGAATAATCCAGCGTCGGCCGCGCTGGTCGGCGCCTCCGCATCGGCTTTGTTTCGACCTTTTGCGCGGGTGGCGCGCATGACCGCCACGCGTTCGAGAATCCAGCTTGGTTGGTCGCCGGACACTTCGCACCGCCGAGAATTCGACTCGACAATCCGCGCATCGTTCACCGGCACCTGCGTTCGTTCTTGCTGGAGTCGATCGATGCTCAGCTTCCACGTCTCATGGCTGACCTCCTCGACAACATACGCACACCGACACGGTGGCAAGCGGAAGTGCTGATGGGTCTCTTCGAGGAAGTCCGGCAGAAGGAAGACACCCTCGCCCGAGGGTTGGAGCAACTCTTTGCACGTGATCGCGAGGCAGCACGAACGACACGCTACGACCAGAGCGAGTGCGAAAACCTCGTTCGTCGATTCGAAGCGGACTTGACGCGTGTCGTGGAATCTTGGTGGGCACGTATTCAGCAGCTCGACCGTGAGTATCGAGAGTATGCAACGGTAGGATCTCCGCGGCAGGATGAGAAGAAAGCTGCGGCGCGGAAGCGAGCGTTCTATGAGATCACGCGTACACGCTCAACTACTTGGCGACGCAAGGGCTGCTGCCTGCGTATCAATTCCCGGTCGATACCTTCAGCCTCGATCCTGGCGTTGGGGATACACCCACATTGTACCGGCCTTCAGCGATTGCCATCGAGGAGTTCGCGCCAGGTAACTTCGTCTACGCGAACGGACACAAGCTGCGCTCCATCCGCGTGCTCTTCGCTGGCGGGCCGGGCTTGGGGCAGGCGCGCCAGGCACGCTCCGATGCGGAAACGTCAGGGAGGCTGCGCTCCTTTCAGTTCTGCGACCATTGCGACGGAGTCACCGAGGAGATCAGAAATACGTGCGGGCGATGCTCCGCTCCGCTGTCCAGTGCAGTCGAGTGCGTGTTCGTCGACGCGTTTGAGGCCGAGGAGGCGCGGCGCCGTGAACTCGAGGCCGTGGGGAGGTTGCCGGGCCAACGTGGTCCACAGTCACCAATAGAGTCACGACTTCTTGAGGCTCTTCAGAAAATCCCAGACTTGCCAGTCCCGGTCGTGCAGTACGAGATCCGTGATGGAGACCGCCTCGTCACGGTGCCGGACTTCGCTTATCCGGATGAGCACATCGCGATTTTCTGCGATGGCTTCGCGTTTCATGGGAACGCGGAAACGCTCGAGCTCGATGCGCGAAAGCGGAACTGGCTGCAGTCAAAGGACGGCGGTGAGTGGATCGTTCTGACTTACTGGGGGCGAACCATAATGCGTGACGCGAAACCCTGCGCTCGTGAGATCGCCGATACCCACCGGCGGCGGGGGCGATTCAACGATGCGCCTCAGCGATGACCTTTGCTCCACACCAACCCAGCGGTTCCTCGACGTCACAGATTCCGACGAGCCACCAGGGCGGCATTGCCGCTGAAGGCGCATGCGGACGAACTGTCCGGTTCAGGCTTTAGCCCGCTCTTGACGCGCAGCATCAATGCGCCGTCTGATCGTACCGAAATCCGTGGAGTTGAAGTGCGCCTCAGGGAATATTCGTGGTTCACCCGGTACACAGGCATCTGCCTTAGCTGGATTGTTATGTGCCGTGTCTCCATTAACGTGAACGAAGTAGTGCATCTCCAGCCTGCCTCACGTTTAGGACGTGCTCCGGCTTCCGGGCATCCGCCCCCGCCAAACGCTTCTCTCCTACCTATTCCGGCGGCTCTCGAGCGCGCCACTCCGCTCTCGTGTTGGTGTGGGGGAACGGCTCATCGGGAACCGGCACATCGAGCGCACGGCAGATGGGTTTCCACCCCTCCTCCGCCCGCCACTCGAGCAGCCGGCCCGCGGGCGCGGTCCGGCGGACGCGTTCATTGTGACGTTCGTACGCCGCGATCGCCGCGTCGTGGTCGCGCACGTTGTGAGTAAATCGGGCGGCATCCAGATCTTCGATCATGGCCCGCCACTCTGGCGGCGCTCCCGGGTGGTCGCGAAACACCGTCTGGCTCGCGCTGTTCCACCACGTCTCAGGATCGCGAACTGAGAGCACCACCACGGCATCCGGGAACGCGGCACTCAGCTCGGACCAGAACAACGAGGCGGGAGCGTCTACCGCGGCGGCGTAGCCGCGCAGGAACTCACCCCAATCGGGCATCTGGCCCCGTACTGCAGCGTGCCAGGTGGGGATGTGCTCGGGGTGCGCGAAGACCTCGACCATGTGATAGCAGGGGGCGCCGAGAAGACGCTCGAGCGCGGTCTTCAGGGACATGGTGCCAGTGCGGGGCAATCCCGCTCCTATTACCCGCAGCCCCATAATAGTCACCCTCCTGCCGCCAGTCGCCGTCTCCCGTCGTGCACCGGCAGGTTCATGCATGTGTTTATCTCGACCGCTCCCATGGAAAGGTTCCCTCTTGCTAGCTCAGCGTGGCGCTCCGATGCAACGGCATTCAACGGTCGAGCCGATGTCCCACGTCCATCGGTCCTCTTGCGGGGCGCGCGGGGCTCCAGCCGCGCGCGCCGTGCAAGATGAGAACGCGCCTGCCTCGAAACATCGGGAATGTCCGCACCCGCCTGCCAAGCTACCCGCCGCCTCCCGATTCACGCTCATCAGGAACTCCGCGAGGCCCTCATCAGGACGCAACCGGGCAAGGGTGGGCCCGCGGGCAGAAGAGGGACTGTCCCCTCTTGAGCGATGCCTCGCTGCCAGTCACGGCTCGACCCGTACGACCAGCTGGCGCGGGACGCCCGGGTTGCCGTCACGGTCCCGCAGCCGCGCGGTGACCAGCGTGTCCCCCTGCGGGAATTCCAAAACCGGGTCGATCAGGGCACAAAACTGCGCCGTGCTTGTGGGGTCCACGAAGCCAAAGTCGCCGCTCGGGAACAGCACACACGGGTCGTCCCCCTTCGTACGTGGGCCAGGGACACCCGCTCCATTGAGGAAGCGGCATCCGAGATCGTTCACCGCGTTGATGTTCGCCTGGCTCGGTTCGAAGCTGGGTGGAACAATCGCGGGCACACCGCCCGGATTCGAACCTTGCCGGTCGCACACCTCGGGGCTGCCGTCGCCTAAGGGGCGCGAAACCTCCACTTGCAAATCCGGCAAGGACGCTAGATCGGTCTGCTGCACCACGCGGCCGACGGACACACCGCTTGGGCCAGGTCTGCCTTCGATCACGAGAGAAAAGGCCGAACCGGCGCGCCGGGAGTAGATCGGCAGGCCGTCCGGGGTCGAGCCAGTCTGCGGGACCAGCGTGTCATCCGCTCGCGTCAGACCGAAGAAGCTCACCACCGGGCCGCTGACGTTTGGTGTTGGCGTGGGTGTCGGAGGCCGCGTCGGGGTCGGCGTGTGCGAGGCAGCCGTCGTGGCAGTTGGGCTGGGTACGAGCGTCGCCGTTTGGGGCGGCCGGCCAACACGCACCACCAGTTGCGCAGGCGGCCCCGGATTGCCGTTCTCGTCACGCAAGCGCACCGTCACCACGGTGTCACCTGTGGGAAATCGCAGGACGCTCGTCATGAGGCCGCAGAACTGAATCGTGCTGCGAGGATCGACGAATCCGAACTGTCCCGTCGGAAACAGCACGCAGGCTTCCATGTCACTACGCCCGCAGGCCTTCCCCTGGCCATCCACGAATCGGCACCCGAGGTCGTTGACCGCATCCACGGTATCTTGCGCCGGCAGAAAACTCGGCGGCTCAATCGCCGGCACACCACCCGCTGCCGGCCCGGAATCGTCGCACACCGCTGGACTGCCGTTGCCCAACGCTCGGGACACCTCCACCTGCAAGTCCGGAAACGACAACGACTCAACCTGGGAGCGGAGTCCACCGCCCGGTTCCCGTGCCATCGTGGCGGCGCCCGATGCAACACACTGCGCGGGCCCATACGCCGACGGTCCCACCGGCACCCCACTCGCCCCAGGCGCCCCTTCAACGATGATCGAAAACCCCAGGCCAGTCGGATGAGGATAGATCGGTACGCCCTCCGGCGTCGTGCCACTTTGAGGAATCAGTGTGTCATCGGACCGGGTGAGTCCCAAGTACGTGACCAGCGGCCCGCTGGCTGCTGGCAGCGTGGGGCTTGGGGTCGGTGGTGACACGGCCGTGGGGGTCACCGTTGCGGTGGGCGAGACCGGGGTCTCTGTGAGGGCCATAGTCGCAGTGGGCGTGGCGGCGGCACCCACCCGGACCACCAGTCGTACCGGCATTCCGACATTGCCGTCCACGTCACGCAAGCGCGCGGTGACCACCGTGTCACCCCGTGGAAACTGCAGCACGCTGGTAATGAAGCCGCAGAACTCAGTAGTGCTGGTGGAATTGGCGAACCCAAACTCCCCACTGGGAAACAGCACGCAGCCTTCGCTGCGCCGGCGCGCGCACGGGGCGCCGACGCCATCAAGGAAGCGGCAGCTCAGGTCATTGACCGCGTCGATGTTGGCTTGTGTGGGAACGAAGCTCGGCGGGTCGATCGCCGGTACGCCACCGGCCATCGGACCGCCGCTGTCGCACACCCTGGCACTGCCGTTACCCAGTGGCCGTGACACCTCCACTTGCAGATCGGGAAACGACGACGCATCAGCCTGGAACTGCACCTGACGTGCAGCGCCTCCTGCAGAGCACTGAACCGGCTGATACGCGGACCGACCTACAGGCGCGCCGCTCGCTCCTGGTTTACCCTCGACGACGAGAGAGAACGCTGCCCCGGTCGGGTGTGTGTAAATCGGTAACCCTTCTGCCGTCGTTCCGCTCTGCGGGATGAGGGTATCGTCGGACCGAGTCAAACCTAGAAAAGTGATCATCGGCCCCACGCCCGCTGTCACAGTGGGACTGGCACCTCGTGTCGGCGTGGATGTCGGTGTACAAGTCACCGTCGCCGTGGCGGTACCCCGCGGGGTGAGGGGCGTCCGCGTAGGCGTGGATGGCGGTCGTTTCGTTGCTGCCTGAGTGGGAGTCGGTGTTTTGAGCGAAGGAGCAGTGGAGGTCGGAGGTACCGGCGTCGCCGCCGGCTGCGGTGTAAAAGTCGCGGGCACTGGTCCACGCCCCACCCGCAGAATCAGCCGCTGCACCGCCCCGAGGTTCCCGCCGGTGTCTCGTAATCGCACGCTCAACACCGTCTCGCCGATCGGAAATTCCAGTGTGCGGGACACGCGCAAACAGAACTGCACTTCCGTCCCCCCGGCCACAAAAGTGTTCGCGCCGAACACGTCCTGCGTGCAGGTAAACCGGGGCGAGGTAGCTACCGTGAAGTTGCAGGCCAGGTCGTTGAGCGCGTTGGCGACCCCTTGCGCCGGCCCGAAGTCAGGAGGGTCTACAGCGGGGACCCCTCCGTCACATACGGCCGGGCTCCCATCGCCCAGAGCGTTGCTGCTCTCGATCTGCAAGTCGGGGCGCCGCAACGGATCGGTGCGGGCGGTGTTGAAGGTCTCCACACCGGGCGGGGCACCACTCGGTCCGCGTGCCCCCTCCACGACGAGATTGAACCCGGAGCCAGCAGTACGGAAGAACACCGGCGCCCCGGCGATCTCGCCCAGCGGACTGAGGGGAGTGCCATCCGCGCCTGCCAATCCGATGAAGGCCACGGTTGGCCCTGCCGGGGGCGGTGCATAAAGAATTCGGACCAGTGCGACGATATCCGAACCGTCAACCCGGCCATCCCCGTCAACATCCGCCGACCCGCAGTCGGCGCCTGGGCGAGCAAAGATTGTCCTGATCAGGGCAATAACATCGTCTGTCTTGAGTGCGCCGTCACAGTTCGCGTCTCCCACCACTTGCGCGTGAGCGCCGCCCGCGATGAGCAGCATCGCAAGAAGCCCATGCGGTACGCGCAGCCAACGTCTTTGACACTTGCGAACAGTCACGTTCATGCGCGCCCGGCACAGATTGCACCCTATCCGAAGGGTCAGGAATGCGCAATCCGATCGTTCTGCCGGCCGTCCCGACTGGCGCACTGGCCGTCACTGAACCAAAGCAGCGATTGCGTGACGAAAACCGTCAGATCGTCATATCAGTAAGTTTTGTGTGCTCACACGTCCAGAATGCTCCCCACCGGCGAGTTGATCCCATAGGATCTGGACGCTGGCACACGACTTGCGGGGCTCTCGAAGCTGCCAGCAGCTGCTGCGGCCAGTTCAGATGCTCATACGCTTTCGCACAAGGACGCTTTGGATCATCTTCCTCGCCGCGAACGTCGTTGTCTCTTCCTCGACCTCAGCAACAACCTTCATCGTCCCCGGCACTGCGGAGCTGTTCGCAGCCTCCGACGCCGTCGTAGTAGCCTCCGTCGAGACGATCCGCAGTGTGGAAGGCGACGCCGGGCTTCGCACTGCCATTACCGTGCGGGTCGAGAAAACCATAAAGGGACCCTCCGTTGCAGAGCTCAGCGTCGTCGAGCCCGGCGGCCTTGTCGGCAGCCGCCGGCGTTGGCTGCAGGGTGCGCCCACCTTCTTCGCGGGCGAACGCGTCTTGTTGTTCTTGCGTCTGAACACGCGGCAGGAGCTGGAAACTGTCTTCCTTGGCATCGGGAAGTTCAGAGTGGCTCGCAGCAGCAGCGGGACCGACTACGCGGTTCGCAACCTGGGGGCGGCGCGGGCGTTCCGCTCCGAGCGCGGGCGACTCCAGGCAGGTCCCGGTCCCACGACCCACAAGCTCGCCGACTTCGTGGAGAGTCTAGAAACCATGGCCGCTGCCAGCCCAGCAGGCCGGCCGGCCTCACTGGACGCGCGCACCCCTCAAGGAGTCCGCTCGCAGGAAAACTTTACCTTCGCCGGGCCGCCGCTCGCACGGTGGTTCCTGCCTGATAGCGGCGTGCCAATCGAGTATCGCATCAGCAGCGAAGGCGACGCGACGCTGGGTACCGCCGCGTCAGTAGACGCAGCGGACGCGGCGCTGGCAGCGTGGAGCAACGTCGCGTGCACAAACCTCTCCCTCGTCGACGCTGGCACAGCAGCGCCGGCGCCGTTTGGTAGTTGCGACGGCCGCACGGAAATTACCTTCAACGATCCGTTTTCGGAAATCGCCGACCCGGTACGTTGCACAGGCGTCCTGGCGGTGGGAGGCGTGTGCGGCGACAGCAGCGTGCCCGAGACGTTCAACGGTGCCGCTTTCCTCCCCATCACCGAAGGCGACGTGGTCGTCAACGATGGTCTGGGTCATTGTCCGTTTTGGACCCCCGAGAATCTCGCTGAGTTGTTGACCCATGAGATTGGCCACACGCTGGGCTTGGCGCATTCCTCCGAGGACCCGAACGAACCCGACCCGTCTCTCCATGACGCGACCATGTACTTCACGGCCCATTTCGATGGACGGGGCGCGTCACTGATGAGTGACGACCTTGCAGCAATCTGTACATTGTATACGGCGGGCCGTACCGCCTCAGCTACCTTTCGACGCTTCGCCATCGTGTCCGACCCGGCTCGCCCGGCCCCTCGTGACCGTCTGGTGGTCGATGGCACCCTGGATCTGGAAGGCGCGGCGTTCGATCCGTACGCGGACACTCTTATCATCGACCTTCTCACCACGGGCACCACTGTCTTCCGCCTGGCTGTCCTCCCGGGGCAGTGGCAGGCAAGTCGCTCAGGCACGCGTTTTCGCTACCGGGGGCAGACCGGAACGGGAACGACGACCGTCCAGCTTTCGGTCCGCAACCCAGGCACCCTGCATTTCAGGCTTCGGGCTCGACGCCTGGACCTGTCCAGCGCTGGGGCGGGCCCGGTAGTCATCTCGCTGGCATTCGGCAGTGCCATCACCAGCGAGACCGTCCAAGCATCCAGGATAAACGCCGCGGCGCGCTGACCCGGCAGCCGAGCTATCCAACCGCCGGGGCTTGCTCTCGATCGCGCAAGGCGGCGGGTGTCTGGTCGCACTCGACTCCAGCGTCTCGCAGGATACGCCGCAAATTGTCGATGCTGATCGTGCGTACGACGCGATGCCGGAGAACAGCGCGCCGCAGTGCTCGCAGCGACCAGGTTGGCCGGTTCATCCCGTGGCGCCGTGGATCACTGCAGGCAAGGCGCACAATGGCTTGTCGTGCCTCCTGACTCGGGGCTGCCCGGCGCGGCAGCGTCTGCAGGCCGAGGATGCCGGCCCGGCGGAACCGCCGCAGCCAGCGTCGGACTGTCCCTCGGCCGACATGCAAAGCGGCCGCGATCTCGGCCTCGTTCAGCCCGCGACCGCTCGCCACAACGATCTGAGCGCGTAAACGCCGCTCACGGCGCGGGCCTTGTACGAGGCTTTCGAGTGCCCGGCGCACGTCCGGAGTCAGTGGATCGGCTCGGCGCACAAGCCGCCGCCAGTGTGCCGGCGGCAAGGGCAGGCCTCCCAATACTTGTCGCAGCCCCTCAACGCTGATCGACTGCACCACACCGCGCCGCATCAGGTGCGTGCGCAGTCGCCGCAGGGACCACTGCGTGTACGCTTCCCCGGCCCTCGCCGGGGATTGCATCGCGACCCGCGCGATCTCGTCCCGTACGGCATCCGAGAAGGCAGCGCTCTTTGGCTTCCCAGCGCCCGCGTGAACAAGGCCCAGCAGGCCGTGCGCCTCGAAGCGACAGATGCAGTTGCGCACCGTGTTGGGATGGACCCCGGTGGCAGCAGCCACCGCGGTAATCGGCATCCCGGCCGCACGTCCAAGCACGATCTGCGCGTGTCGTGCCATATTGGACGGCGCCTCCCCAGCTAGCCACTCCAGCTCCGCCCGCATCGCCGCGCTGAGCCGAAGTCGGCGTGTTGCGGAACGTGCCTTTGCGATCGGAACACTCACGCAGCTTCACCTCGGCCAAGCCCGGCACAACTACCCGCTACTTGATCCATGCTTGAACCCTCAGACGACTCCGACGCTCCCAAAGGCCTCGTCCACCCGCCGGAGCAGGTCGGGCACGTCCCGCCTCATAGCGCCGGCCGTCGCCTCGCCCCCGCTCGGAGTGATGATACGTCTTCAATGGTCAAACCGCAACACAGCAGCCCGCGCCATCGAGTCATGTGGTAAGCAAGCGACATGGTGCGACCACGGGACAATGTGCGCCTTCGATCCCGTTGACCTTGCGGATCTCTGAGACTATGCTCCGCGCCGTTAGTGGCTCCTGTCATGGCAAGCGCACAGGACATCTTCGCGGCGCGATAATTTCTGCATCGAACGGGGGAGACTATATGGACACGGCAGCAGTCCCGAAAGAACGCCTCCTCACCTTGTACCGGACAATGGTGACAATCCGCTGCTTCGAGGAAGCGGTCC
>JBHHYR010000028.1:0-28479 GCA_046757585.1 Binatia bacterium | reverse complement strand
CCAGATCGTGCGTGATGCTGGACGGATGGAACTCCAGCTGCGGGGTCCGTGCCGCGAAATCGTACAGCCTGGCGTTGCCTGCAATCTCACCGGTGACCACACGCACGTGATGGTGGCTCTTGCTGACCAAGGACATCACGCCTTCGGTCAGCATCCCCGAATGAATGTGCACGTGCGGCACCTCGTGCAGGCGAGACAAAACTGCATCGGGAATCGCGCCAACGCCACACTGTACCGAAGCGCCACGCGGGATCAAACCGAGCACATGCTCCACGATCCGCTCGATCCTCGCGGTGCGACGCGGAGTCGGATACTCCCCCAATGGGGCGTCCGAGGCGATGCCGAGCCCGATGTCGGTCACCGCCACCCGCGTGTTGCCGTGCGTGACCGGCATGTGTTCGTTGATCTCCGCGATCACCAGTCCCGCGTTGGCAATCAAGTCACGGTTGAGGCTGACCGAGATACCCAGGCTGGCGAAGCCGTTCTCGGGTTTCGAGACTTGAATGACGACGACGTCTGGCTGCACCGGCCCGCCACGGCGCACCACCCGGGTGACATCGCGGAAGCGGAGGGGGAGGAGGTCAGCCCGCCCTTCCTGGAAGAGCCGGCGGATCTTCGATGATGCCTGCCAGGTCGTGTAGGTGAAGTTCTCTCCCAGCCCGGCCCGCAGGAACTGGTACGTCCCGAACTGCAGCCCGGAGTAGAGGTGCAGATTGCGAAAGCGGCCCCGTTCGGCCTGCAGGGCCTCGTAGAAGACGGTCGGCTCGACGCACCCGTGCGGCAGGATCACACGAGAACCGTCAGGAATGCGGCGAACCGCCTCGTGCGCGGAAACCAGCTGCATGCCCGGGCGCGCCCGACCCAAGTGCGGTCTCGTCCCCGCTGCTTACGGGGTTTGATCCAGGTACTCCGACAACCCGTACCCGACGTGGCCGCCGTGGCGCCACTCGGTCATGCCTTCGCTGATCCGCGTCGTCTTTCCGCCGCGGCGGTTGCGCAGCGGTAGCATGGCCAGCACTGTGCCGCTGACTGCAAAGTCGCCGGCCACGGTGTGCAGGCGCGCGTGAATGCGATTATGGTAGTGCCCTTGCCCGGCCCAGTCAGTGTCGATCTCGCAAGCGTGCACGAACAGGTTCTCACCGTTCCGGAACACGAAGCCGGAGAGCAGCTCAGCGCCGCCTTGCGTCGCAATCTGCGATGCCATGAAACCGAAGGTCTCATCGAACTCGCAGGTGAGCCAGCGGTAGAACTTCGGCGACTGCCACGAGCGCGGCCCCCACGAGTGATCGCGCAGGCCCAGTGCATGCAGCGGCGTTTCCGTTCCGTCCACGACGATACGCCCGCTGGCCTTGAGGTGCTGCTCGGTGTGACCCCTGGCGAACACCAACTGGGGATTGTCCATCTGGACCTCGCCGCCGTACATCGGGCTCAAGCCCTGGTACTCCAGCTCGAGCTGCACTGGCTTGTGCGGATTTGTGGTGAAAGCGCGCTTCGGATCCTCCATCTCCAGCGGGTGTGCGAGAAACACCGCATTGCCATCGTAGGTCACGCGCAGCCGCTTGAAGGGCTCTAGGACCGTAAACCGCATCCCGCCGGCATCGAACGCGGAGTTGTCTGCGATCCGGGGCCGCATGTAGTTGAAGAGGGCACTTCCGTCCGGCAGGTAGACCGTCAGGGTGACTTCCGCGTAGCCCTCGTTGGGACGATTGCCGATGCGCGCAAAGCCCCCGAGCTTCCGGCCGCGGTCGTAGAAGTTGAAGTACATGCTCTCGTTGAAGTTCGACTCGCCCGTGTTTTCGTGCATGTAGTCGTCGTGTGCCGTGATCGTCATGGTCCACTCGGCTTTCAGCTGCCCGCGTTCGTGTGAGGTGGCAGCTCGTGGGAACCGGTCTCCACCCGGGTGTATTGGTTGGGTTCGAGCGTAATGCAATCGGGATCCACGTCGCGCCGCCGCCGGCGTCGCAGGATAATCGGCAGGAACACCGCTGCCAGCGTGCCGCCCGCGAGTACGACAGCCGCAAAGGAAAGAACGACGAAGAGCAAGGGGGCGATGAACAGCAACACGAGGGCCGAGGGCAGGGCCGCCCGATACGTGGAGCCGCGCGGGCCGCCGGCCCTATTTCGAGTATCCGTCATGTGTGACCTCACCCACAGCTTGTAGCAGTTCCAACAGCCGCCGGGTACCTTCGCGCAGATTTTCCGTCGATACGCGTTCGTTGAGTCCGTGTTCCCGCCGTGCTTCCTCCTCCGTCAAGGCAAAGGGAATAAAGCCGTAGCTGGCGATGCCCTTGGCGCGAAAATAGTGGCTGTCGGTGAAACCCGTCAAGACGCTGGGTACGACGGGAGCGCGGTCACGCTGGGCCAGGGTGCGCACCGCGGCGAAAAGGGCTGTGTCGGCAGGGGATGACGATGGCGGAAAGTTCAACAGAACGCGGACGTCAACCGCCGGGTCGTGGATCAGTTGCTTGACCGAACGCACGAACGTTTCGGGCTCTTCATCTGGCAGGAGGCGGCAATCCAGCTTCGCGCTGGCCGTGCGGGGGATGACGTTGATCTTTGGACTTCCCGTCAGCACGGTAGGAACGATCGTGTCGCGCACCAGGGCGGCATCGTGCGGATTGCTCAAGAAGTCCAGCCGGAACTGCCTGTCCGCCAGCGCCGTACGGAGATCCCTGTACTGCGTGCGCCGCGAGCCCTCCTGAAGCTGCGCCAGAGCGGCGTAGTACGCTTGCACCTCGGGCACCACGCGCAGCTGTGGCTTGTAGTGCCGCAGCCGATCGAGGGCGCGAATCAACCGCGTGACAGACGTGTGCTCCGGCGGCGCCGACCCGTGTCCCGCAGGGCCCCTGGTTGTCAACTGCAACCAACACGGCGTCTTCTCCGCGACGGCAATCTCGTAGGCCCGTGCACCGTTGGGCAGGACGTGGATCGCACCACCTTCGTTCAGAACGAACTCGGCATCGCGAAACCGGTCGAAATGATGAGCGATCATCCAGCCGGCACCGAGTTTGCCTCCCGCTTCCTCGTCCGCCGTGCCCAGAAAGATGACGTCTCGCTTGAGTGCAATCTCATGGCGGCGCAGTAGCAGCAACACCATCGCCTCGATGGTGCCGATGCCCTTGCAGTCGAGCGCGCCGCGGCCGTACACGTAGCCGTTGCGCACGCTGCCGGAAAACGGCGGAACGTCCCACCCCTCTGCCGGTGCTGGGACGACGTCGAGGTGATTCAACAAGATCACCGGTCGGGCGCCACCGGTGCCCTTGAGTCGTGCCAGCACCGAGCCCCGGCCTGGTTGCGGTTCGAACACTTCCGCAGCGATGCCTGCCTGGCGGAACCGGCCAGCGAGAAACCGGGCGGCGGTGGTTTCGTTCCCCGGCGGATTGGTCGTATCCAGTCGGATGTAACTGCTCAGGAACGCCGTCGCCTGCTGCTCGACGTCCGCCCAGTTGATGTCGGCCGCAGCGGTGCGCGCCGCCAGTCCGAGCAGCGCCAAGGCGCCAACGATTCCCGTGCGTGCGAGTCCCGTGAGAGCCGCGTGCGCTCTCACGATTGGTACTCCTTCAGCTCCACCACGTAGCCGTCAGGGTCGGTGACGTAGATGGAAAGCCCCATGCCCTGTGCGCCCATGCGGCGTACCGGCTGCTCTTCGAGAACGCCGACGCCGCGTTCCTTGAGCCAGGGGACGATGTGCTCCCACCGGCCGCCTTCGATCGCAACACACAGGTGCAGAAACCCACTCTTGGCTCTGCCTTCATCCGGATCATACGTCGGGTCCGGCACCAGATCGATCAGCTGGTCGCCGACACGGGCGGATACGAACGGGCGCTGCCCGGCGCGATGCTCGGCAAGAAACTGGATGGGCAGACCCAGGGTGTCCCGATAAAAGCCGAGCGCTGCCTCGAGGTCGCGCACCCGCAATACGAAATGATCCAACGCAGTGACCTTGATCATCATGTCGCTCGTACGACCCTACGTGCCACGCTCATGCGCTCCGCGATCCCAGAGCGTCCACGGTTGCCGTGCCAGCATCGTCTTCCATATCGGCCCCAGTGGTTCGTGGCAAGCGGGCAATCCGCAGCTACATGCCTACGGCCGGGGGCATCCTCGCGCCGCAGCCCACGTGCCCTGGTGCACGCGTGTCTAGGCCCCCTGCTTCGTGGCTCGCGCACGCCGGCGTTGTGTTCGGGGTCACGATTGCGTAAGCGCCCCCAATGACAGGCGCCGCGATCAGTCTGGTGCTGCTCTCGGCGCTGCTGCACGCGACATGGAACTTCTTCAGTAAAGGAAGCCGGGACCGGTGGGCATTCTTCTTCGGCCAGGGGTTGGCGACCGCCGTGTTTTATGCACCGGCGTTTATCTGGTTGTGGTCGGATGCGAGCATCGACCGAGCTGGATGGCTGTACGTCGGCGCCTCGGCTGTGACACATGCCGGCTACGCAGTGTACCTGCTCAAGTCGTATGACGCCGGTGATCTGTCCGTCGCGTACCCGCTGAGTCGTACGGCCCCGATTCTGCTCGTCGTGTGGGACGTCTTCGCCGCGCCCGCGCGGCTGCGAATGAGCGGCATTGCCGGTGCCGTCCTGGCCGGCGCCGGAGCGCTGGTCCTCCAGCTCCCAGCCCTGCGCCGGCACGGCGGCCGGGCGGTGCTCGGCCAGCGCGTCACCCGCTACGCGTTGCTCACCGCGGTCTTCGTGGCCACGTTCACGATTGTCGACCAACAGGGGGTGGTGCGCGTGCCGCCGTTCATCTTCCTGTATCTCGTTGCCATCGGCGAGTTCTGTCTCATTGGCATCTACGTGGGGCGAGACGCCGCGTCACGCGTGGCCGACGAACTCCGCCACAACGCCCGCGCGGTCTTGTTCACCGCGCTGGTTGGCCCGTTCTCCTATCTGCTGATCCTGTGGGTCCTGGCGACGGCGCCCGCGAGCTACGTGCTCGGCCTGCGCCAGACCAGCATCGTGTTCGGCGTGCTGCTCGGCCGTCTCTTCCTGGGGGAAGGCGAGACCCGGTACCGCCTGGCAGGCGCTGCGATCATCGCAGCCGGCAGCGTGTTGATCGCTACCGCAGGGTGACTGTCATTGCCCTGCCAGTCGCTGCGATGTAGGTTCGCACGCGTGGGGCTCGTAGTCTTGATACTGGCGGCCCTGGTCCTGCTCCCGGGCAGGGGCGCGGCCCAGGCACCCCTCGCTCCCGCCGCGCTGGTTCAACTGACGCGTAGCGACGTCGACGCCATGCCGTGCGTCTCCGCAGACGGGACGTGGGTTGCGTTTCACTCGCGGCGCAAGGCCGAGAAGGATGCCTTCCCAACGCGGAACATCTGGACCATGAGCATCGACGGCGGCAAGCCCACGAAAATCACCGAAGGTCCAGGTGAGAAGTACCACCCGGCGATCTCGCCGAACGGTACCCGTATCGCCTACGTTTCGGAGGCGGCCGGATCGCGCGACATCTGGGTGGTGAACCGGGATGGCACGAACCCCGTGGGACTGACGAACGACCCGGGGATGGAGATCGATCCCGCGTGGTCGCCCGATGGCAGGCAAATCGCCTTCGCGGCTCTCGGGAAGGATGCTAGCAACTTCGACCTGTGGCTGATCAATGCCGACGGGAGCGGGCGACGACGCCTGACCAGCAGCATCGGCAATGAAGTGTTCCCCGCGTGGCACCCGAACGGCAAGTCCCTCGCGTATGTCACCGACGCCAACGGGCAGTTCGACATTTATCGACTCTCTGTCACGGGAGAAGAGCCTGAGCCGTTGATCACCGGCCCGGCGCAGGAAACGCGGCCGGCGTGGTCGCGCGATGGGACCAAGCTGGCCTTCACGCGCTGGCCGGCGGACGGTACGAGCGCGCAGGCCCAGCTGTGGATCGCCAACGCCGACGGAAGCGTGCCCATTGAGCTGGCCACTGCGGCGGGAAGCCTGCATCCCTCGTGGACACCGGACGGCGGCGCACTCGTGTTTCAGCGCCGTACCGGCACTGCTCTGAACCTATGGCGCCTGCAGTTGCCCGACAGCGCACGGCACGCCACCCGCCTCAGCCTTGCGGCGCAGCTGGCCGGAACCACAGACGACGTGGTGCGGCTGCGCAACGGGCAGACCGTGCGGGGCGCCTTGCAGGTGCCCAAGGTCACCCTGCAGACGAGCTACGCCACCATGACGTTCAGACGCGCCGTGCTGAGCCAGGCGAACTTCGGAGGCCCCGAGATGGGCTTGATCCGCGTCATCCTCACCAACGGCGATACCTTCTCGGGCTTCTGGGTTACCCCCACAACCCTGCGCCTGCGTGCCCGCGCGGGCGAGCAGGTGCTGCGCCGTGAGGCGATTGCCTCGATCACCTGGCGACCCGAGTCCACCACCTTCGCCGCCGCTCCGCGGTGGGTCTTGCGCAACGGGGATACCTTTTCGGGTCGCTTCGCCACCGCTGCATTGCATCTGCGCGTCGGTAGCCGGACGATTCCCGTCAAGATTCGGGAGCTCGCACGGCTGGAGTTCAGCGCCTCCGCTGACAAGGCGCAGGTCGTGCTCACCGGGGGCGACCGGCTCACGGGAGTGCTCGCCGAGCAGACCCTGGCTGTCAAGCTCGCTGCGGGCGGCACCTTGCGTCTGGCGCCGCAGCAGGTTCGAATGGTAACAGTGCCTCATGGGACCGCACCTGGGCGTTAGAACGCGTGCGCGTGCGCTTGCCGTCATCCCGCTCGCGTTGGCTGTCGGCGGGTGCTCGCTGCTGCGCTTCACCGGGTACCAGCCGAACGTGTATTCCGTCGGTCGCGAGATCGCGCTCGGCCACGCGATCAGCAAGACGGTCGATCAAGAAGTCCTCTTGGTCCGCCACGGGGCCATGAACCAGATGGTGAACGCGATCGGCCAGCGTCTGATCGACAGCGCGCCGGCTCGGTTCAAGCGGTTCCCGTACACCTTCAAGGTAGTCGACACGCCGGAGGTCAACGCCTTTTCCTTGCCCGGGGGGCCGGTGTACGTGAATCTTGGACTGATCGAAACCACGGACACCGAGGCCCAACTGGCGTCGGTGATTGCGCACGAGATGGCGCATGTCGCGGCCCGGCACGCCGCCAAGCAGATCACCGCCCGTCAGGGCGACAACTTGATCCTGGCGATCGGACTCAGTGTGTTCGGCGCCGGTGTGCCGCCGATTGCGCTCGAAGGGGCTCGGCTCGGCTATATCCTCGGCGTGCTCAGCTTCAGTCGAGCCGACGAGGCCGAAGCGGACCGGCTCGGCCTCGAACTGATGCAGGACGCCGGCTATGACGGCGACGCGATGGCCCAGTTCTTCAAAAAGCTCGAGCGCCTCCGGCGGTCGGAGCCGACCGTGTTCGAGCGGTTCGTCTCGAGCCATCCGCTCTCATCCGATCGGGTCGCTGCGGTGCGCAGAACGCTGCGCATCCTGGGGCCGCCGGCGCCAGCGGCACCCCATCGGGCGGACAACTTTGCCATCGTGCAAGCCCTGTTTGCGCGGGACTGAGCGGTGCGCGCGGCATCGTGCTGCTGTCTGCTCGTGCTGCTCGCGGCGTGTGCGCTGCCGCACGAGCGGAACGAACAAGCTCCGAGGCGCGTGCGCCGACAGCTCCGCCTGCCCGTTGAGGAATGCTGGCAGCTGGTCCACGACGTCCTCGAGGAGCAGTCCATCGACATCGACGCGGAAGACGGACACGCCTACACGCTGACCACCGAACGGGTCCGGCGCAGTCCGATGACGCGCACGCTGCTGCACGAACTCAGAACGATTGCCGACCTCCGGCGGGCCCGGGCGCGTGGCCTGCGGGTGTTGTCAGCGTTCTGGTTTGATTATCACGTCGCCCTGTCACCGCTCGCTACCGGAACCCTGATTACCATCACGAGTCGCATCGATGCCGTGGATCGTAGCCGGGTTGTCTACGGCCTCTACGGTCAAGTGACCGTGATGCCCCGCAACATTCGCCTGCCGTCGACCGGCGTGCTCGAGCAGCGTTTTCTCGAGCGACTCGGGAACCGGGTATTTGGCGCTGAGGAGCTCCTCTACCTCCTCGGGCAACCGGGCTACGACTAACGGGCGAGGGCCGCTGTCGCCACCGCGGCGGTGCGGCGTGGGCGTGCGCCCGGTGCGGGATGGCGGACAGACGTTGCGGTCCACCGCGCATGCTGCGCCGGCAAATCACTTGCCCGGTCTGATGTCAGAGCCCCGCCAGCGCCATGGCGCGGCGCAAGGGCGGGATGCCCGGGCGGGCGCCCAGCTTCTCGCACTTGAGTGCGGCCGCCGCGGCTGCGAAGCGCAGGGTGTCGGGCACCGCCCAGCCGTGTAACAGGCCGTAGATGGCCCCCGCGTGGAAGACGTCACCGGCGCCGGTGCTGTCCACCACGGGAACCCGAAAGGCGGGAACATAATGGAAGGTGCCGCGGGCGCAGGCCAACGCCCCCCCAGGGCCGAGCGTGGCTGCGGCCAGCCAGGGGCCGGACCGGAGCGCGGCCCGCAGGGCACCGCGCAGCGTGCCGTGCCTCGTCAGGCGGCCGGGAAAGTCGGTGCCCGTAATCAACACGTTGGTGCAGCGCAGGAGGTCCGCGATGCCCGCCGCGGGCGTGTCCACATCGAGGACGGTCATGCTGCCGGCGGCCTTGGCACGGCGCGCGGCAGCCACGGCCGTTCGCACGTCCACCGCGTCCATCAGCAACGCACGCCCCGCGACGACCACGTCCCAACGGACTTCGTCACCGCACAGCACCAGCGCCTCGGTGTGCTCCCATAGCACGGAACGCTCTCCCGACACTGCGTCGATCAGAATGACGGACACCGGCTGCCGGATTCCGCGGCGCACGACGGTCGCGGACAGGTCAATGCCTTCCCGCTCCAGCGAGGTCCGGGACAGCTGCCCGTTCGGGTCGTCGCCGAAGCTCCCGATGTAGGCCGTCCGCAAACCCCAACGTTGCAGAGCCACGAGCGCGGTGGGCACTTGCCCGCCCGGCTGCACGTCGTAGGCGACCAGCCGCTCCTTGCAGTCGAGCCGGGGATGCCGCCGGACGACACACAGGTGATCAACGCTGTTGAGTCCGAAGCCCACGACGTCGAACGGCTTGTCCACACGACTCCGCACGAAGCTCGTTGCACCCACGGCTACGGACCCGCCGGCTCGCTTGCGGACGATGGCGCGTTCCCGTCGACGATTCCCGTGACCGGGATGGTCAGCACCGGCTGCCGCCGGTTCTTCGCCCGTACCACCAACGTCTCCTTGAACGGACCGCTCGGTGCGTCTGCCTTGATCCGCACGCGGATCCGCCTTCCCGTCATGCCGGGCCGTGCGTTACGGACGCTGGCGTCGAGCACCGTGCCAGTCGTGTCGATCGCGGCGATGGCCGTGGCTTCTGCGCCGACAATCAGGCGTACCTCTCTGGGCGCACGCTCCCCGCGCCGCAAGTGCCCGGTGTAGAGCTGTGGGGGTACCGCGGCGACGGGCGCGTCGATACTGCCGTGCAGCACCAGCGTGGTGACCGGCTGGGCCGGATCGTTCGAGTAGACGGTGATAGTGCGCGTGGTGGGCCCGAAGCCGTTGCTGGTGTCGAGCGTGGCTGTGACGCGTCCTATGCCTCCGGCGCCGACGGGACGAACGGGCGCTGCCGCCGCGGTGCAGGCGCATGACGCCTGCACGTTGTCGATCGACAGGTCGCGGCCGCCGGCATTGCGGAAGACGTAGGTGTGCCTCACCGTCGTGCCTCGCTCGGTGTGGCCGAAGTCGTAGGTCGTTTCCTGAAAGACGATCTTTGGAGGCTGTGCGGCGGTGGGGGGCGCGGCGGACGGACGGCAGGCGACCAGACCCTCAGCGGCGGCCGCCAGCGCCGTCAGGAGCAAGATGGCGCGGCTCGGCATGCGTCTTATGGCAGGATCGCAACCACCCTGGCGGGCCCACCGCTGCCGCCGGCAACCTTGATCGGCAGCGCGATGAGTGTCGCACCGGTTGCCGGCACGCGATCCAGATTGGCCAGATTTTCGAACCCAGGTTTGTTGGCGCCGGTGATGATCCGGTGCACGATGAAATCCGTCGACTGGCCGTAATCGATGCTGGCCGTGTCCACCCCGATGCCGGCGATGTCGCGCTGCGTGGTCAGGAATGTTGCGGCTCCCTTCGAAAAACCGGGGAAGTGGAGATGCGTGACGTCGCCCGGCTTGTCCGTACCGAGATAGCGCACCTTATCCGGCCAGTAGCGGCCCCAACCACTCCGCATGATGACAATCGCCCCGGACGGAATGCGACCGTGAGCCTGCTCCCAGCGCTTGATGTCGCTGGCGCTGAGCCGGTAGTCGCGGTTGGCTGCGGCCTGCGGGCGCACATCGATGACCACCGCCGGGCCGATGCACGAGCTGAGAGGCACCTCGTCAGTGGTTCGCTTGCCTTCCGCGAAATGAATCGGCGCATCCATGTGCGTGCCGCCGTGCTCCGCCATGCAGATGTTGTTGGCCGCGTACCAGTACCCCTGCGGCGTGCGGCCGTATGACACGCGTTGCATCGTGAAGGGTTTGGCCGTGGGCCAGTAGATCGTGTCGGGACCGAACGAGTACGAGAGGTCCACGACCTTGGTGACATCGATGAGTGCGGCCGGCGTGCTGGGACGACGAGGCGTCGAGCAGGCCGCAACGAGCAGCAGGCCAGAGCCGACCAGGAACCACGAGACGCGCCGGCGCGCCAGCATGGCCACTACGCGATGGAACGTCCCGCACGGAGTCAACCGCCGGCCCGTGCCGGTGGTTGACCCGCCGTGGAACTCACGCGAGCACGGTGGCGTTGGATTCCCGCGTCCGTGCCGATCTGTCGCTGCCCGCCGCTTGCACCTCAGTCGCGCTCGGCCTGCGCGCGCAGCCATACCGTGACGGCACCGTCGGCCCCGGTCGCGTCGGGCACGCGCTGGTAACGCAGCACCAAGCTTGCCCCCTCGCGTTCGAGCCAGCGAGGAACGACCTCGCGGAGGACACCGCGTCCTCCGGGACTGCCACGCCCCTTGCCGTACACGATCCGGACAACCCGGTGGCGCAATCCTTGTGCTTGTCGGACGAACCGCTCAGTTTCCTGCAACGCCTCACGGACACCAAGACCGTGGAGATCCAGCGTGGGCGTGATGCCGAAAAAGTCGCGCAGCGTTCGCCGCAACTGCTCCAGCCACATGGAAAAGGTCACCTGGCGTGCTGACGGCCACACGGTGACACACTCGCCGGCCGAAGGCGAACCGCCGAGTGGCCTTGAAGCGGCACGGCCATGTTGATAGCTGCTGGGTGATGCAAACTGGTCTGCGAGAGACAGACTGCCAGGACGCGTTCGACGCGGTGGCTGACAGGGTGCTGGGCGGTGACGCACTCGACCGCACGCAGGCCGCCGCCCTCCTCGACACACCGGATCAGGCATTGCCAGCCCTTTTGCGGGCGGCGTTCCGCGTGCGCGAGCGCTACCACGGGCGCCGTGTGAAGATCTGCCAGTTGCGCAACGCTCGGAGCGGTTTGTGCCCGGAGGATTGCCATTACTGCTCGCAGTCGGCGATCTCGGAGGCGGCGATCCCGCGCTATCGGCTCGACTCGGTCGAGGCGCTGGTCGCGGGGGCCCGCCGCGCCGTGGCCGTCGGTGCCACGCGGTACTGCATGGTGACCAGTGGCCGCGGTCCGAGCCCCGCCGATATCGACCGTGTCACCCGAACCGCCCGTGCCATCAAGGCAGAGTTCCCCGACCTCGAACTGTGCGTCTCGCTTGGCCTCATGGATGAACGTGCTGCTCGGACGCTCAAAGCGGCGGGTGTCGGCTGGGTGAATCACAACTTGAACACCAGCGGGCGGTTTCATCCGGAGATCTGTACCACCCATACGTACGACGACCGGGTGAGCACCGTTCGCAGCGTCCGCCGGGCCGGCTTGCACACGTGCTGCGGCGGCATCATTGGCATGGGCGAGACCCACGAGGACATCGTCGATCTGGCCTTTGCGTTGCGTGCGCTGCAGGTCGACTCGTTGCCAGTGAACTTCTTGCACCCCATCGACGGAACACCATTCGCGAGCCGCCGCGAATTGACGCCGGGAACGTGCTTGCGTGTGTTGTGCCTGATGCGCTTCACCAACCCGCGGAGCGAGATTCGCGTCGCTGGCGGCCGGGAACTCAACCTGGGCTGGTTTCAGCCCCTGGCGTTGTATCCGGCCAACTCGATTTTCGTCGAAGGGTATCTCACCACGCCGGGCCAAGCGGCCCGCGCCGCCCAGCGGATGATTGCCGACATGGGCTTCGAGGCGGAACCGCTCAGCGCGTGAGCCGCGCGCGGTTGCAGCGCCAACGTTGCCCGCGCGAAGTTCCTCTTCGACCCCCCCTTCATTTTCCGATGAAGGTTAGCGCCCGCGTGGCAGTCCCAGCACCCGTTCCGCGATGATGTTGCGCTGGATCTCGGAACTGCCGGCAGCGATGGTGCGCCCGCGGGAGTAGAGGAAGAGGGACGGCCATTGCCCCTGCGCCGGTACGTGCGGTGATCCTTTGACCAGCTGCCCGTACGGTTCCACGATGGCCAGAGCGGTTTCCAGCATGCGTTGATACATTTCACTCCAGAAGAGTTTTTCGATCGATCCTTCCGGGCCCGGCACGCCGCCCCGCAGAATCTTGGTGAGACTGCGGTAGGCGGTGTACTTGATCACTTCACTTTCGATCGCGGCTTGGGCCAGCCGCTGGCGGATGACGGGATCCGCGCTCGCGTGCTGACCTCCGTGCCAGCGGCGTACAAAGGTAATCAGCTCGGCCAGCGCGCTGCGGGATTGCAGCTGCCGGCTGAAGGTGAGGGTGGCGCGCTCGTGCATGAGCGTCGTGATGGCGATCTTCCACCCTTCGTTCACCTGCCCGATGACGTTGCGCCGTGGCACCCGTACGTTGTCGAAAAACACCTCATTGAAGTCGTCCGCGCCGCTGATTTGCTTCAACGGGCGCACTGCAACGCCGGGGCTGTGCATGTCGGCAAGCAAAAAAGTGATCCCGTGGTGCCGCGGTGCCTCGGGATCCGTACGCACGAGCAGCATGCACCAGTCGGCGTAACGCGCGAAGCTGGTCCAGACCTTCTGGCCGTTGACGATGAAGTCGTCGCCGTCGAGGACGGCACGCGTCTGCAGCGCAGCGAGGTCCGAGCCGGCGTTGGGTTCGGAGAAGCCCTGACACCAGATCTCGTCGGCGGACAGGATGCGCTGGAGATGGCGCCGCTTCTGTTCGTCTGTGCCATGCGCGATCAGCACCGGCCCTCCCATGGTCATGCCGGCCAGGTTGATGAGCATCGGTGCCCGCGCGCGTGCCATTTCCTCCTGGAAGATGACCTGCTCGATCAACGTCGCACCGCGCCCGCCGTACTCCTTTGGCCAAGCGATGCCGCACCACCCCGCCTCGTATAGCTTGCGCTGCCACGCCTTGCCGTAGGCGACCCACTGGTCCAGTTGCTCGGGCTCCGGTCCCGGTGGATTCTCTGCCAGCCAGGTCCGCAGCTCCGCACGGAAGCGTTCTTCCTGCGGCGAGTAAGAGAGATCCATGCCCGGCTATTAGGCCCCGGGCTTCGACGCAGTCAAGGCGCGGCGTCATGTTTCCCTTGAATAGGCGCACCGCGAAGGTTATGGGTATTAAAGGTGCGGTGAGATTGCGCGACGCACGTACAGAACGAGGAGGAATGACAGTGGCCGATATCCAGCAGGTGAACGATGACGCCTTCGAGCGCGAAGTCCTCAAGGCTGATGTGCCGGTGCTCATCGATTTCTGGGCTCCCTGGTGTGGCCCCTGCAAGGCGATTGCCCCCGTGGTCGAGGAAGTGGCGGCGGAATATGCCGGGCGGTTGAAGGTGATGAAGATGAACGTCGATGACAACCCCAACACGCCGTCGCGCTACGGGGTACGGGGAATACCCAATCTCATTCTGTTCAAAGACGGAGAGGTGCGCGATCAGATCGTCGGTGCCGTTCCCAAGGCACAGCTCGTCAAAGCGGTCGACCAAGTCGTGTAGCAGCTGCGCGGCGACGACGTAATGGCGCGCGAGCTGATTCTCGGCCCCACGTCGCACTACTTTTACTCGCAGCGGCTCAAGCTCCACTACGTGGATTGGGGGAACGCGGACAAGCCGCCCCTCCTGCTGATCCACGGCGGCCGTGACCACGCGCGCAACTGGGACTGGGTGGCGCAGGCGCTCCGGCACGAGTATCACGTCATCGCGCCCGACCTGCGCGGGCACGGCGATTCCCAGTGGGCCATCGGCGGCTCGTACGCGATGGTCGATTACGTTCTCGACGTGGCGCAGATGCTCAATGCCCTGCAGCTGTTCCCGATCACCATCATTGGCCATTCACTCGGTGGTTCGATCGGCCTGCAGTACAGCGGCGTCTACCCCGAACGCGCCCGCAAGGTCGTGGCCATCGAAGGCTTGGGGCCGCCACCGTCGATGCTGCGTGAGCGCCCGGCGCATGAGCGGATGAACCAGTGGGTGGCCGAGATGCAGGCGCTCGCACGACGCCATCCGCATCGCTACACGACGTTGGAAGAGGCTGTGGCACGCATGCGTAACGCCAATCCGCACCTCACACCGGAGCAGGCACACCACCTGACCGTGCACGGGTCATACCGGGACGAGGACGGTACCTACCTGTGGAAGTTCGACAACTATGTTCGTGCCGCGTCGCCGTATCTCTTCAACATGCAGGAGGCCCGACACATCTGGAGCCAGATCACCTGCCCCGTCTTGCTCGTCCGCGGGACCGAGTCGTGGGCCTCCGATCCGGAAAAAGACGGCCGCGCGAGCGCATTCCGCCAGTACAGAGCGGTCAACATCGAGCAAGCCGGACACTGGGTACACCATGACCAGCTCGAGGCGTTTCTGACGGTCGTGCAGGAGTTTCTGCGAGAGCAGTGACCGGGCCCCAGAGTTCAGGCGCTCGCTGGTGGGCGAAGACGATGCCTGTTTCGTCCCACGGGACGTCTCACAGGCCGGCAGCTATGGACGGGTTCGGGAACTCCCTCTGTCACCAGCCACTCCTGTCCGGCAGCCGCACGTCAATGCTGCGCCAGATGTACCACGATGCGATGCTGCGGTATGGGCGCCAGGGGGCAGCAATGCGGGTGAGCGTACCCGCCTGCGGGAAGCGGCGCAGGGCGTACAGGCGTTGTATCCCCTTGCGGACGCCGTAGTCCCCAACCGGCAGGACGTCGGGCCGGCCGAGGGAGAAAATGAGCAGCATGTGCGCTGTCCATTCGCCGATGCCGTGCACGGTTGTGACCGCCGCGACGATTTCCTCGTCCGTGAGACGTGCGAGGCGCTGCGGCCGCAGCCTGCCGGTGGCAAATGCAGTAGCCAGATCGCGCAGGTACGACAGCTTGCGGCCCGACACCCCGGTGCGCCGGAGCGACTGCGGTCGTGCGCGCAAGAAGTCCGCCGGCGATGGGATCGTCCCGGCGAAATGCCCGCGCAACCTCCCTTCGATGGCCGCGGCGGCTGCGCCCGCCAACTGCTGATAGAGGACAGCGCGAAACAGCGACCGGTAGATCTGGCCGCGGGGCTGCAGGCGGCACGCGCCAACCTGCTCGATCACGGCCCCAAGGCGAGGGTCCGCCTGGCGCAGATGTGCGGTACCCGCCCGCAGCAGCGCCGGTGTGAGACGGGCTGCCGGCGCAGCCGTGGCCTTACGCAAACTGCTTCTTGACCTCGCCGAACGCTGCATCCGTGACGTCCAGCGTGCGGCGGATGTCAGCTTCGCTATGCGCTGTGGACAGGAACCAGTTGTGGTGCGGGTGCATGTACACGCCGCGCGCAGCGCAGGCGGCGCCGAATACCTTGCTCCGGTCGAAGCCCGGGTCGTCACGAAACGTCATGAACGGCAGTGCCGGCGGGCCGGAGACGGTGATGTCCAGCCCGTGACTGCGTGCCTGTTCTTCGAGCCCGTGGCACAGCATGGTGCCCACACTGCGCATGTACTCGATGCCACCAGTGGCTTCCAGCTCTTTTAGGCAGGCCAGCGAGGCCGCCATGGGCACGCCGCTGGTGAAGTACGAACCGGTGAAGAAGACGCGCTCGGCCGCGCCGCGGAACGCTTCGCGCCCGACGCACGCCGACAATGGGTAGCCGTTGGCGATCGCTTTGCAGTACGCTGCGAGATCGGGCTGGACACCGAAATATTCGCCCGAACCACCGAGGTGCAGCCGAAAGCCGGCGCGCACGTCGTCGAGGACGAACACGATACCCTTTTCATCGCACAGCCGGCGGATGCCCTGGTGGAAACCTTCCACCGGTAGCTCTTGGTCATGGAAGGCATCGTGCCGAAACGGCGTGACGATAATGGCCGCGACCTCGCCTTCGTGGGTCTCGACCACGCGACGCAGGTCTGCGAGATCATTGTAGGTGAAGGTCAGCACGCTGGCGCGGTCTTCCGCGGTGGTGCCGGCGGACATCGGGGTACACCAGGCGTGGGTGCCGTGATAGGCGCCCTCCGCCATGACGACCTTCGGCCGGCCGGTGTGCTCGCGTGCGACTTCGACCGCCCAGGTGCAGACGTCAGAGCCGTTCTTGGCGAACACCGTCCACTCGGCCCACGGCGTGATGGCCACGAGGCGCTCTCCGAGCTCGACCCACAGCGCCGTCGGGCCATTGAAGCAGTTGCCCTGGCGCATCTGTGCCAGCGCGGCTTCCTCAACCTTCGGATGGCGGTGCCCGAGAACGATCGGCCCGTACGAACAGATGTAGTCGATGTACTCGTTGCCATCGACATCCCAGACATGCGATCCCTCTCCGCGTGCGAAGAAGTACGGGTACGATCCCGGTACGAGTATCAACGGCGTCTGGTGCCCGTAGATGCCGTTGGGAATGACCCGTGCCGCCCGCTCGAACAGCTCCTGCGTTTTCGCGAATGTGTAAGGCTGCATGTCGTCCTCCAGTACGTCCGGTTGTTTATCAACTAACCGGCATGCTCGCCAACCCCCCGCTACGCCGCCCTGCCAGCATGCGGCGCTGGTATGATTTCGCAAAAACGTCCTCTGGTTTCTTCGTGCAGCGGACCTTTGACTGGCGCTGGGCGAGTGCATATAGCCAGTCTCGGGATGACCACGATTGGCGCCTTGATCGACGGCCTGGCACGGCAACATGAGCGCCGGCCGGCACTGATCGCCATGGACCGCCAGGTGAGCTACCGCGCACTCGCCGATGATGCGAACCGGGTCGCCCAGGGGCTCGCGCAGCTCGGCGTCTCGAAAGGCACGCGGGTTGGGATCCTGCTCCCGAACTGTCCCGAATGGCTCGCGTGCGCGTTTGGGGCGCTGAAATTGGGAGCGCTCCTCGTGCCCCTCAATACACTGCACCGCAAGCCGGAGCTTGCGTATGCGCTGCGCCACGCTGATGTAACGGTGCTCCTCATGGCCTCGCGGTTCCTCAACCACGCGTACACGGACATGCTGCGGGAACTCTGCCCCGCGCTCGATGGGCCGACCCACCCCCTCATTTCGAGGGATCTGCCGGCACTCCGCCAGGTCATCGTCCTTGGCCACCCGCGGCCCGCGGGCGCCACCGACTTCGCCGACGTCCTGGCAGCTGGCGCGCCCGTGCGCAGCGACTGGCTGCAGGCGATGCAGGCACAGGTGGTGGCGGCGGATGCTGCGGCGATCTTCTTCACCTCCGGCACCACGGCGGCGCCGAAAGGCGTGGTGCATACGCATGACTCCATGCTGCAGGCGGCGCACAACGTCGCCGACCGGCTCGGCCTCACCCCGCAGGACCGCACGTGGGGATACCTCCCCTTCTTCTTCACCGGTGGCTTGGTTGCCGTGGCCCTGGCGACGTTGTCGCGTGGCGGAGCCGTCTTGCTCCAGGACGTTTTCGATGCGGGCACGGCGCTGAAGCTCATGGCCGCGCACGGGTGCACGACCTTGTTCGCCTGGCCCCATCAAGCCGAGGCCCTGCTCGCGCACCCCGATTTCGCGCGGACCCGGCTCCGGCTGCGTAAAGGCGTGGGAGCCAATACAAGCTGGGGCCGGCGCCTGTTTCCACCCGACCATCTGGCGGTCGGCACCTGGGGCATGACGGAAAGCGGGCCGATGGCGGCGTCCTCTCGGCACGACGACCCGTTGCCCGTGCGTGCCGGCTCGCATGGCCGCGCCATGCCCGGCTTGGAATTCCGCATCGTCGATCCCGAGAGCGGCGCCCAGCTCGCTCCCAACGAAGCTGGCGAGCTCCTCGTCCGGGGCCGCACCGTCATGGCGCGTTACTACAAGCTGTCACCGGCGGAGTGCTTTGATGCCGAGGGGTTCTTCCACACGGGCGACTTGGCACGCCTCGACGAGACCGGCCATCTGCACTTCCTCGGCCGGATCAAGGACGTCATCAAGACCGCCGGTGTCAACGTGGCTGCCGCGGAGGTGGAGGCTGTCCTGCGGCAGCATCCGCACGTGACGGTAGCGTCCGTCACCGGCGTGCCGCACGCCACTCGTGGGGAAAACGTTGCCGCACTGGTGGTGCGCCGCGACGACAGCTGCACGGAAGCGGAGCTCGTCGCCTTTTGTCGCCAGCGGCTGGCAAGTTACAAGGTGCCGCGCCACATCTTCTTCTGCCGCGAGGCCGATTTGCCTGTGCTTGGCAGCGGCAAGGTGGATAAGCAGGCGTTACGCCGGCTCGCCATTGGCAGGATTCAGGGTGCGCACTCCTGACCGCCAGCTCCCCGACGGCGGGCCGACCCCGTGGAGGATCCAGTCGCACATTCAGTGGCGGGCGCCTGTTGCGCCGGGCGATCCCCGTCGGGCGCTGGCGCTTCTTTGCACGTCCGCCGAATCGTGCTACGGGACGGCAGCTGTCCGCCCGTAGCTGTGGGGTCTGTTACCGCCTATTCTGAGCTGGATCCGGTGACCGGCAAAGGGGGGGCAGCGGTGGGATGCCTCGACGAATCGCTGGCGAAACCAGCGTGTTGATCTGCCCGGGGGAGGCGTGATGGCAAGGCTCAAACTGATACAAGGCAAGGGTCGTAAGCGAATCCTCGTGTACGCCATGCGGTTGTTCGAGCCTGGCACCCTAGCCAAGGTCGGTCGGGGCGAGGTGCTCATGGCCGACGGGCGCCGCGGGCGGATCACCTTTCACGTCCTCGAAGGGTCGGTGGCGCAGATCAAAAAGCAGCTGGTGGGGACCATCGATGCCTTCTTCGAGCTGCAGGACGAAGTCGAATAAGGTAACGGAGAGCAGCGACCTCGGATTTGCACGGCGACCCGCCCTGTCCGTTCTCGTGATCGTGCTTCGCGGCGGGTCCCCCTCCGGGCGGCCGGGCCGGCAAGCTTGTTGGTGTCGGAGGTTCCAATGCCTGACGGTGTAATCGAGTTTCCGCGTGATTTCGTGTTCGGCAGCGCCGGCGCGGCGCATCAGGTCGAGGGGAACAACATCCACAATGACTGGTGGGCGCACGAGCTGGCAGCGGAGACCAACGCCTTCGAACCGTCCGGGATCGCGTGTGATCACTATCACCGTTTCGGCGATGATTTCCGGCTCATTCAGCGGCTGGGCCAACCGGCGCACCGGTTGTCCATCGAGTGGAGTCGCATCGAGCCGGAAGAAGGACGCATCGATGCGACGGAGATCGACCACTACCGCGCCGTGCTAGGCACCTTACGCGAGCTCGCCATCGAGCCGTGGGTGACCCTGCACCACTTCACCCTGCCGCGGTGGTTTGCCGAGCGGGGCGGATTTTCGCGCGCTGCGAACGTTCCAGCCTTTCGGCGATTCGTCGAACGCGTCGCCCGGGCGTGCGGCGATCTGGTGGACCGCTGGTGCACCATCAACGAGCCGACGGTGCACGCCGAGATGGGGTACCGTTTCGGCTACTTCCCGCCGCGGCGAACCGAACCCGCGGTCGCCGCCGACGTGCTCGCCAACCTGTTTCGTGCTCACGCGGCGGCTGCCGAAGCGTTGCGGGAGCACGCGCGGCGCTCCCCGTTCGTGGGCATCACCCTGGCCGTGCAGGCCCACGAACCGTACCGGCCCGCCTCCGAGGCGGATCGCGCCCTCGCCCTGCGGCGCGATGCGGAAACCAACGGTGTGTCGTTCGAGGCGCTGCGCACGGGGGTGTTTCGTTATCCGGGCCGGGCGCCGGAGGAGCTTGCAGGGTTGCAGACCGCATCGGATTTCGTCGGGGTACAGTACTACTCGCGGATGCGGTACGACGCCGTCAGCGGGGGCCCCGCCATGCCCGACTTTGACCGCACGCTCAGTCAGATGGGGTGGGAGGTGTACCCCGAGGGCTTCGCGCCGCAGCTGCAGCGTGCGGCCGCGACCGGGTTGCCGGTCTATGTCACCGAGAATGGCATGGCATGCGACGATGACCGGCTTCGCGTCCGTTTCATCGCCGATCACCTCACTGCCGTCGATGCGGCTCGCCGCGCCGGTGCCGACGTACGTGGCTACTTCTACTGGTGCACCATGGACAACTTCGAGTGGAACTTCGGCTACGGACCAAAGTTCGGTCTGATCGCCGTCGACCGCACGACCCTCACCCGCGCGCCGCGGCCGAGCGCATACTTCTTCGCCGACCTGATCCGCGAGCGCCAGCTGACGCCGGAACTCGTCACGCGGTACACGACGTAGAGGCAGTTTGCCGATAGTCAGATAGTCAATAATTGCGAGTGGTTAGTGGTGCGGGACGCAGCAGATGAACCGCAGTCCCTCGGCGCCGGCGCGGAATTGATGCTCCTCACGCGGTGCGAGAAACACGGAGTCGCCGCCCCGTAGCGGGCGCTGTCCATCCTTGCTGCGGACACTGCCGGTACCATCGAGCACATAGACCTCGTGCTCCCAGTCATGCGCGTGATACGGGGTGTATCCTTCCGGGTGGAGCGTGAACACGCGCATTGCAAACCGGGGTGCGCCTTCACGTTCGGTAATCAGGGGGCGCATCTCGACCCCTTTCGCGTCCTCACTGTAGGTCACGGTCTCAACCTCTTCCTGATTGCGCACCAACATCGCAGCTGTCCTCCTGAACTGGTATTCACCATACCACACTTCGGGTCCCGCTCGAACGTAGCGGACGCAGGTAGCTCGACCGCACGTTTCCGTTGCCGAACACTGACATTGCTGTCACGTCAATGGTGCTCACAACCGGAGTTACAGAACGACCGGACCCACGTTCCTCGGTCCGGACGACAGATCTCGATCGGTACGGGTGAGCGCCTGAGGCCCCTGTACAGCAACTAAGTACTGCTTTTCACAAGTACGATGACGTATTCCGCGCGAGGTTCCCCCTCCTCGCAACGTAGTGCCTTCAGTCGGCAGTAGAACGGGCGCGCCATCCAGAGAGCCGGGGAATCTGCTCCGATAGCGCGGAGCCAGACGCGAGCTCGCCATGAACGTCACGCCACACTCATGGAGCAAGTGGTTGAAGGCTCGAATCTTGATCGACGGTGGGATCGGAGCGTCGGGCAGAACGACGTCGACGCGATGTGTCGCGAGATCACCAAGCAGGCTCTGCAGCCCGGTTTCGCGGCACACAAGGCGGACGGGCTCCTCCAGGGTCGTCGCTGGCTCAATGAGGCGGTGGGCAACGAGTTTCGGTAGCACGTCGGCTACTCCCACAACCAGCCGCAACGCCTGGCCAACAGGCTGGCCCGCGAGCATCTCCACGAGCTCTTTCCCGATCGAGAAGATCTCGTCGGCGTATCGGTAGACGACTTGGCCGACGTCAGTGAGGACGAGGCGTCTGCCGGAGCGGCTGAACAGGCTCTCGCCCAAGGCTTGCTCGAGGTCCTTGATTTGCGTGCTCACCGTCTGCGGCGTCAGGTGAAGGTCGGCCGGCGGCGCGGGTGAGGTTTCCAGCGCGGGCGACCGCCCAGAAATAGCGAAGGTGGTGGTAGTTCAAGCTTTCCATTCTGCTCCCCTAACATTCGAGATTAACGAAGGAACTCTATTAGATATTCGAATAGACAGAAAGCAGTGTCGCATGGTACTTAGACAACGTCGTTTCGGAGCTGGTCATGCAGATTAGCATTGTGGCAGGGGGATTCACGCTGACTGGAGCCATTCGCAGCCATGTCGACAGGCGCATGCGCTTCGCACTGGGTCGCTTTTCTGGGCGCATCGAGCATGTTCGCATCGCGCTTGGCGACGAGAATGGACCCAAAGGAGGTCTGGACAAGACCAGTCGCGTGAGGGTCGGTCTGTGCGGTCTGCGAGAAGTTCTCGTCGAGCAGATTGATTCCGACATCTACGCAGCGATCGACCGTGCCGCAGACCGGGTCGGTCGCATCATCGCTCGTCGGCTCGACCGTGCGTTCACGGTAGAGCGAGCACTCCCGACGTCCGAACCTCCGACGGAGGAGCTGTGAACGCGCTCGTGGGGTCGCAGATCCCAGGCCGTCACATCGACTGTCGAGACAAGGTGCGGGAGGTGATGCCATCCGATCTGGCGAGGACGATAGCGGGTGAAGGCCATTACTTGCCTCAACCTCGCTGGTCGGCACCCTGACCGGGAGCCCTAGCGATGCGGTACCTCCACTTCGCGACGGGCTTTTCATTGCTCGTCGACATGTTCAACATGCGCTACGGCGCAAGCGGTGCAACTGAGGAATCATGGGAATCATGCGAACCATGAGTGCTCGCCCTCCCGCTACGTGGACAGCTGTATGAGTGAGTTCTTCGACATTGGCAGGCTGTCCCTTGGGGCAAACGGCCTCATCGTGATTGTGACCATCCTTGTGGTCGGAGTTGGCGCGCACTGGGTCGTCGAGTCCGCATCCCGCATTGCGAAGCGATTGGGCGTCTCCGAGCTCATCATCGGCCTGACCGTGGTAGCCCTCGGCACGTCGGCGCCCGAGTTCGCGGTCACGCTGACCGCTGCTTTCAAAGGTCAGGGGAACATCTCGGTCGGCAACATCGTCGGATCCAACATCTTCAACCTCGGATTCATCCTGGGCGGTTGTGCACTTGTTCGCGCTATCCCGACGAGCCCTACCTTACTCCGGCGCGACGGCACCGTCCTCGGAGGCGCCACGCTTCTCATCCTCGCTCTTATCGGGTGGGATCTGCGGCTGGACCGCTATGACGGCGCGCTACTGTTCGTGCTACTCGGCCTCTACCTCGCGTTCCTGTTCAAGCAGCGCTACGTCTCCGCGCACACCGATGGGCTGAGAGACCATGGTCAAATCGGCCGTGCGCGGTCCTCCACGCAGAGAGACGGCGCGCTGCTGTTCGTCGGGCTCCTATGCATCGTGGGGGGCTCCCGTCTCCTCGTCGACTCGGCCACGGTCATTGCGAGGGACTTGGGAGTGAGCGAGTGGATCATCGGCGTGACGATCGTTGCCGCGGGAACCTCGGCGCCCGAGTTGGCCACGAGTCTGGCCGGCGTCCTCAAGGGGCGCTACGCGGTCAGCGCGGGAAACGTCATCGGAAGCGACATCTTCAACCTCCTCGGGGTGCTCGGGCTTGCTGGCATGCTTCGCCCGGTGGAGATCGATGTCATGGCACGCATCTCCCTTGCCGCGCTGTGCGGGATGGTGTTCCTCGTGCTGTTGTTCATGCGCACCGGCTGGCGCGTGTCGCGACTCGAGGGGCTGGCGCTCGTCGCCATCGCTGCGTCGAGGTGGGGCCTGGACCTTTGGCCAGGGGTGCCAGGCTCATGATGCATGGGACGCGGTGGCGACCCACGCCAACGATAATGTGGCTACGGGATGGGCGGTGACTGAGCTGGTCTTCCTCCAGGACGATGCCATCGTCGATCGGGTGCTCAGAAACATCGACGACCGTCCAGAGGAGCGATCTGGCCCGTCGTGCTCCTGAGTTGCCCGGGTTGGTAAGGAAGGTGGTCCTGTTACGGAATGACGGGTAAAGGCAACAGTCCCGAAAGTCTCCCGCCCGAAGCGTCTCCTCGAGCCCACCGGCTTGCCCGCAGGCTCGCGCGTCCGCTGGAGAAGTTCCTTCGTGTGGAAGCGTCGGGCGGGATCCTCCTGTTGGTCGCCGCTGTGATCGCCCTTCTCTGGGCGAACTCGCCGTGGGCACCAACCTACGAGCACCTGCTGCACACGCCCATCTCAATTGGGTTCGGCGAGCATGCTTTCACCCGAACGGTCCACTTCTGGATCAACGAGATCCTGATGGTGGTCTTCTTCTTTGTCGTCGGGCTCGAGGTTCGGCGCGAGCTGTTCGAGGGCGAGCTCTCCGAGCCTCGGCGCGCCGCGCTGCCCGTGACCGCAGCGCTCGGCGGGATGCTCGTGCCGGCGGCGATCTACATTTCGCTCAATGCCGGATCCCCCGCGGTCAGTGGCTGGGGGGTTCCGATGGCCACCGACATCGCCTTCGCCGTCGGAGTCCTCGCGCTGCTCGGCCGGCGCGTGCCAGCGGCGTTGCGTGTGCTGCTCCTCGCTTTGGCGATCATCGACGACATTGGCGCCATCCTCGTCATTGCGTTGTTCTACTCCTCCGGAGTCGCGGTGAGCGGCCTCGCGATGGTCGGGCTTGGGGTCGTAACAGTTCTTGTCATGCAGCGAGTCGGACTGCGCAACCCGTTCATCTATGTTGCGCCGGGCATCTTGGTTTGGGGAGGGATGCTGGACGCAGGAATTCACCCGACGATCGCGGGCGTGATCCTCGGCCTGCTGACCCCAGCGCGATCGTGGTTCGGCCATGAAGGCCTGCTGGCAGAAACGGAGCTAGCGCTCGACGGCCTGCGCAGGAATGTCGCTTCGGAGAAGGGCCCGCGCGACCCGCTTCCTGAGCTCCAGCGAATCAACGTCGCACGGCGCGAGGCGATCCCACCAGTGACGTACATCGAGGCCGCGCTGCATCCGTGGGTCGCTTTCGGGATCATGCCGCTCTTTGCCCTCGCGAATGCGGGCGTTGCCCTTGGCGGCCTAGGCGAGGGGTTATCCGAGGCGACGAACGTCGCCCTGGGAGTTGGCCTGGGTCTGGTCGTCGGCAAGCCGCTCGGGATCGTCGCCTTCAGTTGGCTAGCCGTTCGTCTCGGTCTCGCGTCGTTGCCGCGAGGCGTGTCCTGGGGCGGCGTGCTGGTAGTTGGCTGCGTCGCTGGCATTGGCTTCACGATGGCGTTGTTCATCGGCACGCTGGCGTTCCTCGACGCGTCCATATCGGCGGTCGCCAAGCTTGCCGTGCTAACTGCCTCCGCGGCTGCAGGGGCAGTCGGACTTGTCGTCGGCTACAGGATCCTACCTCTCGGTCAGTCGACCGATGTGGGAAGTACCACGCCTGATGACGCCGAGAGATACACCGCCTACTGACCATCCCGGGAACGGATTTGCGGGGCCGTGCCCACGTCGACACGTTGCGCTTCCACAAGGAACCACAGGCGGAAGAAAGCGGAGAAGTCCCATTTGCGACGACGGAGGCCAAGGACTGCCCGCACATCGCCCCCGGGCGAACCTGACCCTTGCAACGCTCTAAAATTGGCCCAGCCGCCGCGCCGTTCTTGTTTCGGTCCCGTGCTCCCCGCCGTTGCGGATCTGCAGGCGTGCCAGCGCGGCGCGTGCTGAACCAGCAGTGCCACCGGCCACCGCACGTCATCGCTGAACGACAGAATTCGACAGGTATGGGGGAGCGCCTGAGGCTCCTGCACTTCGCAACCCAGGAACGTCCCTCTTGCCACCACACGGGCCCCGTGACAACTCGGAACTCCGTGCCTCATCGCGTCCCCGGCCTTCCACCGCCCCCCTTAAGTCCATTGTCCAGGCGCGACCCCCTCACGCCCGTCGACGACAATCTTGCCCGATACGACCTTACCGGTTGCAACCTTCATAGCTTCTCCGTAGCGCGCATGCGCCGACCTGTCCAGCAAAGGCTCGGACCCCCGGTGCTGGCGATCGCTATGCGCATCAGCCGCGCGCATGCCGCTTGCGCGTCGGCGGCATGCGCTTGTTCGCCCGTGCCGATTCGCGAGCGTCCAGCCATCGCTTCAACGAACGCTGGCTCTCACCGGAAGGTCGTCCTGCCAAGAGTCCTTCCACGCTGATGTCTTCGTCCAAATCCGGCCAGTGAATGCCCACTCCGCGACCAATCAGGCGCCAACGATTGCGCTCGTGGCGTGTGCCATGGAGAAGCCGTGGATACCAAGCGAGGGGGACCACCACGGTTCGACCGTCAACAAGGTCGACCGCAAGCTCGTCGTCCTTTACGCTGACCTGAAGAGCTCGCGCCTCTTGCGGCTCAATCGTTGAAGTATTCATTCCAACTCCTCAGTAACTGCTCGCGATGCTGTTCGACGAGCCGCTGAATCCGCTGGATCTCGGCCCGCCGGAATCCCCCGCTGCGCTGAAGCCGGACTGGATCGAGCCAGAACTTAGCGATGTTGTCGTCGCGCTCCGCATGCACGTGGGGAGGTTCATCGCGGTCACTAGTATAGAAGAGGAACCGATATGGGCCAAGTCGCAGCACCGTTGGCATGAGCTGGGAGAGTATCTGAGAGCAGCACTCGATTACAATTTTCCGCCACCGCACTCCTGAGCTCAATGAGGAACGCAGCAAAAGAGAAGTACGGCGGTACGATCGAGGCAGACTACCGATCGAGGGAAGCATCGCTGGGCTCAGTCTTCCGGCGGTATTGGCCGCAGCGAGCGCACTGGTCTGTGATTTCTTCAAATTGTAGGTCTCTCGGGTTCCAACCGGGCGCACTCCCTCGTTCACCACCACCCCGGAACGGAAGAAAACGGACCACGCGTTGGTCGAGGCTCGAAAGGACGGGCTCACGGCCAAGGATCTGGAAGACGCGGCAGCGCACGGGGAGATGATCGAAGACTACGGAGTCCGTGCCCTGCTCTTGAATGTCACAGAGGAGGATGCGTTGCCCTGCCACATTGTGGTAGAGTCGGATCCTGTAGCGAGGGTTGAAGCTCATCCACGCGTTTTTCCAGATGGGACAGAATACGCGGGCGCGCCCGGCCCGACGATGCCGTCCCAGTTGAAGAAGAACTGAAAGATCCCTGCGCATTAGAGTTTCTCGGCCTGCGCGACGAGTACGCGGGAAGCGGACCTCGGGGAGGCATTGATCCGCCAGCTCTATCTCCTCTACTCGCCCGACACGATTCGCCAAACACCCTCCGGCGAATCTTCACTCCTTCTTGCTTGCCGTGCACATTCGCCAGACAGCGCCTCGCGTTTCCGCCCAGGGCGCTGAAGGCAACACCCTCACCGGCCTGGCCGCCCGTTTCCCCCTTCCCTGGTCGGCCCACGTCCACCTTCCTTAGCGTCAAGAACCAACACGCGCGGCGGTTCTACGAGGCCGAGGTGCTTCGCAGCGGCTGGTCGGTCCGCCAGATCCAGTCCCAGTTCTACGAACGGACCGCTTTGTCGCGGGACAAGGCCGCCATGCCCACCAAGGGCGCGCAAACCCAGGCCGTGAACCTCGCGACGGCCGAAGAGGAGGTCGGGGACGCGTACGTCCTGGAGTTTCCCGGTCTCGAGGACCAGTACTCCGAGAGCGATCTGGAAGAGGCACTGGTCTGCCACCTGGAGTTGGTGCTCCTGGACCTGGGGGGGCGACTTCTGCTTCGTCGGCTGCCAGAAGCGCATGCGGCGGAAGAAAGGACATAAGTCCCGTCTCCGGCGACCGCGGTCACGGACTGCCAGCATCGCCCGCGGAAACTGACCCTTTCAACGCTCTAAAATTGGCCCACCCCCGCGCCGTTCTTGTTTCGGTCCTGTTCCCCTTACCGTTGCGCATCTACGTGCGTGCAAGCGCGGCGTGCGCTGAACCAGCGCCACGACCAGCCACAGCACGTCATCGGTGCACGACAGGAGTCGACGGGTATGGGTGAGCGCTTGAGGCACTGGCACTTAGCAACTCAGGAACGTCCCTCTTACTACCACACGGGCCCCCTGTGACAACGCGGAACTCCGTGGCCCATAGGCAACCTCTACAACGTGCCTCATCCCTTCCGCGGCCTTCTACCGCTCCCCCTTAAGTCCATTGTCCAAATCCGATGGTAGACCCCGGTGGCGAGTTCTTCCCGGCTGCGTCCGATCAGGGGCGAGCGGGACAACAACACACAGGCCTCTCAGATCGTCGCGATCAATCGCTCCGCGGCGGTTTCGTCCCGTTCCACCACGTAGTCCCAGATCCTTTCCAAGTCACCGGCGGCAGCCGGCCGAAAGGACAGGCGGCTCATTCTGCGTGCAGCTTGCGCGCCTAGCCCTTCGCGTGCAATTCGGCGAGGAGGGTGCCGGCCTCCATCGGCTCCCCGCTGTCCAGACCCTTTCGGATCTCAGCCCTGAGCTCGTCGAGACGCGCACGGTACACCCGGTCACGTTCATCGAGGAGCTGGAGCGCGACGCGGAGAACGTCGCTGGCTGTCGGATACTGCCCCGATCGCAGCTTCTCTTCCACCAAGTCTTGGAGATCCGGGGTGAGCGTGATCGCCATGGGCTTCCCAGTAGCAGAGCCGCCGCGGGCGGTCAAAGCGCGCTGGACCCCTCCACCTCACCTCCGAACGGCGGCAACGACGACATGACCGCCCATGCCGCTGAGGAAATGGCCGAGGACCAGCTGGACCTT
>JBHHYR010000027.1:0-29021 GCA_046757585.1 Binatia bacterium | reverse complement strand
TGATGATGCGGGGCACCTTCGCCAACATCCGCCTCCGCAATGAGATGGCCCCCGGCACCGTGGGGGGCGTCACGCGGCACATGCCGGAGGGAACGGAGATGACCATCTACGACGCCGCAATGCGGTACCAGCGTGAGGGCGTGCCGCTTGTCGTGGTTGCTGGCAAGGAATACGGCACCGGCTCCTCACGCGACTGGGCAGCGAAGGGGACGCGGCTGCTGGGGGTCACGGCCGTCATTGCCGAAAGTTTCGAGCGCATCCACCGCGCCAACCTGGTGGGCATGGGAGTGCTGCCCCTGCAGTTCCAGGACGGAGTGACCCGCAAGAGCTTGCGGCTCGATGGGAGCGAAGTCTTCGACATCACCGGCATCAAGGCAGGCATCCGGCCCTTCATGGACCTCACTGCCCGAATCGTGCGTGCTGACGGCTCGGCGCAGACCGTTCCTCTGCTCTGCCGGATCGACACCGCCGATGAGGTCGAGTACTACCGCCACGGCGGCATACTGCACTACGTCCTGCGCAACCTTCGCCAGCGGGGCGGGGCCAGGTAGGCGCCGGTCAGGAAAGGGCGCGAACCGGTTTGCTCCGACAGACGCCCGGCCTTATGCCCGCGCGTACATCGTGACCACGCATGCGCCGCCGAGGCCCAGGTTGTGCTGCAGCGCGACCTTGACGTCTTCGACTTGGCGCTGCTCAGCCTGGCCCCGCAGCTGCCAGGTCAGCTCGGCGCACTGGGCGAGGCCGGTGGCTCCCAGGGGGTGACCCTTTGAAAGCAGCCCGCCCGACGGGTTGACCACCCAGCGCCCGCCGTAGGTACAGGCCTCATCTTCGACCAGCTTCTCGCCCTCGCCGTCGCTGCAGAGGCCGAGCCCCTCGTAGGTGATCAGCTCGTTGCTGCTGAAGCAATCGTGCAGCTCGATGACCTGGACATCTTTCGGGCCCAGGCCGCTCTGGTCGTAGACGGCCCGCGACGCCCGCTCGGTCATGCCGACACCGATCATGCCGATGGGGCCGCGCGCGAAGTCCTCCGCCCGATCGGTGGCCATCGCCATGCCAAGAATCTCAATCGCTCCCGGATGCGGATGGGCACGCAGATATGCTTCGGAGACGACGACCGCAGCCGCCGCGCCGTCGCTGGTCGGGCAGCATTGCAACAGCGTCAACGGATCGTAGACCATGCGTGCGGCGAGCACCTCCTCGAGCGAACAGGCGTCTCGGTACTGCGCCCGCGGGTTGTGGACCGAGTGCCGGTGATTCTTCACGGCGATCTTGGCAAAGGTTTCCTTCTTGGTACCGTACTTCTCCATATGGTCGCGGCCGGCATCGCCGAACATGCGGGCAGCGATAGGGGGCTTCTTTTCCTTCTCGCTCTCCGCCTTGAGCTTCTCCAAACCAGGGAGCTGGTTTTCGAGCGGGCCCTTTTGCATCTTCTCGAAGCCGAGCGCCAGGACCGCGTCGTTCTGGCCGAACCGGATAGCGTTGTAAGCCATGTAGAGTGCTGTGGACCCGGTGGAGCAGTTGTTGTTGACGTTGTACACGGGGATCCCGGTCATGCCGATCCCGTACAAGGTCTGCTGCCCCAGTGTGCTCATGCCGCTGACATAGCCACAGAACCCCTGCTCGATCTTGGCATACTCGATACCCGCGTCTTGCAGGGCCATCGTGGCCGCTTCCTGGCCCAGCTCCCGCGCATCCCGGTCGCACCGTTCGAACTTCGTCATGCCGACGCCGATTACAAATGCTCGATTTCCTTTCCCCATCGTACGCCTCCTGTGCCGAAATGTGTTCCGTGTATCGCCCAGGGGCGTGCGTTGCAAGCCGGCGTCAGGCTCCGCGCCGCCAGACGCGACCGCGTCCGACCAGGGGCCGGCGCCCAGCCACCCGACTGCGCGGGTGCACCCTTCGGCTCACCCCGCGCGAGCCTTGCGGCGCACGTCGATTGGGGCCTATGGTCACCGAAGGATACCCGCAAGGAGGAGAGCCGATGGATTTCGCCGTGCCCCCCGAGGTCGATGAGCTGTGTGCACACATTCACGGCTTCATGGATCGCTACGTGTACCCGCTCGAGCGCACGCACGAGCGCTGGACGATGGAGGTGGCCGGGCCCGCGTATCCGCCCGCGATCAAAGCGGTGCAGGCGAAGGCGAAAGAGGCCAGGTACTGGGCGTTCCATCTTCCGAAGGAAGCAGGTGGTGCGGGACTACCGTTCATGCACTACGTGTTTGTGAACGAAATCCTGGGGCGCTGCCCCGTGGCCCCAGTGTGTATGGGTTCACAGGCCCCCGATTCGGGCAACGCCGAGATCCTCTGGCGTTTCGGAACGGACGAGCAGAAACAGCGTTGGCTCCAGCCGCTGGTCGACGGCGAGATTCGCAGCTGCTTCTCGATGACCGAGCCGGAAGTCGCCGGTTCGGATCCACGTTTGCTCCGAACCACCGCGACACGCGACGGGGACGACTACGTCATCAATGGCCACAAGTGGTTTACCAGCGGGGCGCACGGGGCCTCGTTCGCCATCGTGATGGCTTTGACCAACCCCGAGCAGCAGAATCCCTACCTGCGCTTCAGCCAGATCATCGTGCCGGCCAACACACCGGGCTTCAAGATCGCGCGCGGCATCCCAGTGATGGGCGACTACGACAATCACCACGCCGAGATCTGGTACGAGGACTGCCGTGTCCCCGTAACCAACCGGCTCGGCGGGGAGGGCATGGGCTTCGTGATCGCGCAGGAGCGCCTCGGCCCCGGCCGCATCCATCACTGCATGCGGTGGCTGGGCGTAGCGCAGCGGGCCTTCGAGCTGATGTGCCGTTACGCCACGCAGCGCGAGATGTTCGGCAGCCCACTGGCGCGCAAGGCCAACATCCAGGACTGGATCGCCGAGGCGCGCGCTGACATCCACGCCGCGCGGCTCATGACCCTGCACGCCGCGTGGAAGATCGACACGGCCGGTGCCCGTGACGCCCGCGAAGAAATATCGCTGATCAAGTTCTTCGGTGCCCGAGTCCTACACAGCGTCGTCGACAAGGCAATCCAAGTGTTCGGCGCCGCCGGCGTGACCGAAGACCATCCCCTCTCGATGTTCTACCGTCAGGCCCGCCTCGCGCGCATCTACGACGGCCCGGACGAAGTCCACAAGATGGTCGTTGCGCGCCGCATCCTGGCGCAGTATGAGGGCAAGCGCTAGCGGAAGACCGCGCGTTCGAACTTGCGAGCAACCATGGCTGAACCGCAACCGACACCAACGGCTGAACCACCCGAAACCATCCCGATTCGTGACGGCGAGGACTTCGACCAAGCCAAGCTCGCCGCCTACCTGACAGGCAAACTACCCCGTGGCAGCGACCGGCCACTAGAGATAGTCCAGTTCGCCGGCGGTCACGCGAATCTCACGTACCTGTTACGCTACGGCGACGCCGAGTACGTCCTGCGGCGCCCGCCGCTCGGCCCGGTGGCGCCGACGTCGCACGACATGGCACGCGAGTACCGCGTGCTCTCGGTGCTGTATGCCGGCTACCGGCCCGCCCCGCGCGCGTACCTGTACTGCGCCGATCCGGCGATCATCGGCGCGCCGTTCTTCGTCATGGAACGCCGCCGGGGAATCGTCGTGCGCCGCACCGTGCCGCCCGAATTCGGAGGGGGACGGGACCCCACCATCAACCGCCGGATCAGTGAAGTGCTGGTCGACACCCTCGCCGATCTCCACGACGTCGACCCGCGCGCCGTCGGCCTTGGTGATCTCGGTAAGCCCGCCGGGTTCATGCGCCGTCAGATCGATGGCTGGACCGCACGCTACGAGCGCGCCAAGACCAAAGAGGTGCCGACCGTCGCGGAGCTGGCGCAGTGGCTCCGCGATCACCTGCCCCCCTCGCCGGCGCCCACCCTGCTGCACAACGATTGGCGGCTCGACAACATGATGCTCGACGCCCGCGACGCGGGACGCTGCGAGGCCGTGTTCGACTGGGATATGTGCACGCTTGGGGATCCGTTTGCCGATCTTGGCACGCTGCTGTCCGCCTGGATCGAGGCGAGCGAAGGGTCCCCCGGCCAGGGCGAGGTGGGCATGCCGTCCACCGTGCCGGGTTTCCTCACGCGGCGCGCCGCCGTCGAACGGTACGGCAAGCGACGGGGCATCGACGTCAGCAACGTGCCCTATTACTACGTCTTCGGCATCTTCAAAATCGCGGTGGTCCTGCAGCAGATCTACTACCGCTACCACGTCGGGCAGACCACCGACCAGCGATTCCAGTTCTTTGAACAGGGCGCCGAGATGCTCTTCTGGAAGGCCAAGCAGCGCAGTGAACAGCTGACGCTGTGAAGCAGACGGCCGCACCCCCGGGGGTGGTCGAGACGGTCGGGAGAACGCGATGCTCACACTGCACCAATTTGCCGCTTCGCCATTCTGCGACAAGATCCGGCGTGTGCTGCACTACAAAGGGCTGGAGTTTGCCATCCACGAATGGCCCCTCGCTGAGGTCGCCTCGATCAAGGACAAAAACCCGGCCGGCAAGCTGCCGATCTTGGAGATCAACGGGACCTGGATTCCGGATTCCACCGACATCGCACTCGAGCTGGAACGGCACTACCCAACGCCGCCCCTGATTCCCACTGACCCCGTGCAACGTGCCCAGGTCCTCGTCCTCGAGGACTGGGCCGACGAATCGCTGTACTTCTACGAGATGAGCACCCGGTTCGCCGGAGACGATTTCGACGCCAACGTCGGGAAGCTGCTGCCGGGGGTCCCGCAGGAGACGCGGGACGTGATGGCCACCATGGTACGTGAGGCGCTGCAGACGACGACTACGGCGCAGGGAACGGGCCGCAAGTCGTCGCGGCAGCTGGCCGATGACATCGAGCGCCTGCTCGGCGCGGTTGAAGACCTCCAGCGCAGGACGGGTTTCGTCGTCGGCAGCTCCCTCAGCCTCGCCGACATCGCGATTGCCGTCCAGGCCGAGTGCGTGGGGGATTCCACCGTTGGCCAGCGCTTGCTGCGAGGCCGCCCGGCCCTCGCCGACTACTTTAAGCGCATCGATGCGCTAACCGCCGCCGACCGCGCCTGATCTCGATGCGATTGCGGGGGCCCGCGTCCCACTCGGCCGGCCCATGCCGCCGGGCACGCGCGCCGAGCCGTTGCCGTCAGGTGTGGAATCGTAGTACGCCGGACTCGGCGAGGAGGTGTGATGAACGACTTACTCGGCCTCACCCTGGTGGAGTTGTCCCAAGCGTTGCGCGCCCGCACGGCATCGCCGCTTGAGTTGCTCGACGCGGTGCTGGCCCGGACCGAAGCGACCCACCCGGATCTGAACGCGGTCGTGGCGTTGCGGGACGTCGACGCACTGCGCCGCGACGCACGTGCAGCGGAAGAACGCATCGCACGCGGCGAAGCGCGACCTCTCGAGGGCATTCCGCTGGGCGTCAAGGATCTCGAAGATGCGGAAGGACTGGTGACCTCACAGGGGTCGCTGCCGTTTCGTGACCGCGTCGCCCGCCGCGATTCCACGCAGGTGGAACGCCTGCGGGCGGCCGGGGCCATCGTCCTGGGCAAAACCAACGCCCCGGAGTTCGGGTATACCGCAATCACCAAGAACCTCGTCTACGGTGTGACGCGATCGCCCTGGAACTTGGCGCGCACCCCGGGAGGCTCGAGCGGCGGATCCGCGGCGGCTCTGACCGCCTGCGTCCTGCCTGTCGTGACGGCGAGTGACGGCGGCGGCTCGATTCGGATTCCGGCGAGCTTCACCGGCGCGTTCGGGCTCAAGACGTCCTTCGGGCGCGTGCCGCGCGGGCCGTTCGAGTACTGGGACTACCAGGACACGTCAGTCTACGGCCCGCTGACCAAGACCGTGGAAGATGCTGCCCTGTTCCTCGACCAAGTGGTGGGCACGTCGCCATACGATCCCAACAGTCTCCCGCATCCGGGCATCTCCTACCTCGAGGCGGTCCACCAGTCGCTTCCCGCGGGGCTGCGAATCGGCTACTCGCCGGACCTCGGCTACGCGGTGGTGCAGTCGGAGGTCGCCGCCGCCGTCGACGCGGCAGTCCGCGTCTTCGAAACGCTCGGTCACCGGGTGCAGGACATTCCCGGCGGCCCGCCACAGCTGGGTCGTGACTGGGGTCTCCTCGGCGCGTTCGAGCTTGCTTCGCACCTCTACGCGCTGCTCCCCGAACACGAGACAGAGTTCGGGCGGGGGTTCATTGCCGGCATACGGTACGGCTGGCAGATGACGCCCGAGATGTGGGGTCAGGCGGCTCAACTGCGGGCGCGCCTCAATGACTGGTGCGCACAGCTGTTCGAGCACATAGACCTGTTGGTCACGCCGACGGTCCCCTATGACCCGCCGCCCGCCAAAGGCCCGTTTCCCGCCGAGACGGAAGGCCGCAAGCAGGTGTTGGCTGGCGTCGCATCATTCACGATTCCGTTCAACCTATCCTGGCACCCCGCGGCCACCGTGCGTGTCGGCCTGTCACGCGCCGGCTTGCCCATGGGGATGCAGATTGTGGGCCCGCGCCACCGTGACGATCTCGTGCTGCAGGCCGCCCGCGCCTTCGAGCGCGAGCGCCCCTGGCATCCGCACTGGCCCACTCAGTGGTAGGGACACGGACATGAGCCCCTCAACCCGCGCCGGAGGCCCTCACCAGCGCGTCCCCGCGGGCCGATGGCACAGATGATGAGGCTCGGGCGCTACGACAATCCCTACAAGTGTGTCTCATACACCGCGATAGACCCCTCCGTGCGCCAAGCGCCGGTCGCGCTCGAGGCGGCCGACGGTGGACTGAGCAGTGGCATCCTGTACACGACCGGGCGCCACAAGACGGTTGTGTGCTTCATGCACCCCAAGGCGGACATGAGCCGTCACTACGCCATTCCCGCGCTGCTGACAGCGGGCTACGCCGCATTCGGCCAGAACAGTCGCTGGCTAAACAACGACGAGCTGTGCGTGCATGAGAACTTGCTGCTCGACGTCGCAGCCGGGATCCGATTCCTGCGCGGGCGCGGTTTCACCCACGTCGTCGTCTGCGGCAATAGCGGCGGCGGTTCCCTGTACGCATTTTACCAGGCACAAGCGAGCACGGCGCCGCCGGGGAGACTGACGCGCACGCCCGCCGGCGATGCACTCGATCTCAATACCTTCGACCTTCCACCTGCCGACGGCTACATCAGCCTCGCCGCACACTTGGGTGAGGGAAAGATCCTGATGCAGATGATTGACCCCTCGGTCACGGACGAGAGTGATCCGCTGTCCTGCGATCCCGCGTTGGACCCGTTCAATCCGGACAACGGCTATCGCCAGCCGCCGCAGTCGAGCCGTTACGAGGGCGCGTTCGTCGAGCGCTACCGGGCCGCGCAACGTGCCCGTGTCGAGCGCCTCGATCACATGGCCCGGCAGCGTATGCAGCAGCACGCAGCGGCACGCCGGACGCTCGCGCGCGGCAACTTCTCGAGCCGGCCCTGGCACGAACAGGCCCACGCGCTGCGCACCGGGGTCGTCTGCCCATACATGGTCATCTATCGGACCGAGGCCGACCTGCGGGCGTTGGACCTGTCGCTCGACCCGTCGGAGCGCGACGCCGGGACGCTGTTCTCGTACCGGCCCGACTTGACGAACTACATGGAGTTCGGCTTCGGGCGCGTGCAAACCCCGCGCGCGTGGTTGAGCACCTGGTCGGCACTTTCATCCAACGCGGACGTGCTGCGGAACGCGACGAAGGTGACGGTCCCATCGCTGGTCATCTACTACCGCGGGGACAACGCCATCTTCCCGGGGGACGCCCGCGCCGCCTTCGACGCGTTGGCTGCGCACGACAAACTGCTCGCCTCGGCGCCCGGTGACCATTACGGCTTTGGCGTGGGCACGCAAGCGCGCACCGGGGCACCCGAAGCGCTGTCGCAGATCGTGGCCTGGCTGCCGGAACGCTTTCCGGCCTGAGAGAGGGCCGCACAGCGCGTGCGATGCGTCCGGATGCCCAGGCATCCCGCACGAGAGGTCGCCGAAGGAAGTATTGACACAGGCGACCTTGCATACTAAACGTTTAGTATGGAGCTGGCCACGCGGCCCGGACGCGGACACTCGCGCCGGGACCTTCTGGACGTCGCCATCGACTGCTTCGCACGCTATGGCTTCCAAGCGACGTCGATCGCTCGCATCGCTAGGGCAGCCGGTGTGACCAAAGGCGCCCTGTATTACCACTTCAAGGACAAGGAGGAGCTGCTGTTCGCGGCAGTGAAGAACCGCATCGAGCAGTTCGAGCGCCGTGTCACTGCGGATCTGACTCCGATCACCGATACGCCAGCGGCGCTGCGTGAGCTGGCTCAGGTGTGCTTCAACCACGCGACGAAGAGCAATCACCGGCGGCTCATCGTCACCTTGATGGTGGAGTCGCTCGACACCAATCCCCGCTTGGCGGCCGCGTTCCGCGACATGATGCATCGTTTCCGCGAGTTCCTACACAACATCGTGCGCCGCGGCCAGCACCGCGGCGAGTTTCGTCCCGAGGTTGATCCGGCGGTGGCCGCCGAAGTGTACGCCGGCGCAATCATGGGGGCGGAAATCCAGTACTATCAGGATCCCAGAGGTTTTGATTTGGCCGCGACAATCGACGCGTTCATCGAGCAGTATGTGAGTTGGCTTGCCACGCCGGCGGGCAACCGTATGGCCGACACCGGTCGTGCAGCCCGCCGGACCGCGTCGCCCCGCCTCGCGGGGAACCGACGAACAAGGAGGCAATGACCATGGTGAGTTTCCAACCAAGCGAAGACCAACAACTCATTCGCGACACAGTGGCCGCCTTCGCGCGGGAGCAGATTCGACCACGCGCGCGAGAGGCGGACGAGACCACATCGATTCCGAGCGACATCGTGCAACAAGGATGGGAGCTGGGCTTGGTGCAGACCGCCATCCCCGAGGCATACGGCGGCGCCGGCGATGCCCGCTCCGCGGTGACGGGTGCCCTGATCGCCGAAGAGCTGGCGTGGGGGGATCTGTCAATCGCGCTGCATCTGCTGGCACCCCGCTTGGTGGCCTACCCGGTGTTGGAAATGGGAACGGCGGAACAGAAGGAACGCGTTCTCAAGACTTACACCGGCGCGGAGTTCACCGCGGGTGCGGCGGCGGTGATGGAGCCGCGTTTCAACTTCGATCTCGCTGCGCTGACCACGACGGCGCGGCCTGAAAACGGCGCTTACATCCTCAAGGGCGCGAAATGTTTCGTTCCGCTCGGGGACAGTGCCATGCATATGCTGGTCTATGCGCGCACCGGCGACCGCCCGGGTTACGAGGGAATCAGCGGGTTCCTGGTCGAAAAGGGGGCCCCGGGGCTCCGCATTGTCGAACGTGAGAAGAACATGGGGCTGCGGGCACTGGCGACCTACGAGCTCGTCCTCGACGAGTGCCGGGTGCCGACAGCGAACCGACTCGGCGGTGATGCGGGCGCTGACTTTGCCAAACTGATGAACTACGCGCGCGTCGGACTCGCAGCCATGGCCGTCGGCGTCGCGCGCGCCGCATTCGAGTACGCACGCGATTATGCGAAGGAGCGTAAGGCGTTCGGCGTTGCCATCGGACAAAAGCAGGCCATCGCGTTCATGCTGGCGGAAATGGCCCTGGAAATCGATGCCACCCGCCTGCTGGCATGGGAGGCGGCCTGGAAGATCGATCGCGGCGAAGACGCGAGCCGAGAGGCATACCTGGCCAAGAATTATGCTGCCGCTATGGTCTTGAAAGTCACCGATTGCGCCGTGCAAGTCCTCGGAGGTCACGGATACATCCGCGAGCATCCGGTGGAGCTGTGGCTGCGCAACGGCCGCGGTTTCGCGACCTTCGAAGGTTTGGTGATGCTGTAACCAGGAGGGCACAATGATTGATTTTGAACTGTCGCCGGAAATCGAACGGACCAAGCAGACGGTCCACTTGCTCGCGGAGCAGGCCATGCGGCCGATCTCACGCGAGTACGACGAACGTGAGCACGAGAAGCCCTGGGACTTCCTCAACATGATGTGGACCGTGTCACGAACCGGGCCCGCCATGTTCGGCGACGGCAAGAAGAAGGAGGCCGGCCCGTCCCTTCGCTACCTGATGTCCGCAGTCACCATCGAGGAACTCTCGTGGGGTGATGCCGGACTGTATCTTTCGATCCCCAACCCCGGCTTGGGCGGAGCCGCAGTGGCGGCCGCCGGCACCCCGGAACAGCGGCAGCGCTTCCTCGCCCGGTTTAGGGAAGGGGAGCCGAAGTGGGGCGCCATGGCGATCACGGAACCGGGCTGCGGCTCGGATTCGGCCGCCATCACCACCACCGCGGTGCGCGACGGGGACCAGTGGGTGATCAACGGTACCAAGATCTTTGTCACCAGCGGACAGATGGCGGCCGAGAAATCCGACGGCTTCGTCGTCGTCTGGGCAACCGTCGATAAATCGGCTGGCCGTGCCGGCATCAAGGCGTTCGTGGTCGAACGGGGCACGCCCGGGATGACTGTCACGAAGGTCGAAAACAAGCTCGGCATCCGAGCCTCGGACACAGCGATGATCGTTTTCGAGGACTGCCGCATTCCAGCCGACAATATTCTGGGCAGCTCCGAGGTGAAGAAGAGCACCGAGGGTTTCAAGGGGGTCATGGCCACGTTTGACGCTACGCGCCCTGCCGTGGCCGCCAGCGCCATCGGCATCGGCCGCGCCGCCGTCGACTTGGTGCGCGAGACGCTTGAGAAAGAGGGCGTTCAGATTCGGTACGGTGTCGCCCCGACGCAGCTCACGGCCATCGAGCGCGACTTCATGGACATGGAGGCCAACCTGCAGGCCGCCCGCCTGCTCACGTGGCGCGCCAGCTGGATGATGGACCAGGGCATGCACAACAACCTCGAGGCCTCAATGGCCAAGGCCAAGGCGGGCTTGGCAGTGACCCAGGTCACGCAGAAGGCCGTCGAGCTCCTTGGCCCGCTCGGCTACTCGCGCAAGTATCTGCTCGAGAAATGGATGCGTGACGCCAAGATCAACGACATCTTCGAGGGAACGCAACAGATCAATCTGATGATCATTGCGCGCCGCATCCTCGGCTACTCGAGCAAGGAGCTCAACTGATCATCGGCCCGGCCGCTTTCCCGCGCTGCAACCACTGATCCCGCACGGAGGAGACTCATGGCGCATCTGACCTCGTATAGCGGCAAGAGTGCAGTGGTAACCGGGGCTTCCAGCGGCATGGGCCGCTTGCTGGCCTTGCGCTTCGCGCGTGAAGGAGCCCGCGTGGCCCTGGTCGCTCGCCGGGAGGCTGCACTCCGTCGCGTCGCAGACGAAATACAGGCGGGCGGGGGCGCCGCCTTGGTGCTCCCATGCGATGTCGCCGAGCGCACCCAGGTATTCGCCGCCGCCGAACAAGCCCTGGGGACCTTCGGCACGATCGACATTCTCGTGAATAACGCGGGCTACGGCCGACACCGCCCCTTTCTGGACTGGGACCTCGACGACATGGAGCGGATGCTGCGGGTGAACTTTCTCGGCACGCTGTACTGGACCAAGGCGGTCCTGCCACACATGGCCGCGCGTCACACAGGCTGGCTCGTGTTCATGGCCTCCGTCGCCGGCAAGCTCGGTGTGCCCGAAGAGAGCGCGTACGCGGCGTCGAAGTTCGCCCAAGTCGGTCTGGCGGAAGCCCTCTCGATCGAAGTTGAGGATGCCGGCATCCATGTCCTCACCGTGTGCCCGGGCACGATCGACACGCCATTCTTCGACGCTGAGGCGTTAGCGCGCATGCCCCCCGTTGCGAAGCGGATGATGATCCAGCCCCACAAGGTGATCGACGCAATCATCGCGGCACTGGCGCACGGCAAGCATGAGATCACCGTGCCCAAATTCATCGCCACTGGCTACCTCATCCGTGTGCTGGCTCCCGGATTCATGCGGCGCAATACCAAGCGCACAACCATCAGCGCGCTAGCACGGCAACGGAGGGCGTCCTGACCGGCTGACAGCGGGGTGGCCAGACTCGGCACGACGGCCCCCGATGAGCCGAAAGTGACCCAGCACCAACAGCCGGTACTGCCTTGACCCGCGCGCCCGCGGGCCGTATAGAACTGAGCCCATCATGTCCGGTGGCACCGCGCAGGCCCTCGCAGTTGTCCGCGTCAAACGCGGGCACGCTCCACCAACTGAAGAAGATGCCCGTGCAGCCATCGCGCGTGATCGCGCCCGGCTGCACCTGCCGCCGGAGAAATATCGCGGCGACGTGAGTGTCGCCGGCCCTTACGCGATCACCGTCGACGGCCAAGAACTCGACGAATACGTCGTGTGGGAGCGCTAGGCGTGCGGCGCGGCAGGCCCCTTGGCGGGGGCGACGCCTTCCTAGGCTCGGCGGTCACCCAACCCACAGCGGGTCATCGGAGGGACGCGTGGACCTGAACTACACGCCGCAAGAAGAGGCGTTTCGGCAAGCGGTCGCCCGGTGGATCGCGGCCAACGCACCCCGCCCTGCAGAGCGGACCAACATCGAAGCCCTGCGCGCATGGCAACGGCGTCTCTATGCGGCCGGATATCTCGGCGCCGGCTGGCCGGCCGCCTACGGTGGGGCGGACCTGTCTTCGATGGAGCAGGCGATCCTGAACGAGGAGCTGGCGCGCGCCAACGCCCCCGGCCCGATCAATGCCATGGCCGTCTGGTGGGTCGGCCCTGCCATCATTCGTTACGGCACTGAAGCCCAGAAGCGGCGTTTCCTGGAACCGATCCTCACCGCCGACGAGATCTGGGCTACGGGCTATTCAGAGCCGGCAGCCGGCAGCGACTTGGCAGCGGTGCACTGTCGCGCCGTGCGGGATGGTGACCACTACGTGGTGAACGGCCAAAAGGTCTGGACGACCCTGGCTCACATTGCCGACTGGTATTTCGTCCTGGTGCGTACGGCGACCGAGGGTCCCAAGTGGGCCGGGCTGAGCATGCTCCTGATCGACATGAAGTCCCAAGGGATCACGGTACGGCCCATCCGCCAGATCACAGGCGACAGTGAGTTCAACGAGGTTTTCTTGCATGACGTTCGCGTGCCGCTGGAGAACCGCCTCGGGCCGGAGGGGCTGGGCTGGCAGATCGTCACGGCGGCGCTGGTGAACGAGCGCACCGGAATCGCGGGATCGGTGCGCTTCGACCAGTCCTTCGGCCGCTTGGTGCGCTTGGCACGCGAACGGGGCTGCACCGCCGATCAGCGGTGGCGCCAGCGGCTCGCAGACCTTGCCGTGAAGACCCGGGTCACAAAGTCCTTCGGCCTGCGCGCCATGAGCGACCAGCTTCACGGGCGTGTCAACCCACACATGTCGGCCGCGATGAAGCTCTTCTCGACCGAGCTCGTGCAGCGCTTCTCGGAAACCGGCATTGATCTCCTGGGTCCCTACGGGGCCCTGTGGCAAGGCAGTCACTGGGCCCCGGACAACGGCCGCTGGGGGTACCAGTTCCTTTACGACCGTTCGATGACCATCGCAGGCGGCACCAGCGAGGTGCAGCGCAACATCGTGGCGCGACGTGTGTTGGGGCTGCCGCGCAGCGACCGCGGGAAATAGCCGCTCGCAGTACGGGTCCGGGTTTTCAACCGGCTGCTAGGACCCGAAGCCCAGCGACGCGGGTGCGGGACGCCTCTGCAATGGTTTCCCCTTTTGCAGCTGCGAGCTCAGCGCTACGATGGCTCGCATCGAGCAACGTGCCCGAGGTGCAGGGGTGGTGGGTGACGGACTGAAAGGGACAGCCGGTGCGGAGCCGGCCGGACGCCGTAGGCGGCCACGGCGTCACGCGCCACGACGTGCCCCGCGCGAGCCACGAAGGCGGCTGACCTGGAAGGCCTGGCTCCGCACCGGGGCCGAGCTGGTCGCGCTCCTCGGCGCAGCACTGATCGGCGTCATCGTCGTGCTGGGACAGCTCGCCGATTGGTTCGCCGGCGTGGAGCTGTGGTGGCACCTGGTGCCGTTCGCCGCGGCTGTCCTGGTGTTCGCGGTGCTCACGGCTGTCGTGCTCCGCGCTTGGCTGGGAACACGCCGTTGGCTCGCCCGACGGGGCGCGTTGCTGCCGGCGTTGGTCGCCGTCGCCATCGCAGCGACGGCGGGGTGGTTCGCGGGGCGGCCCGCGTTCGATCACGAAGTGACGAGCCTGCGTGCTCTGGTGGGCGGCACGGCCGCAGCGGAGCGTGTCGCCATAGCGCACCAAGTCTACGCCGCCTACCGGCGCTCCAACCTCGACCAGCAGTTGCGCGTCCTCGAACGCGGCCGGGTATACGAACCGACGGTCTATCAAGCGGCGGCCGCCTTCGGCGTCGACCCGGAAGTCCTCATGGGCGTCGCGGCGGCCGAGTCTTCTTTCTATCCGCGTGACAGTGCCGACGGAGGCCGCGGCCTCTTTCAGCTCACCACGCCACCCAAAACCGCGCTGGCGCAGGCACGCCGGCGCCTAGGCCGCAAGCGGCTGGATCCCCTCAATCAGCGCCACAACGCCTTCGTTGCCGCCGCCACCCTGCGGCGCTACCTCGACGAGATGGGCGGCGATCTGTTTCTCGGCCTGCTCGCCTACAACATCGGCCCGCGCAATGGCGGCTTACGTTCCATCATGAAACACTACGGCGCGCGCGACTTCGTCACCATCCAGCCGTACCTCAAGCACCTACCGCGCGATTATCCAATTCGCGTCCTTGCCGCAGCACTTGCCTACCGGCTCTGGCGTACGGACGGGCACTTACCCCGTTACGAACGGGGCGACAACGCCATCCACGTACAAGGCGTGGGGATCCCGGGGCTGAAGCCCAGCTCCGAGCCCGCGCGCGCCGCGCGGGCTCCCTAAGTCTCCCAGAGTGGGGCTGGGGCCGGGTGCGAGCACCGGACCAAGCTGGCGCCGCGCAGCTACGTGCTGGGGTAGCTTTGGGAACCCGCTTCGTCGTCTTCCTTTTCAGCCAAACGCGCCACCCCGACGACCTTTTCGCCTTCGGCGAGCTCGATGAGACGTACCCCTTGCGTGTTCCTGCCGATGACCGAGATACCTTTCACCGGGGTGCGGATGACCTTGCCACCGTTCGTCACCACCATGATGTCGTCATCGTCGGTGACCAGACGCACCCCCACCACTAGACCCGTCTTCTCCGTGGTCTTCATCGTGATGACCCCTTTTCCACCACGCGATTGCACGGGGTACTCGGTCAATTCGGTGCGCTTGCCGATCCCGTGCTCTGCCACCGCCAAGAGTGTGGCGCCGGGGCTGACCACGTCTATCGCGACCACACTGTCACCGGGGCTCAGCCGGACACCGCGCACGCCAGCCGCGGCCCGCCCCATGGGCCGGACTTCCTCTTCCCTGAAGCGGATCGCCTGGCCGTTTCGGGTCGAGAGGATCAACTCCTGCTGTCCGTCTGTCAGGCGCACGCCGATCACCTCGTCTCCGTCATCCAGATTGATAGCGATAATACCGGCGCGGCGCGGATTCGCGTATGCCATCAGGTCCGTCTTCTTGACGGTGCCACCCTTGGTGGCGAACGCGACGTAGCGGCCTTGCTGAAACTCACGCACGGGCAGGAACGCGGAGATTTTTTCGTCCTTGCCGAGGTTGAGCAGGTTCACGATCGCTTTCCCGCGTGCAGCGCGGCCTGCCTGCGGCAGCTCATGCACCTTGATCCAATACACGTTGCCAGAGGTGGTGAAGAAGAGCAGGTAGGCATGGGTCGATGCGACGAAGAGGTGCTCGACAAAGTCTGCTTCTTTCGTGGTGGCACCGATCCTACCACGCCCGCCGCGGCGTTGAGCGCGGTACAGCGCCGCCGCGTTGCGCTTGATGTAACCTTCGTGCGAGATCGTGACCGCCATATCCTCCTCGACGATCATATCTTCGACGGATATGTCGCTGCTTTCGTCGATGATCTGCGTGCGCCGCGGGTCGGCGTACAGCGTTTTCACCTCTCGCAGCTCGGCCACGATGATCTTGTAGACCTCGCGTTCGTCGGCCAGGATCTCCTTGTAGCGCGCGATCTGTCGCACTGTCGCGGCGTGCTCGTCGGCGATCTTCTGGCGCTCCAGGCCGGTGAGCCGCTGCAGGCGCATGTCGAGAATGGCCTGCGCTTGGGTCTCGGAAAGGTGAAACTGCTGGACCAGACGCTCCCGTGCGACGCCCGGATCCTTGGCCCCGCGGATGAGGCGGATCACTGCGTCGAGATGATCCAGAGCGATTCTCAACCCCTCGAGTATGTGCAGCCGCGCTTCCGCCTTACGCAGCTCAAAGGCGGTGCGCCGGGTCACGACCTCCCGGCGGTGACCCAGGAACACCTCCAGAGCCTCTTTGAGATTGAGCAGCTTGGGCCGGTTGTCGACGATCGCGAGCATGATCACGCCAAAGGACTCTTGCATTGGCGTGAGCTTGTAGAGCTGATTGAGCACAACGTCGGGGTTGGCGTCCTTCTTCAGCTCAATGACGATACGCATCCCGTCGCGGTCCGACTCGTCGCGTAGGTCCGCGATGCCCTCGATCTTCTTGAGGTTGACAAGCTCCGCGATACGTTCGATGAGCCGCGCCTTGTTGACCTGGTAGGGAATCTCTTTGACGATGATCGCGCAGCGTCCGGTGCGCTTGTCGGTTTCCGTGCCGGCGCGGGCTCGGAGCTGAAGGATCCCCTTGCCAGTGCGGTAGGCCTCTTGGATGGCCGCTCTGCCGTGAATGAACCCCGCGGTCGGAAAGTCCGGTCCGGGGATGTATTGCATCAGCGCGTCGATACTCAGACCGGAATCCTCGATGAGGGCCACCAAGGCGTCAACCACCTCGCCCAGGTTGTGCGGCGGGATGTTGGTGGCCATCCCGACCGCGATGCCCGCGGAGCCGTTGACGAGCAGGTTGGGAAGGCGCGCCGGCAGCACACTAGGCTCGCGGAGGGTGTCGTCGTAGTTCGGCGTGAAGTCAACGGTCTCCTTATCGAGATCAGCCAGCAGTTCGCTGGCGATCCGTGCCATGCGGACCTCGGTGTAGCGCATCGCAGCAGGCGGATCGCCGTCGACCGAACCAAAGTTACCCTGCCCGTCCACAAGCGGGTAACGCATGGAGAATTCCTGCGCCATCCGGACGATCGTGTCGTAGACAGCGACATCCCCGTGCGGGTGATACTTGCCGATCACGTCACCCACAACGCGAGCCGATTTCTTGTACGGCCGGTTCCACGCGTTGCCGAGATCATACATCGCGTACAGGGTCCGGCGATGCACCGTTTTCAGACCATCGCACGCATCGGGTAGGGCACGCCCGATAATGACGGACATCGCGTAGTCCATGTAGGACTGGCGGATCTCGTCCTCGATGTTGACGGGGATTCTCTTGCCTTCCAGGGCTCCGTTCATGCACCGCTCTCGTGAAATGCGTCTCGCTCAAGGCTGCGCGCCGCCAGGGGGGCGCTAGCGCCCGGGTATCCTGCCGGCAGACATATGCAACCGCTCAAGTGCCTAGATATCCAGGTTCCTGACGTTGAGCGCGTTATCTTCGATGAATTTCCGCCGCGGCTCCACCTCATCCCCCATCAACGTCGAGAAGATATCGTCCGCTTCGTACGCATCCTCGATCTTGACCTGCAACAGCGTACGTGTCTCCGGGTTCATCGTCGTCTCCCAGAGCTGCCCCGGATTCATCTCGCCGAGACCCTTGTAGCGCTGGATGTCGAGTCCCTTCCGCGCCCCCGCAATGATGTAGGCGACCGCTTCGCGCAGTCGCTGCATTTCCGCGTGCTTGCCACCCTCGCCGACAGCGTATGGCGGATTGCCAATCGCCCGCAGATCCGCCGCGAGGCGACGCAGCTGTTCGAATTCCGGGGTCAGGCAAAACGGCATGTCGACAACCGTCGTCTGGCTGCTCCCGTTCATGCGCACCCGCACGTTGATCTGATAACACGCGTGTTCCGGATCAGCGGCGATCTCAGCGCTCAGTGGCTCGAGCTCGGACGCACTCTGCTTCAAGCGTGCGGTCACGTCCGCAACGAGCCGCTCCAGCGTGGCCTTGTCGGACAGCACGTCGCGCTTCATCCGCGCATCCCGGATCAAAGCAGCGATCACATGCCGGTTCTTGTGCTGCCGCTCAACCACGTCGAGAATCCGCTCGAGCCGCAGGACCTTCCTGACGACGTTCTTCAAGGGGACACCCGTCAAGACGCCTTGGTCACCCTGCGCCTGCAGCGTCACGTCCTCCGTGCCCAAGTCGATCAGGTAATCTTCCAGCGCGGCATCGTCCTTCAGGTAGCGCTCCGTCTTGCCCTTCTTGACCTTGTAGAGCGGAGGCTGCGCGATGAACACGTATCCACGTTCGAGCAGTTCCTGGAACTGGCGGTAAAAGAGCGTCAGGAGCAAGGTCCGGATGTGGGAGCCGTCAACGTCAGCGTCGGTCATGATGATGATTGTCTGGTAACGCAGCTTGGAGAGATCGCGGTCCTCCTTACCGACACCAGTGCCGAGTGCGGTGATTAACAGGCGGATTTCCTGCGAGGAGATCATCTTGTCGAAACGTGCCTTCTCGACGTTGAGGATTTTCCCCCGCAGGGGTAGGATGGCCTGGTTCTTGCGGTCACGGCCCTGCTTCGCCGAGCCGCCGGCGGAGTCACCCTCGACGATGAACAGCTCAGACAAGGCCGGATCGCGTTCCTGGCAATCAGCGAGCTTGCCCGGCAGGGACCCGGAGTCGAGGGCACCCTTGCGCCGCGCGAGATCCTTCGCCTTGCGCGTCGCCTCTCTGACCCGAGCAGCATCCAACGCCTTGAGCGTGATTTTCTTGGCTTCGCTAGGATGCTCCTCGAGGTACTCGCCCAGCTTCTCGTTGACGAGTGCTTCAACGAAGCCCTTCACCTCACTGTTGCCAAGTTTCGTTTTCGTCTGTCCCTCGAACTGCGGTTCTTGCACCTTTACACTCAGCACCGCTGTCAAACCCTCGCGGACGTCCTCGCCTTGCAGGGTTTCCCCCTCCTTCTTCAACAGGCCGTTACTGGCAGCGTAAGAGTTCACGGTGCGGGTCAGCGCGGCCTTGAAACCGATCAGGTGTGTGCCTCCTTCTATGGTGTTGATATTATTGGCGAAAGAGAAGATGCTCTCGGTGTAGCCGTCGTTCCACTGCAAGGCAGCTTCCGCCTCGAAGTTTTCCCGCTCACCCGTGAGGTACAGCACGTTCGAATGAATCGGCGTTTTCGCACGGTTCAGGTGCTTCACGAACTCCTCGATTCCACCGCCGTAGTGAAACTCGTGCTGTTTCTGCGTCCGCTGATCATCGATCGATATGCGGACACCACGGTTGAGGAACGCCAGTTCACGCAAACGCTGGGAGAGAAGATCAAAGCTGAAGTCGAGCTGCTCAAAGATCCAGGGATCCGGTTTGAAGGTAACCTTCGTCCCACGCTGGCGCGTCGTGCCTATCTCCTTCAACCGGCCATCTGGCTTGCCGCGCTGGTAGCGCTGTGCATACACCTTGCCGTCACGCTTGATTTCCACCTCGAGATACTCAGACAAGGCGTTGACCACGGAAACACCTACCCCGTGCAGGCCGCCGGACACCTTGTAGGCACGCTTGTCGAACTTGCCGCCCGCGTGCAGCTTCGTCATCACCACCTCGGTGGCCGACACCCCCTCGCCCGCATGCCGATCGACCGGAATACCGCGGCCGTTGTCTTCCACCGTAACCGAGCCATCAATGTGCACCGTCACCCTGATGGCGTCACAGTAGCCGCCCAGTGCCTCGTCAATCGAATTATCGACGACCTCGAAGACAAGATGGTGCAGCCCACGCTCCCCGGTGTCACCGATGTACATCCCGGGGCGCTTCCGCACCGCCTCAAGACCCTCTAGGACTTTGATCTGACTGGCAACGTAATCCGTACGGCCAGTTCCTCGCTCGTGTGGGTTCTCGATACCTTCAGCCACGTCACCGCACCCATCTCACCCGGGAAGTCCCGGGGGCTCTCCTGCTGTCGTTTCGCCTACTTGATACTAGCAAACGGGGGCGCCCTCGTAAAGCAAGAGCGTGATCAATTTCACGCATTAATTCAGTATGTTAACTAATGATATGGACCAGGCGCGAAGCGCCCATCTCAGCGCGAAATCCGCTCCTCATCGCGCCTGGGTAAACAGGGTTTGAGCCGCCAAACTAGAGACGCATCGGCATCACGACATACAGGTACTCAGGCTCTCCAACGCAGCGCATGACAGCCGGGCTTACCTCGTCGTTGAACCCGATTTCCACCTGCGCCGCCGGCGGGAGAACGTCCAAAACATCCATCAAATACTTCGCGTTAAAGCCGATACTCAGCGGCCCGCCTTCATACTCCGCGGCGAGCTCTTCGCTGGCTTCGCCGACGTCCGGATTGATCGAAGAAAGTTCGAGCCTGCCCACATCCATCTGCAGTTTCACTCCACGGGTGCGCTCACTCGACACAATGGAAACACGACGCAACGCAGCCAGCAACGCCTGCGCCTCGACGAGTAAGCGCCGCTCCGCCTTCTGGGGGACGACCTGCCTGTAATCAGGGAACTCACCCTCGACGAGCCGCATGGACAACTCCACCGGTCCCCGCACCGCGTGTGCCACCCCCGCCTGCACGGTAAGGGTCACTGGCTCGTCTCCGGACTCGATGACCTTTGAGATCTCCATGACACCCTTGCGCGGAATGATCACGCCAGTACCAGGCGCACCATCCGCAACCAGACCGGTGATCATGCTCAGGCGATGGCCATCCGTGGCTACGACCCGAATCTTACCCTTCTCCAGGGGCTCCAGATAAAGCCCCCCCAGGCTGAGCCTCGTCTCATCAACCGAGACCGCGAAAAGGGTACGTTCAATGACCTGCCGCAGGCTCGCGCACGGTATCGTCATGACCTGGCCCTCGAGCTCGTCTGCCGCATGCGGCATGGCGGGAAACTCTTTCGGATCCAGTCCCACAATCTTGAACACTGAGTTACCTGCGGACACTTCGATCCAATTGTTTTCCAGCGAACGGATCCCGACCGCGCCTTCGGGACACTCCCGGACGATTTCGTACAGCTTGCGAGCGCCAGCCGTGAGGGAACCTTTCCTTCTTACGGTCGCCTCACACTGGCGGCGCACACCGATTTCCTGGTCGGTCGCCGCAATCGCGATGCCCTCGCCTACCGATTCCACAAGACAGTTTGCCAGAATCGGAATCGTCGTGCGGCGTTCGATAATGCCTTGAGTCAGATACAGCCCCCGTAGGAGCTCCTCGCGTGCGATCGTGAAATCCATAGGATCGGTCCACCTATCTCTTCTTTATATTTATAGTATACCTATAGTAATAGTATGGCATGTGGATATGCGGAAACTGTGCGGGAATCCATACAGGGACTGGCTGAAGTTGGGAAGATGGAAGGGGATGAAGGTGGAACGTGCCAGCAGCCAGTGTGCGGTTGGCTCTCGTACGCGGTGATAGTGCACAATTCATCCGCAGGCTATCCCCTGTTCGCCAACATGCCTTCGAGGCGCTCGACCGTCGCGCGAAAGGTTGGGTCCTCTTTGATGCGCTGATCGATGACGTGCGTTGCGTGGATCGCCGTCGAGTGATCGCGACCACCGAAGCGGTCACCGATGACCGGGAAAGACGCGTGGGTGAGGCGCCGGCAGAGGTACATCGCCACCTGTCGAGGTACAGCCACGGTGCGGTTGCGCTTCTTTGAGCGGAGGTCGGCGCCCCGGATGTGGAAGAATTCGCAGACGGTTTTCTGTATCGATTCGATGGTGATGGTCGACTCCCGCACCCGCAGGATGTTTTGCAGCACTTCGCGTGCGAAGTCGACGGTGATTTCACTCTTGTTGAGGGAGGCAAAGGCGCCGAGGCGCGTCAATGACCCTTCGAGCTCCCGCACGTTTGAGTCGATGTTGGAGGCCAGGAAGAGCGCAACGTCGTGGGGTAGGTCCACGCCTTCCACTTCCGCTTTCTTCTGCAGGATGGCGACCCGTGTTTCCAGGTCTGGTGGCTGGATGTCCGCGATCAACCCCCACTCGAAACGATTTCGCAGGCGCTCTTCGAGGTCCGCGATCTCTTTGGGAAACTTGTCGGATGTCAGCACGATTTGGCGGTGGCTTTCGTACAGTGAGTTGAAGGTATGGAAAAACTCCTCCTGCGTGCGTTCGCGGCCGGCGAGGAACTGAACGTCGTCAAGGATCAGCACATTGATGCGGCGGAAGCGACCGCGAAACTCGTCCATGCGGTCGCGCCGCAGAGCTGTGATCAGTTCGTTCATGAACGACTCGGAAGATAGATAGAGCACACGCCGGTCCGTGGAGCGTTCGAGGATTTGGTGGCCAAGGGCGTTAACCAGATGGGTCTTGCCGAGACCGACGCCCCCGTAGATGAAAAGTGGGTTGTAGTGGTCACCCGGCTGATTCGCTACGGCTTTGCAGGCGGCGTGCGCGAACTGGTTGCTGGTGCCGACCACAAAGTTCGCAAAGGTGTACTTCGGAATGAGGCTTGGGGGCCGGGGCGCGCGGTTGCCCGGCAGTGGGGTGCTGGGAAGGGACAGCGGAAAGAGTTCTTGCTGTACCGCTGCAGGTGGCTGGAGCAGCACGCGCACAGGCGCCCCAGCTGCCTGTGAAACGACCTCTTCGATCAGGACCAGGTACCGCCGTGCTACAAGATCGACGGTAAGCCTGTTCGGTGCCTCAATGATGAGGTTACGGCCTCTGGCCGCGACCGGATGGAGCCGGCGGATGATATTTTCGTAGTCGCTTGGTTCGACGCGGTCGCGCAAGATGTCCAGCGATTGCCTCCAAGCTTGCTCCATACGGTGGAAAACCTGTGGGTTCTACGGCGCGACGCGTATCAAGTCACCGAAAACAAACACACATTTTAGTTATTCACACCCTGTTGATAGCTCTGTGGACTCACCCAACCCCCGGGACACGTCCCCCGCGTGGAGAGACACACGACGCTGTTGCCTGCCAACTCACCACGCTGCCTCGAGAGGGTGCCGAGGTGCCCCGTCGTTTACCCGGTTTCGCCCTTGTGTGCAAGAAGATTCTGCGCCCTTGGGCACCTCCTTGACTGGGCTGTTAGCGGGTGGTAGCCACAGCGCTCGTTTCTTTCCTGTGTCGATGCCTACGCGTACATTGTCGCACCAGCTGTTCGGCCGCGCGCTACGGTGCATTCCAGGCGGGGTGAACAGCCCGGTCAGAGCGTGGCGTGCCGTCGGTGGGGAGCCGGTATTTATCCAACGAGCCAACGGCAGCAAGGTGTGGGACGCCGATGGGCGCGAGTATATCGACTATGTTGGCTCGTGGGGGCCGATGATTCTTGGCCATGCGGACCGCCGGGTGCTTGCGGCGATCCAAACGGCTCTGCGTGACGGGACGAGCTTCGGAGCGCCAACGGCCCGTGAAGTCGAGCTGGCTGAGCTCCTCACGAACGCGATTCCCTCGGTCAACATGGTGCGCCTCGTGAGCTCCGGTACGGAAGCGGCCATGGCGGCGATCCGGCTGGCACGCGGGGTGACGGGTCGGAGCAAGATCGTGAAGTTCGCCGGCTGTTATCACGGCCACGTGGACGCCCTGCTCGTGCGTGCCGGTTCGGGAGCCGCAACCTTCGGCATGCCTGACAGTGCGGGTGTCCCGGATGTGCTTGCTCGTCAGACGTTGATCGCGGAGTTCAACGCCTTGGAGACGGTTGCCGGCTACCTGAACGGGGAGGGGGACCAGATCGCGGCGGTCATCGTAGAGCCGGTGATGGGAAACATGGGTGTGATTCCGCCCGAGAAGCATTTTCTCGACGGGGTACGAGAGCTGACGCAGCAGCGAGGCGCACTGCTGATCTTCGATGAGGTGATGACGGGGTTCCGCCTCGGTTACGGCGGTGTGCAAGCTCGCTTGGGTGTGGAGCCAGACCTGACGTGCCTCGGCAAGATTGTCGGCGGGGGGCTGCCCCTGGCGGCCTTTGGTGGCAGGCGCACGATCATGGAGGAGCTGGCCCCACGCGGGCCGGTGTATCAAGCGGGGACACTGTCGGGCAACCCGCTCGCGGTTGCGGCCGGCCTGCAGACGCTAGCGTTGCTGTCGCAGCCGGGCGTCTACGAGCGTCTAGAGGCGCTCGGCGCCCGTCTGGAGTCGGGTCTGCGGCAGGCCCTCGGTTGCACCTCGCGGCCCGCATGCATCAACCGGGTCGGCTCAATGTGGACGCTGTTCTTCGGCGCAGGCCCCGTCCGTGACGCGCTGGCCGCGCGCGCCTGCGACACCAAGGCCTATGCCCGCTGGTTCCATGGCATGCTGGAGCGAGGCATATATCTGCCGCCTTCCCAGTTCGAGGCTGCTTTCATTTCGCTGGCACACAGCGAGGACGAGATCGACGTCACGGTGCGGGCCGCCCGCGAGGTGTTGGGGCAGCTGGCGTGAAAGGCGGAGGCGTTCGTGAAGCAGTCCCGGCGGGACGACCCGCCGATTGTCAAGGCCAGCCGCTACGCCGCGCTGGGGTTCGAGTTCGCTGGCATCGTCGTGGCGGGTGTCGTAGCCGGCTATTACATCGATGGGTTCCTTGGGACAGCACCACTATTCACGCTGCTACTGACCTTGGGGGGTATGGCCGGTGCAGTGTACCGCTTGCTTTGGGGCTTGAAGCAGTCTAATGCGCACTCCGGGCATGGCGGTTGAGGTGCGACGGATAGGGACGTGGCATGTTGCCCTAGTGGGGGCGGCGGTGGGTGTCGCCTGCGTGACAGGGTGGGTGGAACCGGTCAGCCTTTTGCTGGGTGGGGCCGTGATGGGCGTGAACTTCGTGCTGTTGGCGCTGATTGCCCACCTGCTCCACGGCGGCACGACAAAGCCCCCCGGGCGGGGCAGGACCGCGCTCGGGGTGGCGGCGATCGTCTTGAAGTTCGGGTTGTTTCTCGGGCTGCTCGCGGCGCTATTCTGGCACCTCCCCATCGAGGGTATGAGCTTTGCGCTAGGGGTGACATTGCTGCTCGTGGCCTGCGTCATAGAGGCTGCCCGCCACGGCGTTGCGGCGGCGGACGTGACGGGAGTCGCTTGAAAGTGGAACATTCCTTCACCTGGGTGTCGGTGATTCCTGGCCTTAACCTCTTGCCGAGTCAGACGGCGACGGCAAGCCTGGTGACGGCGGCGCTACTGCTGTGGGCGTGGGCGGCGCGCCGCCAGATGCGGGCGGCGGCAGATCCGGTGGTGCCGGATGGGACGCTGACGCTGCGTAACAGCCTGGAGATTTTCGTCGAGTGGTTCGCCGGATTCATCGCAGGCATCCTGGGGCCGAAGGGACACCGGTATGCGCCCGTCTATGCCACGTTCTTTCTGTTCATCCTTGCCGCCAACCTGATCGGACTGGTCCCTGGGTTTGTGCCACCGACGAGCAACTTCAACATCACGTTCGCCCTCGGTGTCACCTCGTTCCTCGTCTACAACTACTATGGCTTGCGCGCCAAAGGCGTGGGCTACTTGAAGCACTTCATCGGACCGATCTGGTGGCTCGCATTCTTGATGGTGCCGTTGGAACTGATCGACAACTTCGTGCGCCCGGTTTCCCTGGCCTTGCGTCTGTTCGGCAACATGACGGGAGACCACCTCGTGATCGAGATCTTCACCGATTTGACGAAGCTCGTGATTCCCGTGGTGTTTTACGCCCTGGGCGCCTTCGTCTCGTTGATACAGGCGTTCGTCTTTACGATCCTGAGTGTGATTTACGTGGCGCTTGCGTTGGAGGAGCATGAAGAACATGCGCCACCGCATGACGTCCTGGTTTGAGGGAAGTTGTCTGCAGATGCGCTAGCTGAGTGGCGAAGAGATACGCGGCCGAGGCGTGGCGAGGAGGACAGAGAGGCGTGGCCAGACGGTGTCTTCAATCTGAAGAAAGGAGGACAGCAAATGCGCAAACGATGGATGGGAGCGGTGCTCGCCGGACTGGCCGTGTTGCTGGTACAGGCCCCGGCGTTCGCGGCGGAGGGCGCCGCAGGTGATCTGGCGAGGGGGTGGGTGGCGCTCGCCGCCGGCTTGGCCATAGGAATCGCCGCCTTCGGAGCCGGTGTGGGCCAAGGGCGTGCCGTAGCGGCGGCCATGGAGTCTATTGGTCGCAACCCGAATGCGGCCGACCGTATCCAGACGCCCATGATCATCGGGATTGCTTTCATGGAAGCTCTGGCGATCTATGCCCTGGTGATCGCTTTCTTTCTGCAAGGCAAGATCTAGGAGTGGGCCCTGTGGGCGCTAGCGCTAGGAGGATGAAGCTCGACTCCAACGCGAAGCGTTTTACCGTGTAGGTGTCGTAGAGGTGATGCTGTAACGTGGGCAACGCAGGGGCGGGAAGTGACTCCCGCCCCTGCGCGTTCCTGGAGTACGCGGCAGCGAGGCGTGACGGAACCCCGAGCGGTTCCTCAGATACACGGCTTTCCCGTGCGCAGGTGTGTGATCTTCCTCGCTTCGGCGGGCTACGTCGGCTACATTCCCGTCGCGTCCGGCACCTTCGGCTCGCTCGTCGGCTTCCCGCTGTTCTGGGGCTTCGACCGAGTGCGAGCCTCCTCGGTGTTGGGCTACGTTCTCACTTATGTCTTGTTGGTCGGTGCGGCCTGTTGGCTGGCCGGGCAGGCGGAGCAGTATCTGCACGAGCACGACAGCCACAAGATCGTTATCGACGAAGTCGTAGGGTACCTCGCGGCGACCATGTTTCTCACCCCGACGTGGAGCCACACGCTGTGGGCGTTCGTCCTTTTCCGCGCCCTCGATATCGTGAAACCGTTTCCGGCCGGGTATATCGATAAGCATTTGCCGGGGGGCTACGGCGTGGTGCTGGATGACGTCGTCTCGGGTCTGTACACGAACTTGGCGCTGCAGCTAGTCATTGCGGTGGGGCTGGTCACGTAACAGCCCCCGGGTGACGCATGGCGGTGTCGTCCCAACCTAGCGTTCTGCCTGCTGATCGCGCTAGGCTGATACGCATGATCCGGACTGTGGCAATCCTCAGCACCGGTGACGAGCTGACGACGGGGCGCACGCCCGACACCAATGCAAGTTTCATCGCCGACCAGGTCGTCGCCGCTGGCCTCGACGTCACGGCGATCATTGTCGTTGGCGACTACCCGGCGCGCATGGCCTGGGCATGGCGTGAAGCGCTCGGTCAGGCTGATGTCGTCATCTCGACCGGCGGGTTGGGTCCGACGGCGGATGATCTCACGACTGAAACTGTGGCGCAGGTCACCGGGCGGAGGTTGATTCTCGATGTGGCCATTGCCACGCGGATCCGGCAGCTGTTCGCCGCCATGGGGCGTGTCATGCCGGAGAACAACCTGAAGCAAGCGCACTTCCCCGAGGGCGCCATCATCATCCCCAACGCCCTCGGCACGGCGCCTGGCTTCCGTCTCGAGGTGCAAGGCGTGCACGGCCCCAGGCAGCTCATCGTGCTGCCAGGTGTACCGCGCGAGATGAAGCCCATGGTGGAGCAGAGCGTGCTGCCGTGGCTGGAGCAGGCCCGCGGCGGCGATGCCATCTATGTGAGCCACGTGTTTCAGACCTTCGGCATCAGCGAGTCGGGTCTGGATGAGCTGGTGGCGGGGTGTGTGGCACCCGACGCAGGGCGCCTGGCGTTTCGGGCCGCGTTCCCCCAGATTTCGGTGCGGCTCACCGTGTGGGGCCCCGCCACCGTCGTGCACCAGCGGCTCGCGGAGTTGGCCGCGCGCCTGCGCGAGCGCCTCGGCAGCTACGTGTACGGAGAGGGCGAGACGACGATGGAGGCGGTCGTCGGTGCACTGTTGCAAGAACGCCGCCTGACCATCGGCCTGGCGGAGTCCTGTACGGGAGGCCTGATCACCCACCGGCTGACCAACGTCCCCGGCAGCTCGGCGTACGTGACGGGAGGCGTCATCGCGTACGCCAACGACGTCAAACGCCGGTACCTCGGTGTGCGGGCCGAAACCCTCGCGGCGCTCGGGGCCGTGAGCGAAGAGGCGGCGGCCGAAATGGCGCAGGGCGCACGCCTGACTCTTGGGACCGATATCGGCCTCGGCGTGACGGGAATTGCCGGACCGGAAGGGGGCACCCCGGAGAAACCCGTCGGCACCGTGTGCTTTGCACTGGCGGGCCCAGACTCGGTGTTCCGGCGGCGCTATCAGCTTTGGGGGACGCGCGACTGGGTCAAGCTCTTGGCATCCCAGATTGCGCTTGATTGGCTGCGGCGCTATCTGCTCGGCTTGGATCCCAGTGAATCGGGTATACTCCGCTGCTAGCAGTCCGTTGAAAAACAGGACCCCTACTGCGGGCAAACACCGGCGTACGCGACGAACGAGGGTGGTGGACGCCAACACCGTTGGCGTATTAGACGGACGCCAGGGGGTGGGTAACCAATGGCAGAGGACACCCGGGTGCGCAGCTTTGTGGCCGTGGATGTGGCGAGCCCGATGCGTGCCGAGTTACAGGCGTTGCAGGCGCGGCTGGCTGCCCTGCCGGCGGAGGTCCGCTGGGTGCGGCCCCAGGGGCTGCACGCCACGGTGAAGTTCCTCGGGGCGGTGGAGAAGTTGCGTTTGGAACAGGTCCGTACGGCGCTGGTAGCTGCGGTGAGCCACCAGCCGTCGTTGCAGTTGCGCGTGCGGGGGTTGAGCGTGTTTCCCTCGTTCCGGCGCCCGCGGGTGTTGTGGGTGGGCCTGCAGGGTAAGGGCTTGGCCGAGCTGGCGCGCAGCGTCGACGAGGCGCTGAGGCCGCTCGGCTTTGCACCGGAGAGGCGCCCGTTTACACCGCACATCACCCTGGGCCGCGTCCGTGGCATGCGCGGCTGGCCAAGCCTGGAAGCAGTGGTGAAGACGCACCTGGAGGAGGAATTCGGCGAGAGCAGGGTGGACTGCCTCACCGTCTATCGCAGCACCTTGCAACCCACCGGCGCTCTGTATACCCCGCTATGGACAATTGCGCTGGGCAGGCATAAAGGAGGAACATCGCATGGCTCTGGACGCTAATCGGACGCGTGCACTCGACCTTGCCGTCAGTCAAATAGAGAAGCAGTTCGGCAAGGGTGCCATCATGAAGCTCGGCGAGCACGCGGACATGCGCGCCGTGCAGGTCATTTCTACGGGATCG
>JBHHYR010000026.1:0-29284 GCA_046757585.1 Binatia bacterium | reverse complement strand
TTGATCTTTGACCGGTTTACCCGCGGCGGCACCGGCCTCACGCTGCGCGGCCTGTATCCCTTGACCGCGCTGGGCTGGAAAGCCCTGGCGGGCTACTCCCTGGAGGATACTCGCTTAGGGGTGAGCTACCGCCTGGAGAACGTGAAGATCACGGACGTCGACCGGACCGCCGCCACGGTGATTCGCACCGAACAAAGCGGTGCCCGTGTGACTAGCAGTCTGACCCCGCGCCTGTTTCGTGATACGCGCAATCACCCGTTCGATCCGACGGCCGGCTCCATGCAGGACCTGTCCCTCGAGCTTGCCGGCCTGGGCGGCGCGAACAAGTTCTTCAAAGCCGAGGCCAACGCGCGCTGGTATTACCCCTTCTGGAAGAGCCCGTCCCTGGGTACGTTCGTCCTGTCCGTCGGCGGCTCCCTGGCGTACGGGCGTGGGTACGGGGGACGCCGGGACCTGCCGCTGTTCGAACGGTTTTTTCCCGGCGGCATCAACTCGATTCGGGGCTTTCGCATCCTTTCGCTGGGCCCACGCAACGACGTCGTCGACCAGCTGGGCCGCGTGGTCCGCAGGGATCCGGTCGGCGGGAGCCAGCAACTGATTTTCAACAACGAAATTATCTTCCCGATCCTGCAGTCGCTGGGGCTGAAGGGCGTCACCTTCCTCGACGCCGGCAACGCGTTCTCGGCCAAGGAGGGCATCAACCTCGGCGACATGCGTCTGTCCGTTGGCGGTGGGGTGCGCTGGCAGTCGCCCCTCGGTCCGCTGCGGATCGAGCTGGGGTTCCCGCTCAACGCCCGCTCCGGTGACGATCGGCAGACAATTATGTTTTCCTTTGGAGGACGGTAGTGACACGAAGAACAGAGCGGAAGGAGACGCGCTTCATGAGGGTCGCTTGGTCGTTTGTTGCAGTGCTACTGGCAGCCAACGTGGCGCACGCGCAAGCGGTGCCGAAGATCGGGTACGTCGACTTGCAGCGTGCGCTCAACGAGTCCGACGCCGGGAAGAAGGCGAAGGAGGAGTTCAAGGTACAGGTGGACAAGCTGCAAGCCAATCTGAAGAAGCAAAAGGACGAAATCGACGCCCTGAAGAACCAGCTCGAACGGAAGTCGGTGGTCATGAAGGAGCGAGAGCGCAGCAATCTCGAGGACGACTATCGTAAGAAGTTGCGTGACTTCGAGCGCGCCTACAAGGACTCGCAGGCCGACCTGCAGAAGAAGGACAACGAGCTGACCGGCGTCATCATTAAGGACCTGCAGGCCGTGATTCGCGACTATGGCAAACAGGAGGGCTACACGTTGATTCTGGAGAGTACCAGCAGCGCTGTGCTGTACGGTGCCAAGAGCGCCGACCTCACTGACGAGATCATCGGGCGATACAACAGACAAGGGCCGCGCAAGGCTCGATGATGGAGTATTACGAGATCTCTGCCCTGTTGCCGCACCGGTTTCCGTTTCAATTCGTGGACCGCGTGCTCGAGTTCGAACAGGCGGAACGTATCCTGGCACTGAAGAACGTCTCGATCGACGAGCCGTTCTTTCAGGGCCACTTTCCCGGCCAACCGTTGATGCCGGGGGTGCTGATCTGCGAGTGCCTGGCGCAAGCGGGTGCCTTGCTGGTGCACCGATCAGGGGGGTCAGTGCAGGAAGGACATCTCGCAGTGCTGGCCGGCCTGGACCGCGTCCGCTTTCGGCGCACGGTCGTGCCGGGTGATCAGCTGCGCCTCGAGGTAGTGGTGGTCAAACGGCGGGGCCCGCTGTGGAAGATGCATGGTGCTGCCCGTGTGGAAGACCGCGTCGCCGCCGAGGCCGACCTGTCACTCCTGGAGACCGTGAGGTATCGCTGACCGTGAGCGGTCCCCGCATTCATCCGACCGCCCTTGTCGCGCCCGGCGCGCAATTGGATGATGACGTCGACGTCGAAGCGTATGCGCTGATCGGCCCCCGGGTCTGCATCGGAGGAGGGAGCCGCGTCGGTGCCCACACCGTGCTCGGCGGACGCACCACCATCGGCCGCGACAACCACATCTTCCATCATGCCTCCGTCGGTGTTGTGCCCCAGGACCTCAAGTACCGCGGTGAACCGAGCGCCTTGGTCCTCGGTGATGGCAATATCGTCCGGGAGTTCGCCACCGTGAGCATCGGCACGGCGGGTGGCGGCATGGTCACCCGTGTGGGAGACCACAATATGTTGATGAATTACAGCCACATTGCGCACGACTGCCAGCTCGGCAACCAGGTGATTGTGGCGAACGGCGTCCAGCTAGCCGGCCACGTGATCGTCGAAGACTATGCGGTGCTCGGCGCGCTCGCCGCGGTGCATCAGTTTGTAAAGATAGGCGAATCGGCTATTCTTGGCGCCGGTGCGATGGTGTCAAAGGATGTGCCTCCCTTTTGCAACGCCACCGGCGACCGGGCGCGGCTGCACGGCCTCAATCTGGTCGGCCTCGCCCGGCGCGGAATCGACCCCGGCGTTGTGCGTGACCTCAAGCGCGCCTATCGTATCATCTTCCGGTCCGGGCTGAGAGTTGCTGCGGCGGTCACACGTGCACGCAGCGAGATCCCGGCATCACCCGAGGTGAAGCACTTCCTGGAATTCATCCAGGCCTCCGAACGGGGGGTGTGCCGGTGAGGGAACGTCGACAGTCTATCGTCCGTAGCGTATAGCCGAGCGTCGATGGTCGAGCCTATGGCGGAAACTATCGACGCGTGACTATCAACTATCGACTGCCTTTATGCGCGTCGGGCTCATTGCAGGTAACGGTCAGTTTCCCCTGATCTTTGCGCGCACGGCGCGCGCCGAAGGCGTCGAGGTGATTGCGGTTGCGCATGAGCACGAAACGCTCCCTGCGCTCGGCGACGTGGTCGACGCGATCACCTGGATCCAGGTCGGCGAGCTGGAACGCATCATTCGCACTTTTCGCGACTGGGGCGTGAACCGCGCCGTGATGGCCGGTGGAATCCGCAAGGCAGCATTGTTCGAGCACTTCAAACCCGATGAACGTGCCCAGCGCTTTCTTGCGCGGGTGCGAAACTTTGGCGACGACACCTTACTTCGGGGGCTGGCCGCGGAGTTGGAAGACGAAGGGGTCCAGATTGTCGCCTCGACTTTGTTCCTTTCCACTATCCTGACGCCGGCAGGCCCCCTCACCCGGCGCCAGCCAACTGATGCCCAGTGGCAGGACATCCGGCAGGGCATGGCCGTGGCGCAAGCCATCGGCAGCTGGGACATCGGGCAGAGTGTAGTCGTGCAGGCAGGCGTGGTGCTGGCGGTTGAGGCGATCGAGGGGACCGACGCCACGATTCGACGCGGTGGCCGCCCGGATGCTGTGGTGGTCAAGGTCAGCAAGCCCCAGCAAGACCTGCGCTTCGACGTCCCTGCGATCGGACCGGAGACCGTTCGGGTCTGTGCGAGTGCCGGCGTTGCGGTCCTGGCGCTCGAGGCGGGAAGGACCTTGCTGCTTGATAAGGAGCAGGTGCTGCGCCGGGCCGAGGCCACGGGGCTGAGCATCGTCGGGGTCCAAGCCGGCAGCCCGCACGTGGGTCCACGCCGATGACTCCGGCGATACGTGCCGGGGTCGTAGGCGTGGGCCACCTTGGAGCACTGCACGCCGAGAAGTACGCGAGCCTGCGAGGCGTCGACCTGGTGGCGGTGGCGGACGTGGATGCCGAACGCGCCCGCGCCGTGGCGAGCCGGTGCCACACCGAGGCGGCGACCGACTATCGCCGCCTGCTCGGCCGGGTGGACTGCGTGAGCCTCGCGGTCCCCGCACCGCTGCACTTTCCGCTGGCTCGCACTTTCCTGACGCGCGGCGTCGACGTCCTGGTGGAAAAGCCGTTGGCGCCGACGGTCGCGGACGGGCGCGCGCTCATCGTGGTCGCCGAACAGGGCCGCCGGATCTTGCAGGTTGGCCATCTCGAGCGCTTCAACCCGGCCTTCCGGGCGCTCGCGGGCGTGATCACGCAGCCGCGCTTCATCGAATGTCACCGTCTGGCCCCCTTCGTGGAACGGGGCACCGACGTCGACGTGATCCTCGATCTGATGATCCATGACCTCGACGTCATCTTGAGTCTGGTCCACGCCGAGGTGCAGTCCGTCGAGGCAGTCGGCGTCCCCGTATTGTCCGCGAGCGCGGACATCGCCAACGCGCGGCTGCGCTTCAGCGGCGGCTGCATTGCCAACGTCACGGCCAGCCGTGTCGCGCTCAAACGCGAACGCAAGATTCGCTTCTTCCAGGCAGACACGTACGTCTCCCTCGATTACGGTGAGAAGCATGTTCGGGTGTGCCGCCGCCAGCTCAGTGACGGACATCCGGCCATTGCGGTGGAGGAACACGAGCTCGGCAGCGGCGACGCCCTGTTTGACGAGGTCGAGCATTTCGTCCGCGCGGTCCGCACGCGGGAGCGCCCGCTGGTCGACGGCCGAACAGCCTTGCGGGCCCTCGAGGTGGCGGAACTGATCCGTGGCCGCTTGGAGACCGCATGAGTGCATCATCCCACGCCCCGGCGAGCTGCCCCGCCCCGGGCGAAGCGGGGAGCCGCACAATCCTGCTGGTTGCGGGGGAAGCCTCCGGAGATCTGCATGGAGCCGGATTGGTCGCTGCCCTGCGCCAGCGCGACCCGCGGATCGCCGTGTGGGGCGTCGGCGGCGCACGCCTGCGCGCGGCGGGGATGCATGTCCTGGTCGATACCGCCACGGTTGCAACGATGGGCTTCGTGGAGACGTTCGGCACCCTCGCACGCTTACTATCCATGTACCGGCTGCTCACGCGGTTCATGGTCGAGCAACACCCCAGCCTGCTCGTGCTCGTCGATTATCCCGAGTTCAATTTACTCCTCGCCCGACGCGCCAAGGCTCTTGGGATCCCGGTCTTCTACTACATCGGACCGCAGGTCTGGGCGTGGCGCCGGGCGCGGGTGCGCAAGATCGCACACCGCGTGGATCGGCTCGGGGTCGTCTTTCCGTTCGAGCCTGGCCTGTACAACAATGGCCGCGCGGCGGCTCAGACCACGCCGCCGGGCTCCCAGCTGGCCGAGTTCGTGGGGCATCCGTTGCTCGATCTGGTGCGTCCAACCCGCTCGCGTGAAGAGACACTGACACGGTATGGCCTCGATCCTGCCTGCCGCGTGCTGGCCCTCCTCCCGGGCAGTCGCAAGAAGGAAATCCGCTACTTGCTGCCGCCGGCCGTCGCGGCGGCGCAGGCGCTGGCGCGGGAGGGCTGGCAACCGATCGTGACCGTCGCGCCGACGTTGACCCGCGACGATCTCCTGGCAGCCCTGGACAGCCGCTGGCCGGCTCGCGTGCGCGGGATGCCGATCGTCACCGACGACACGTACAACATCGTCCACGCCGCTGACGCAGCCGTGGTGGCCTCGGGAACGGCGACCCTGGAAACGGCGCTGCTTGGCCGGCCAATGGTGATCATGTATCGCGTGACGCCGCTCACCTTTGCGCTCGCGCGCTTGTTGGTACGCGTCAACCACATCGGTATGCCGAACATCATTCTGGGTCGGGAGGTCTTCCCGGAATTGATCCAGCGTGACGTGACAGCTAACAAGTTGGTCGCCGCCGTGCAGCGCCTCAGCGCGCGGCGCCCCGAGGTGGCCGCGGCGCTGGGCGAGCTGCGCGGCAAGCTGGGCCAGCCCGGCGCCGCCGACCGTGCGGCGAACCTGGCCCTGGAGCTGATGGCATGAAGCCGGCGCTGCTCTACCGCCGGCTGCTCACCTACTTGCGGCCGTACTGGTGGCCACACTTCGTTCTGGCCACGCTCTGCATGCTGCTCTTTAGCGCCACCAATGGGATCATGCCGTTTCTGATCCGCCACATCTTCGATGACGTGTTCACCGCCAAAAACCTGTTCGCCTTGAAAGTCCTGCCGGGAATCATTGTCGGCACCTTCATGCTGCGCGGCGTTGTCGGGTTTGGTAGCACCTATCTCACGGCTTACGTCGGGCAGCGCATTGTCGCGGATCTCCGCAACGCGCTCAACGACCACATTCAGCACCTGTCGCTGTCTTTCTTCAACCGTACCCCGACGGGTACCATCGTCTCGCGGGTGACCAACGATGTGGCTGTCGTACGCCTGGCGCTCACCGATGCCGTCGCCTCCGTGCTCAAGGACGCCTCGTCACTGGTGATCCTCGTGGCAGTCGCCTTTTACCAGGATTGGTTCCTTTCACTGATTGCCTTCGTCGTCTTTCCCGCTTCCGTGTTGCCCATCGTCCGGCTGTCGAAACGGCTGCGGTCGTTCTCCAGAAGGGGCCAGGTATCGATGGGCAACCTCACCATGCTCCTGCAGGAGACCATTCAGGGCAATCGGGTCGTGAAGGCGTTTGGCATGGAGGCGTACGAGAAGGAACGCTTTGGGGAGGAGAACGAACGGCTCTTCCGCTTGTACATGAAGGGAACGCGGATCCGGGCGTTCACGAATCCGATGATGGAAGTCCTGGCAGCGTTCGGCATCGCCGGTGTGGTGTGGTACGGGGGCTACAGTGTGATCGTGGGCGGCCGCACGCAGGGATCGTTCCTCGCCTTCCTGACCGCTCTCTTCCTGCTCTACGATCCGTTCAAGGGTTTGGCGAGAACCAACGCCATCATCCAGCAAGCTCTGGGCGCCGCCGAGCGAGTCATGGAACTGCTCGATACGGGTTCGGACGTGGTGGAACGACCGCGCGCGCGCCAGCTGCAGGGCATGCGCTCCGGCATCCGATTCGAGAACGTCTCTTTCCGCTATGATCACGAATGGGTGCTGCGGAACATCAATCTGGACATCCGCTGCGGAGAGGTCGTGGCGCTCGTGGGCATGAGCGGCGGCGGAAAGAGTACGCTGGCCGATCTCATCCCGCGCTTCTACGATGTGGGTGAAGGACGCATCACGATCGACGGCGTCGATATTCGCGACTACACCTTGGCCAGTTTGCGGGCGCAGATGGCAGTCGTGACGCAGCACACGTTCCTGTTCAACGATACGGTGCGCAACAACATCGCATACGGCGACGTGACCAAGGACATGGCGGCGATTGTCGCGGCGGCACGGGCCGCACACGCGCACGAGTTCATCCTCGAGCTGCCGAACGGCTATGACACGGTCATTGGCGAGCTGGGTGTCAAGCTGTCGGGCGGCCAGCGCCAGCGTCTGGCGATTGCACGCGCCCTGCTGAAAGATGCGCCGATTCTGGTGCTCGATGAGGCTACCTCCGCACTAGACAATGAATCCGAACGCCTGGTGCAGCGCGCGCTGGAGACGTTGATGCGGAACCGGACCACCCTGGTGATCGCGCACCGCTTGTCGACCATCCGCCGCGCCGATCGCATCGTCGTCATCGTGCACGGTCACTTGGTGGAGCAAGGCACGCACGCGGAGCTACTGGCCCTCAACGCCGAGTATCGCAAGCTGCACGACCTGCAGTTCCAGGAAGCCGGCACCGTTGCGCCGAAGATGTTGCACTAGAGCCAGAGTCTGCCCGAATGGCGCTACGAGGCCGTGCCGAGCCTTCTTCCGTCCGGGAACCAACGGTGTCGCTGCGCCCGCCGCGCCCAGGACCCGGAAAGCCCGCCGCGCCTCCCCTCACCTCCAGCCTCGCCCCAAAACGGCTGGCAGCAGGGGCACGCCGCCTGGTGCGCAACGGGTTGCTGCGCATCCTGGTCGCCGTGAGTCCCTTCTTGCTGAGCAGCACCCTGCGGTTACTGGCCAGGACCATCCGCATCCGATACGTTAACGCCACGGATCTCTTTGATCGCTGGGCGCAGGGGCAGCGGGTCATCATCGCCTGCTGGCATAGCCGCGTGGTGCTGATGCCGGTCGCGCGACAGGGACAGAAATTCTGCATCATGAACAGTGCAAGTCGCGATGGGGAAATCGCCACACGGGCCCTAGCACGCTGGGGGATCCGTTCAGTGCGAGGTTCCGCCACCCGCGGCGGTACCCGCGGTTTCCTCCAGCTCGTCGACGCCTACCGTCAGGGATACAGTCTCGCGGTCGTGCCCGACGGACCGCACGGACCGCGTGGGGTGGTCAAACCGGGTGTCATCCACCTCGCCCGTATCACTGGTGCGCCGATCTTTCCGGTCACGTACGCCGCCCGTCACCAGCGGCAACTCCGAACGTGGGACCGCTTGCTGATTCCCCTGCCGGGTTCCCGGGTCGTGTACGTCGTTGGTGAGCCGCTCGTGGTGCCACGCCATACCGGTGACGATGAGGTCGAACGCTTGCGGCGCTTGTTGGCGGCGCGCCTTGACGCCATCACGCAGGCGGCCGAATCTCAGGTGGCAGGATGAGCAAGCCGCGGGCAGTCACGGGCACCGAGCCGCAGTCGCACGTCGGTCCGGTCGCCGAGCAACGGATGGCCGGCTCGCATGCCGTGAGCTACGCGGTGTACGATCTGGTCGGCAGCCTTTTGGGGCTGGCCGCCGCGCCCTTGCTACCACTGTTGCTGCTCACGCGTCACGGGCGCGGGCTGGGCGAGCGGCTCGGGCATCTGCCCGCAGGGGTGCGCCGGCTCCGGCGCCCAATCTGGATACACGCGGCCTCGGTGGGCGAGGTGCTGTCGGCGCAGCCGCTCGTCCAACAACTGCGGCGCCAAGCACCCGATCTGCCGGTTGTGGTGTCCACGACGACCGTGACGGGGCGCAACACCGCTCGCGCGCGGCTGGCGCCGGATGCAGTTATGTTGCTGCCCGCCGACCTTCGGTGGATCGCCAATCGTGTCGTGCGGCGCCTGGCGCCCCGCTGCCTGGTGATCGTGGAAACGGAGATGTGGCCTGCGCTGATCCGTGCTGCCGCCCGCTACCACGTGCCGTGTCTCATGGTCAGCGGCCGCGTCTCTGAGCGTGCTGCGGTGCGCTACAGGTGGTTCGGCCGCTTGACGCGGGCTGTGCTATCGAACGTGAGTGCCTGCGCCATGCAAACGGACGCCGATGCGGCCCGCATCGTTGCCCTCGGGGCCCCCGTCGCTCGGGTGCAAGTGTTGGGCAGCCTCAAGTGTGCCGGCGAGGTCGCCGCCGCGGCTGACACGGCGGAACGACAACAGGTGCGCGTTCTGACTGCCGGCCGGCCGTTGCTGATCGCCGCCAGCACACATCGTGGTGAGGAGCAACTCGTGCTCGATGCCTGTGCCGGCCTGTGGGCGCTGTACCCCGAGCTGTTGCTGGTGGTGGCACCGCGCCGCCCCGAGCGCTTCGACGAGGTCAATCGGCTGCTCAACCGCACTGCGCTCCGCCATGAACGACGCAGCGCAGTGCGCAGCAGCGTGCGCCGGACGACGCAGGTGCTGCTGCTTGACAGCGTCGGCGAACTACGCACCCTCCTCCCGGCTGCGACCGCGGTGTTCGTGGGCGGGACGTTGGTGGCGGTCGGAGGACACAACGTGTCGGAGCCAGCGTTGTTCGGGAAGCCGGTGCTGTTCGGCCCGCACACGGCCAAGGTGAGCGCCGCAGCGCAGGCGCTGCTGGAAAGCGCCGGTGCCAGACGGGTCAGCGATGCCCGGGAGTTACGGCGGGAGTGGCAGCGTCTTCTTGCCTGCCCGGAGGCCGCCGCGCACATGGGTGCGCGGGCGCGTACGGTCGTGGCCGCACACGCGGCCGTGGCGGAACGGACCGTCGCGCTCATACGCCAGGCCATGTCGGAGCCAGTGACATGTCGCGTGTGACGAGCCAGCTCCGCGAAGCGGTTTGGGCGCGCCGCGGCCTCGGCGGCTGGGCGGCGTGGCTGGCCTTGCAGCCTGCCAGCGGCCTCTTCACCACCGGTGTAGCGCTGCGAAATCTCGGTTACCGGGTTGGCGTGCTGCGCACCTACCGCGCCCGGATCGCGGTGGTCAGCGTGGGAAATCTCTCCGTCGGGGGTAGCGGCAAGACGCCGCTCACGCTGTGGCTGGCGCGCGCGTTGGCAGTTCCCGGCGTACGGGTGGCCATTGTCTTGCGCGGCTACGGCGGTCGTGCCCGCCATGTGACTGTGGTGTCCGTGGGGAACGGGCCTGAAGTGGACGTCGAGACGGCCGGTGACGAAGCGGTGATGCTCGCGAAATGCTTCGCTGGGCCTGTCCTCACCGCCCGCCGGCGTGCCGAGGGGGTCGCCGCTGCGGAACATCTCGGGTGTAACGTCGCGGTCCTGGATGATGGCTTTCAGCACCGGGCGCTCGCACGCGACTTTGACCTTGTGCTGATCGATGGACATCGCAGGACGGTGTTGCCGGCCGGCCCATTGCGCGAGCGGCAGAGCGCACTCGGACGAGCTGATGCGGTGGTGTTCGTCGACAAGGCAGACGAGCGCCCGACCACGGTGCCGGCAGCGGCAGGCGTTTCGACACCCTTGTTCGTCGCCCGGTTCGCCCCTACCGCACTGATCGAGTCGGACGCAGGGCGATGGCGTGAGCTGCCCCTGCGGGCACTGTCCGGCCGCCGCGTTGCCGTCGTTGCCGGCATCGCGGAGCCCGCCCCTTTCTTCGCCGCGGTGCGCGGGTGGGACGCGCAAATCGCGGAATTCTTCGAGTTCAACGACCATCACCATTACACCCTACTCGATTGGCAACACATCTCCCGCGCGACGCGCGACGTCGAGCTGGTCGTCACGACGGAAAAAGATCTCGTCAAGCTGGAACGCTTTCCGTTCGCCAGAGGAAAATTGGTGGCGCTCCGCATCACCCCACAGATCGATGACGGCGACGCGTTGATCCGTATGGTTGCAGCGCGCGCCGGCCTCGCCGAGGGCCGATCACACACGAAGGAGGACGCAGATGGCTATTAGTAAAGAGCTGTTGGAAATCCTTGCCTGCCCGAAGTGCAAGGGAGAGGTGCACCCCACCGAGGCGCAGGACGGCCTCGTCTGCAACGCATGCAAGCTGATGTATCCGATCAAGGATGACATCCCGGTGATGTTGATTGACGAGGCGATCCCGCTGGGATCATGACACGCCAGCGGCTGCTCGCTGGCGGCAACCGGCACACCGGGCTGGGTCAGGCGCGCCGGCCGTGCAGAGCGTGCGCCCCGCCGCCGCACTGATCGGCTACCGGATCGGCCATGCGCATCATCGTCGCGCAGACCAGCTTCCTTGGCGACGTCGTGCTGAGCACCCCGGTGTACGCTGCCCTCCGGCAGCACGACCCGGGTACGCACGTCAGCGTCCTGGTGCGGCCCGAGACGGCGGGTGTGCTTGCCGGTCATCCGTCCGTCGACGCCGTCCTCACCGATGACAAACGCCGTCGCTTCGGCAGCGTGGGAGTCCTGCGCCAGTTGCGGGCCGGCCGGTTTGATTGCGCGCTCGCGCTGCACAAGTCCTTTCGCACGGCGTGGCTCTTGGCGGCCGCCGGGATCCCGCAGCGGATCGGCTTTCGGTCGAGTGCCGGCTGGTTCTTCTATCACCGCTGTGTCCAGCGCGATGCAGCGAGCCACGACGTGCAGCGGAACCTGGCGATTCTTGCCGGACTCGGCGTCGATCCGGCGCGCTGCGCCACGCGCCCGTTCGTGGCATGCTCGCCGGAAGCAACCGTACGGTTCCAGAGGCTCCTACGCCAGCGCGGCGTCACACCGGGCGCGCGTCTGGTCGGCGTGGCTCCGGGCTCAACCTGGGCAACGAAGCGGTGGACCGTTGACGGCTACGCCGCCTTGATCAACGCGCTCGCGCGTGACGAGCATGCCACCCCCATCCTGCTCGGCGCTCGAGGGGACACTGGCTACGCGGGAGCCATCGAGGAGCGTACGGGCACAGCGGTCATCAACCTGGTTGGGCAGACCGATCTGGGCATGCTGATCGCTGCCATCGATGCGTGCTGCATGCTGGTTACCAATGACAGCGCCCCGATGCATATCGCGGTGGCGCGGGAGACGCCGGTGGTCGCCATCTTCGGCCCGACTACGCCGGCGCAGGGGTACGGTCCGTACACGGATCGCGCCCTCGTTGTGCAACGCGAACTATCGTGTCGTCCCTGCAGCCGGCACGGAGGTGCACGGTGCCCGGTGCGCACGCATGCGTGCATGACGGCAATCACGCCGGCGCAAGTTCAGGCCGCCGTGGCGCAGCTCCTGCAGGATGCGTCGGCCACGGCGCGCCGTGCCGCCTCCCCCCCGTGACCGGCATCGTTCTTCCGCCCGGATTCGAATGGGTACGGGGTGAGCGGGCGACGTTCCTGGTGCGCTCCGATGTCCGCAGCTGGATGGTGCCGCTGCTGCAGGCGGCCGGACGCGATGGGATGCAGGAGATCAGCCGTCGCTTCGCGGGGGGCCGTGGGGGGACCAGCGTCGTATGCCGGCACGGCCGTGCCGTGGTCCTGCGCCCATGCCGGCGAGGGGGTCTGCCCGCTCGGTTGCTGCGCGACACGTACTTCGGCTGGCGGCCGCGCCCGTTTCGCGAACTGTGTGTCACCGAAACCCTACGCCGCCGCGGCGCCCCCGCCGTCGAGGTTTACGGCGCGGCCGTGTGGTGGCATCTGCCAGGTTGTTATCGGGGATGGCTCGCCACCCGCTATCTGTCGCAAACCCGGACGTTCTGGGAATGGGCCGTGCACGCGGTGCCGATCGAGAAACGGGAGGTGGTCATGCGACAGGTGGGGAGGGCGATTCGGCGGCTCCACGACAGCGGTGGCCGGCATCCGGATCTCAACGTGCACAACATCCTCATTTGTCCGCCGCCTTGTTCGACTCAGGTGGCGGGCACGCCCGCGGTGGTGCTTATCGACTTCGACCGTGCGCGGATGAACCAGCGGGGCAGGCCGGAGGCGGATCTGGAGCGGTTGCACCGGTCTGCCCGCAAGTTGGATCCGCAGGGCGCGCGCGTGACCGTCGCAGACTTGCGACATGTCGAGGCGGGGTATCGGGAGAGCGGGCCGTGAGGGTGACCGCCGAGCGTATCCTTGTCGTCCTCCTCGGTGCGATCGGCGACGTTGTTCGCGCGCTCCCGCTGCTTGTCCGCCTGCGCCGGGGCTACCCCGGCGCCCGTATCGCCTGGGCCGTGGAACCGGCGGCTGCGCCGTTGCTGTTGCATCACCCCGCACTCGACACCCTCGTTGTCTTCGACCGGCCCCGTGGTCTGCCCGCCTTCCTGCGCTTCGTACGCCAGGTGCGCGCGCATCGCCCTCACCTCACCCTCGACCTGCAACGCCATCTCAAGAGCGGCATCATCAGCCGGGCCTCCGGGGCCCCCCTCCGCCTCGGCTTTCACCGGCACAACTCTCGCGAAGGCAACTGGCTGTTCCAGACCCACACGGTCGCTCGTGCGCCCCACTTCAGCTCGAAGCTGCAGCAGTTCCTCGCTTTTGCCAGCTGGCTCGAGCTGGCGCCGGCACCGATCACATTTGGATTGCGGCTCACTGGTCAAGAACAGCAACACGCTGACGCACTGCTGGACGGCGCGCGTGCGTCGTTCGTTGCGGCGTTCGTCGGCTCCAGCTGCGAGAGCCGCCTGTGGTTCGCGGAGACCACGGCCGCCGTCGTGGATGCGCTGGCCGCCAGAGATGTGGGCACAGTGTTAGTGGGTGGGAGTGCGGACAGCGCGTTTGCTGCGGCTGTCGCGCGCGCGGCCCGCGCACCGCTGCTCAACCTCACTGGGCGAACGACGCTGCGGGACCTGATCGGTATTTTCCATCGGGCCCGCGCCGCCTTTGGACCGGATTCGGGTCCGATGCATATCGCGGCCGCTACGGGGATCCCGGTGGTGTCGCTCTGGGGCGCCACGAGTGCGGCCCGCTCGGCACCGTGGGGCAGCGAAACCGGCGTGCTCGTCGGCCAAGCCCCGTGCATGCCGTGCTACCTGAAGCGCTGCCCGATCGGGCGAGTGTGCATGAAACACATCACTGCTGACGCCGTGCTGGCCAAGTTGACCGCCGTGCTCACCTGACCGGTTCAGCGCGTGCAGGCAGCACCAAGCGGTCCGTATCGGCGGTCTGCCCCGCCGCAGCTTGACCCCGTGCGGCGGATGCGCAATCGTCCGCACGCGCGAACGACGCGCGCGGCCTAGGAGTGGGCGATGGGAACGGTGATGGGACGGCTCGGATTAGCCGTGAGCTGCGTGGTGCTCGCGGCCACACCGGCACTGGCCGAGCCGTACATCGCAGTCCGCGAGGGCCTGCGCTGCAGCGCCTGCCACACCAATATGAACGGCGGGGGCAAGCGCACGGATCTGGTCAATACGCATGCCCGCGACCTCCTGCACTACCCGAGCTTGCTCGGGAAGTTCTCCAATCCGCCGGCATTCCTCACTGGCGAAATCAATCGATTTCTGGCTTTTGGCGCCGACCTGCGTACCAGCGAGACCGCGACCTTCCAGGAACTGGGCAAGAATGGCCGGGTCAGCAACGACAAGGTATTCCGCGACCGTCTGGAAAAGAATGACCTCGATGTGACCGAGGCCGTCGTGTACGGGGAAGTGCGGCTCATTCCGGAGTATCTCACGTTCTACATTGACCAACGTTTCCAGCCCCAGACGGATAACCGGGAGGCCTTTGGGCTGCTGCGCGGGATCTTGCCGTGGAACGGTTATATCAAAGCGGGCCGCATGTTCCTGCCGTACGGCCTGCAGCTACAAGACGACGGCGCCTTCATTCGCGGCGGCACGAACGGCTCGGTCAATACGGGTTTCAGCTTCAACCAACAGCAATCCGGCGTGGAGATCGGCTTGGAGCCTGGGCCGCTGACGTTGGTTGCGGCGGTCACCAACGGGCCGTCGGGCGACCGCGATGTGCAGGTGACCGCGACCGCCTATACCATGTTCACGGAACTGCCCGTCGTCCGTAACCTCTTGTTGGGAGGCTCGTTCTCCCGCGTCGGTCCGCCGGGCAGCGAAACTGTCCTGTTCGGATTTTTCGCCGGGAGTAACATCGAACGCTTGACGTTCCTCGGAGAAGTCGATTTTCGCCAGGACCGGACCCCGGTCACGAACGGCCGCAATGTAGGCCGCTTCATTGCGTACGGGGAAGGGGACTATCTGTTCTTTGACTGGCTGAATTTCAAAGTCGCCGTCGATTTCTCCGATGATGACGGCAGTCTGAGCAGCCTCGCCGACGACAGCGAGAATCGGGTCAGCTTCGGCTTCGAGCCCTTCCTCAATCGCTTTTTGCAGCCGCGACTCTTCTATCGGATCAGCAACGGCGTGCGCTCAAACCCGACGCACAATCAGAATGTGCTCATGGCAGAAATGCATCTGTTCTTTTGAGCCAGCGGTCTGTGCTGGCCCTGCCCACTTGGTGTGCAGACAGTCAGTAAGGTGCTGTTTCCTTGGGGTTTTTCTGGACTGGCAGCACGATTGATATTTTTCGAGTTGCTAAGGAGCGAAAATTAAGCGAAAGTAGGGGGCGTGCTGGCCTCCACCTCACAGCAGGCCTCTGTCGTCGTGCCCCGCCTAGCCGGCCTTTCCTTGCCCAGAGGGGTGCGGGTGGGCATGGCTCCCGCGCCGGTGCACCAGCTGCCGAGTGGCGTGGCATGCCTGGATGCCGTGCTTGGTGGTGGCATGCCACGCGGGCGGGTCATCGAGCTCCTCGGTCCGCTCTCTTCCGGCAAAACGTCGCTTCTGCTCGCTCTACTTGCAGCGACCACCCGCCGTGGTGAGGTCGTCGCATGCGTTGATCTCGCCGATGCGTTGCATCCCGCATCCATCGGCGGTGCCGGAGCGGACCTGCAGCGCGTGTTGTGGGTCCGACCGCCCTCCGTCGTTGAGGGCGTGCGGTGTACGGAGCTGCTGCTGCAAGCCGGAGGGTTTGGCGTGGTTGCCTTTGATCTCGGTGCACAGCGCCCGCACCCGTTCCGCAATCATGTCTGGCCGCGCCTGGCGCGCGCTGCGGAGCACTCGCGCACCGCACTCGTCATTCTTGCGCCCCAACGAGTCGCCGGCAGCTTTGCCGCGCTCAGCCTCGGCGTGCGGCCGCGCACGGTACTGTGGCAACGTGGCGCGTGGCCGCTCTTCGATGGTTTTCACACCACGGTGTTGGTCGAACGCGACAAGCTCGGTGCGCCGGGGCGCCGCACCGTGTTTTGGAGCGGGGCGAGGCTGTTGCGAAGACGATGAACGAACTATCCACCATTTCTCGGCCGGCGACGGTCAATGGTCGCTGCGAGGGATAGCCGCGCATGCGCCTGGCGTGTCTGTACGTACCGAGTTTTCCCCTTGCGGCCTTGCTGCGTGCGGAGCCGGACCTGCACGGTGAGCCGGTTGCCGTTGTGGATGGGCAAGGAGGAGCGCGCGCACAGATTCTTGCCGTCGCGCCTCCTGCGGCACGGCGCGGCGTGACGATCGGTCTCAGCGTCGCACAGGCCATGGCTCTTGATGCCGGCCTTGTGGTGCGTCACGTGTCTGCCGACACCGTGCGAGCGGCACAGGAGGCGCTTTGTGACGCCGCCGCCTCGTTTTCGCCGCGCGTCGAAGATGCGGGTGCCGGGTTGGTCTATCTCGATCTGGAGGGGCTCGGCGTGCTTTTTGACTCGGTCTCGCAGCTTGCCAACGCGCTGGCGCGGCGCGCGGCCCATCTTGGGCTGGCAGCGCAGGTGGGCGTCGCAGGCTCGAAAGTCGCAGCCTATCTGGCGGCGCGCCATGGCGGTGGGGTGGTAGTCATCCCGCGGGGCGAGGAGTGGAAGTTTCTCGCCCCGGCACCCATCGAGTTACTGGAGCCGAGTGTGGAGTTGACCAACACCCTCCACCGGTGGGGTATCCGCTGCATCGGCGATCTGGTTGCCTTACCTGCCAGCGCCGTGGGTACACGGTTGGGCCCCGAAGGGGTGCTGCTGGTCCGCCGGGCGCGCGGGGAAGACGCGTACCCCTTGAGCCCGCGCCCCGTCTCCCTGCACTTCGAGGAAGGTGTGGAGTGCGAATACGGCATCGCGACGCTGGAACCATTCCTCTTCGTGTTGCGTGGTGTGCTCGATCGGCTCACCGCGCGCCTCGCGGTGCGTGGCCTTGTCTGCGGCGATCTGCATCTCTCTTTACACCTGGCGACACGAGGGCGTGACGACCGAACGATCACCGTTGCCGCGCCGAGCAACGACGTGAAATCACTGCTCACCTTGGTCCGCTTGCAGCTGGAAACGCATCCCCCTGCGGCGGCGATCGAGGCGGTGCGTGTTGGCGCGATTCCCGAGCGCCTGTGCGCCGCGCAGCTCGACTTGTTCCATCCCAATGGTCCGGCGCCCGCGCGTCTGGCGACCACACTGGCCCGTCTTGCCGCCATCTGCGGCGCCGACCGTGTTGGGACACCCGTCGTGGCCGATTCGTATCGGCCGGACGCGTACGGGGTAGCGCCGTTCCAAGTTGCTAGGTTGCTAGGTTGTGACGTTGCTAGGCATCACTTAACAACTCACAACCTCGCCCCCCCCGCACTGCGTGCTGTGCGTCCGCCGCACGGGGTGGAAGTGTTTTGTGAACGTGACCGGCCGGAATTTGTCCGCGGAGAACATTTCGCTGGCCGTGTAGTCCAAGCCGCTGGCCCTTGGCGCATGCAGGGGGAGTGGTGGAACGCCGGCGGCTACGCGCGCGATTACTATGACGCCCAGCTCAGCGACGGGTGCGTGTATCGGCTGTACTGTGACCTGACGACGCACAGCTGGTTCGTGGATGGCGTGTACGATTGAGGGGCAGGCGATGGTTCACTCTCGACGCGCGGCGACGCCGCGCTACATCGAACTCCGCTGCCGCAGCGCGTTCAGCTTCCTGGCTGGGGCATCTTTGCCGGAAGATCTGATCGCGCAAGCCGCTGCCCTCGGCTACCCGGCGCTCGCTCTAGGGGATCGCGATGGGGTCTACGGGGCGCCACGCTTTCACCGCGCCGCGACCGCTGCCGGCTTGCGTGCCCTCGTCGGCGCCGAGTTGACCCTCGCACAGCACCCTACGGCGGGTTTGCTCTCCCCCTTGGAGAAAGGGAGGCGGGGGGGGATTGATGCCCCCTCACTCTACCTCCTGGTCGCGAATCGCACTGGCTACCAGAACCTCTGCCGGCTCATCACCCACACCAAGCTGCGGGCGCCGAAAGGTGAGGCGGTGGTTACCTGGGCAGATCTGGAGGAAGCCGCGAGGGGCGAAGGAGCCACGATCAACAAGCTGGACGGATTGATCTGTCTGGCGGGTGGTCAAAGGGGGCCCCTGGCGGCAGCGCTGGCTCGACGCTCGGCAGGTGCTTCCCCCTTACCAAGGAAGAGGGGAGGAGAAGATCGCCCGCCCGCCGCCGACCAACGCTGGACGGTCGACTGTCTCATTGCCCGCCTGCAACGCCTGTTTCCCAACCGCCTTTACATTGACATCCAGCGCCATCTCGATCCCGAGGAGGAGCGGCTCAATCGTGCCCTGATCGCTGTGGCGGAGCACTCTCGTATTCCGCTGGTGGCCACCAATGATGTGCGGCATGCCACGCGCGCCGGCCGGCGGCTGCTCGATATCCTGACCTGCATTCGCAACAACACCACGCTGGATGCGGCCGGACGCAAGTTGCTGCAGAACGCCGAGCGCCACCTCAAGTCGCCGGCGGAGATGGCTGCGCTGTTTCGTGATCTCCCCGCAGCTATCGCCCATACCCAGCGTATCGCCGAGCAGTGCGAGTTTACTCTGGCCAACCTCGGCTATCGTTTTCCGGATTATCCGCTGCCAGCGGGGGAGACACCAATCGGCTACTTGCGGGCGCTGACCTTCGCCGGCGCGCGCGAGCGCTACGGCACGATCACGCCGCGCGTGCGCGGGCAACTGGAGCACGAGCTCGCCGTCATCGGCAAGCTCGATCTGGCAGGGTACTTTCTCATCGTCTGGGACATCATGCGTTTCTGCCGTGCCCAGCACATTCTTGCCCAGGGTCGCGGCTCGGCCGCCAACTCGGCGGTGTGTTACGCCCTCGGCATCACCGCCATCGATGCCGTCGGCATGGATCTGCTTTTTGAGCGTTTTCTGTCCGAGGAACGTGGCGAGTGGCCGGACATCGACATTGACCTTCCCAGTGGCGACCAGCGTGAGAAGGTCATCCAGTACGTTTATCAGCGCTACGGTGCGCGCGGCGCGGCCATGACCGCCAACGCCATCACCTACCGCACGCGCAGCGCGGTGCGCGAGGTGGGCAAGGCGCTCGGCTTCTCGCTCGTACAGGTCGATCGTCTCTCGAAGCTGTTGCGGCGCTTCGAGTTCCGCGATGCATCCGACGACCTCGTACGGCAACTCAAGGCTGGCGGCGTCGATCCGAAGGCGCCGCGGGTGCAACTCCTGGTCGACCTGGTCCAGCAGATCCAGAATCTGCCGCGCCATCTGGGACAGCATAGCGGCGGCATGGTCATCGCCGCCGGACGCCTTGATACCGTCGTGCCGCTGGAGCCGGCGGCAATGCCCGGCCGGGTCGTCGTGCAGTGGGACAAAGACGACTGCGCTGACCTCGGCATCATCAAAATCGATCTGCTCGGTCTCGGCATGATGGCGGTGTTGGAAGAAGCGATTTCCCTGGTCCACGCGCACGAGGGCGTCGCCCTCGACTTGGCCCATCTGCCGCCGGACGATCCGCAGGTCTACGCCATGCTGCGCCGGGCGGACACGATCGGCGTCTTCCAGGTGGAGAGTCGGGCGCAGATGGCGACGTTGCCGCGCATGCGGCCGGAGCACTTTTACGACCTGGTAGTGGAGGTTGCGATCATCCGGCCGGGCCCGATCGTCGGGCAGATGGTGCATCCGTATTTGAACCGCCGCAACGGCCGCGAGCCCGTCACCTATGCACATCCCGACCTGGAGCCGATCCTGCGGCGTACGCTCGGCGTGCCGCTCTTTCAGGAGCAGCTGCTGCGCATGGCCATGACGCTGGCAGGCTTTACCGGCGGCGAGGCGGAGGAACTGCGGCGCGCCATGGGGTTCAAGCGATCGGTGGACCGCATGCAAGCCATCGAGGTCCGCCTGCGCCGCGGCATGGCGGCACGCGGCATCACCGGCAAGACGGCGGAGGACATCATCCGCAGCATCACCTCGTTCGCACTCTACGGCTTCCCCGAGTCCCACGCGGCCAGCTTCGCGCTGCTGGCGTACGCCTCGGCGTACTTACGCGCACATCACCTGGCAGCTTTCACCTGCGCCATGCTCAATAACTGGCCGCTGGGCTTCTATCACCCAGCGACGTTAGTGAAGGATGCGCAACGACACGGCCTGCGCGTGTTGCCGATCGACGTCACACGGTCGAGATGGACATGCAGCTTGGAACAGGTTGTTGGGTTGTCCAGTCGTCACGTTGCTAGGGAAGATCATATCCAAGCAGAGGAGGCCACTATGGACGATCACCAACACCCCACACCTCACACCCTAGCAACGAGCCCTCCCTGCCTGCGTCTCGGCTTGCGCTACGTGCGCGGCCTGCGCGAAGAAGTGGGCAGGAGGATCGAACAAGAGCGGGCCGACGCACCGTTCAGCTCGCTCGCCGACGTGGTGAGGCGCTGTGGGTTGCGCGACAATGAGGCGCAGGCGCTGGCGCATATCGGTGCCTTTGCGGCGTTTGGTCTAACGCGGCGACAGGCGTTGTGGCAAGTGGCGGCAGTACCGAAGGAACGGTTGTTAGGGTGTTATGGTGTGAGGGTGTTCGGTGACAATGCGTCGGGTATTCTGGCAACCAACAGTCTGGTGAGCCGAGGGGGCCAAGGAAGAACGGACGATGGGCCAGCCCCGAGAGCACCTGATGTGATCTGTCCCCTTCCCGACATGTCGTTGTTGGAGCGCACGCTGGCGGACTACAAGGGCGCAGGCGTCACGGTTGGCCCGCAGATCATGAAGCACCTGCGCGCGGCACTGGCACGCGTAGGCGTGCTGCGTGCGAGCGATCTGCGCCGAGCGCACGATGGGCAGTGGGCGAAGATCGCCGGGCTGGTGATTGTCCGCCAGCGTCCGGGAACAGCAAAGGGCTTCTGCTTCCTCACACTCGAGGACGAGACGGGCACGGCCAACGCCGTTGTCATGCCCGGCATGTTCCAGCGCCATCGCAGCCTGATCCACACCGCTGCGCTGCTACAGGTCGAGGGGCCGGTCCAGAAGGTGGATGGAGTGATCCACGTGCGGGCGCGGCGCTTCCAGCAGCTGCGCGTCCCGCACTGGACAATCACGCAGCGCGGCAGCGGCTATCGCATGCGTACGACGCCGGAAGACGGCGGCGCATCGGCGCCGAACGACCAACAACCCAACAACGAACAACCTGATGTCCTCCCGAAGTCTCACGACTTTCGCTGACCGATGAAGGTGGGGATGGCGGTGCTCTGCGCCCGGATACCCTCGGACCCCAGATCGCCATCGAGGGAGCCCCCTCGGTTCGATATCTTGCGTTCGGGATCAGGAGGCGAGCTTGCGTCCGTACGGCTGCGGCCGCGGCTCGGGCGCGGCCGGTCCTTGGGCACGTCCCGGGGGCGTTGCGGCTCGCAGGGCTGCGACGCCCCGAAGGGGATCTCCGAAGGGTCGCCGGCATCACAGCGGCGATTGCAAAAGTTGACGATTTCGCCGCCGGGCTGCAGGAACATCAGTTGCTGCTCGAGCGCGGCCGGGATGAACGCCTGGCGCGTGTGCGGGTCGCAGCGGGTCGGTTCCCCTTGCAGGTTCGCCAGCGGTGGGATGAACCGCGCGTGCGCCGGGTTGCTCGGATCGAACGAGCCGGTGTCGTACATTACCAGTGCAGACGGCAATGGGCCGGGAAGGTCCGGGATGAGAGGCCGGTCCGTCTGGAGTGATCCAACCAGGCTGGGAAGTCCGAGCGTCCGGGCAGCGATCTCGGTGCCTTGATTCGAGACCTGCTGATCGAGGAACGCCGCCGTCATCAGGATGCGCTTCGCGTTCGTCCCCGGCAGCGGGTTGCTGGTGATGTGCGTCGCATAGCCCGCCGATTCGCCCCGGTCCCAGAGCTCCTCCAAAATGTCGATCAGCAGTGCCGTATCGATCGGATCGGTGATGCCGGTGAGCGTCAAGGCGTCTTGGAACTGCAGGAACGGCGTCGCCCGCTGCAGCAGGATCGAGAAGTTGAAGGCAGGAACGTCGACGTGCGCATTGACAATGTCAGGCGAAAGCGCGCTGAACATCAAGCCCATGATGCCTCCCAGGCTGGCCCCGAAGTAGAACTCCTCGTCCCGTGGCCCGGCCAACACTCCTACGCCGGTCGGCGTCTGGAACGCCGGGTCCACGTTGAACACCGCAGTTTTCATCATCCGCGCCAGCACCAGCGTGTTGAGCTGGCCCTGCCGCAGGCGGTCAGGTAGCGCGGGGAAATTGCGCAGCCTCAAAACGATCTCGTCGGCGACGAAGCTCGGGGCGCCATCGATGTCGGGCCCCGAAAGGCCCCGCCAGTCAGTGGCGCCGGCAACGAAGTCGAAGCGGTCGAGATCCGCAGCGTTCGTCAGATCCGAGATGAAGCCGCGGCCCGTTCCAAACAGATCGTGGCCCGCGATGAGCGGACGCATCGGTGTGCCGCCATCGGCCAGCACGCCGCACGGGATGGCGATGGTGAAGGGCGGATTCGTCAGCCCGTTCTGCACCGGGGCGCCCGCCGCATCCACGGTCAACGTCCCGGGCGTGACCGGATCCGCCACCGGATCCGAGGTCAGAAACAGCGGCACCTCGTAGGTGCCTTCCACCTGGCGCCATACGAGCGTGCCCGGAACGGTGCAGTCATGTTCGACGACCTGGTCGATGCGGAAGGTCCTGGTGCCGGCGGTGGCTTGCTGCGCGAGCCAGGCGAATGCCTGGTCGCGCATGGACAGCATCTCGCTCGTGAGCACCTGGTCGCTCTGCACGACGAAGTCGAAGGCGAGGAGCAAGTCGCTCCGTGCGACGCCGAGTGCGTCGAGTTCCCCGAAGAGCGCTTCGAAGTGGGCGCGGCGCGACTCGATCGCGTCGATGTCTGTCGGGCGTCCGTCGCGCAGGGCGGCGAACGCCGGCGCGGCGGTAACGGGCGTCCCGTCGCTGTGCATGAGGTTGCGGACGGCCACGATGTAGCGGTGGCCCGGTGTCAGGCTCTCGCCTGGTCGCAGGAAGAGCACTTGGCGGTCAGGATTGTCCGCCGCACGCGCATCGGGCTCGATGAAGTGCAGGATCCGTTCGCCCGTATCCGCGTCAACCAGCACGGTCGGACTGTCGGCGTCGAGCGAGCGCAAGCTGTACGTGCGCGTTTCCGGCAGAAGCCGCGAGGCGTTTGACACCGCGGGGTCGACCCCGCCGGCAAAGTGCATCAGTATCTGCACCGTGGGGCTGAAGCCATCGAGCGCCGCATACGGCGCGGTCGGCAGTCGGGAGTTTCCCTGCACCGGCATACCGATGGCCGGGAAACTCAGGCGCCACCCCGTCGGGGTGTCCGCCGGTTCAAGAAAGCGCGAGGAGGGGTAGGGCAGGAGACACTCGGAGTTGTCGAGTACGTCGCACTGATCGGGATGCTGCAGCGCGACTGTTTCGAAAGTGGCCTGGGCTTCCAGCCTCTGTGTGGCGTCCAGCTGCACCGTTGCCGTCAGCAGATGCGAGCCCGGAGCGACGCCGGAAACCGTCCCGCGTGCTTCCCCGCCAGAGAGGTCGACGCGTACCGCCACGCCGTCCAGTTGGACCACCAAGCTGCCGGGATCGGCCGCTCGGGGAACGGCAAGAACAATCTCGACGGCCCCGGCCAGCGAGAGCTGCTGTGCGACCGGGCGGGTGAACCGCAGTGCTGCCGCTGGGATCGTGGTCGGTGTCGCTGCCGGCGTGGTTGGGCTTGGCGTCGGGCTGAGGACTATAGTGGGTGGCGGCGGTGTAGTGGCCCGGGAAGAGTTGGAGCCGTTGCCACAGGCGCTGGTGACCAACGCGACGGTGCCGAAAAGCAACCCTACTGCATTGCGGCAGAGGGCCGTCTGCGTGTGCTGAGAACATTCGAACATGAAAATCCTCCCTCGCTCCTTCGCTCTTCCGACGAATCCGTTCGGCAGCAGGGCCCCGGCACGACCGATGGTTCCAGTGCTTGCCTTCGTATGCAGCGGCCCCGCTCGCGTCAAGCACCCGGCCTCCCGACCCGCTCTCGGCCGGCAGGGCCTTTTCGCAAGCGATTCCCAACCAGGCTATATCGGGGACCCGATGGGCAACCGCCGCTCCATAAGCCATACAACAAGGGGATGAGGCAAGATCGCATTCCGCCAGAACGAGCGGGCATTCGTGGCTGAGCTGCGGCAGCGGCTACAGATGGACGTAGTCAGATCACCGGCGAAGATGGCCGCGATTGTCCAGCAGCTGACGGCCTACTTCTCCGGCCACCGCCGGACGCTTGATCTGCCGCTCGATCTGCGCCGCGCGACGGTGTTCCAGCGTCGCGTCCTGCTGGCGGCACGGCAAGTGCCGGCCGGGCAGGTCGTATCCTACGGCGAAATCGCCAAGCGCATTGGCCAGCCGAGGGCGAGTCGTGCCGTCGGCCAGGCCCTGGGCCGCAACCCCATTCCCATCGTCATCCCGTGCCACCGCGTCGTCGCTGGCGACGGCACCCTCGGCGGCTACACGGGTGGGTTACACATCAAGAAGAAACTCCTTGGTATCGAAGCGGCGTGAGGAGCGGGCTGGTCATGCGGTGCACGATCGATTTCATCTCGGCGGAAAGTGCATGGGCTTCCAGATGGAAGATCGTGCAGTCATGATGGGGTGAACGTGGACCGCTGGGCAGGGACGTCCCTCCGGGCGGTTGACGCCCGGCCTGGTCCCGGCGTATTGGCTTGAGCCACGGATCGAATCTGATGAGTACCGATGACTTCTGGGACAGCTGGCTTCTGATTGCGGGTTACGTCGTCGTTGCGCCTCGTTCCACTCTTCGGCCGCTTTCGCTTATAATCCCGTACCTGTTCCCGGGTGACCAGTGAAGGCAGCGAGAATCTCGATCGTGTTGGTGGTAGCGGGCCTCTTAGGCTGTGGGGGTTCAGGAAGCTCGCGTGGGCGGGGCACGCCCACGCCGACGGCCACGAGTTCCCCTAGCCCGCGCCCCACGCGCACGCCGACAGCGACGCCAGCGCCCACAGCAACCCTGGCTGCCGGTGCGAACATTGGATTCATGGGCGCGCTCCGTGCCGACGACACCCTCTTGGCGCCGATCGGTTTCGATGCGGCGGGCCGTCCCGTCTATCAGAGGCCGGCCGGGAGTGGCTTCGTCCTCGTTATCGACGCGAAGCCCGGAACCAACGGGGCGCCGGTAGGCATGAGTGCCTTCAATTATGACTCAACGGACCCCACGGTACGACCGGATCTGCAAATTGAGGTGTCACGGGATCTCGGCGATGGCAGCCCTGCCGTGTGTGACAACACCGCCGAGGACTTTGGCGGCGTGCCGGGCATCGATCCGCCGAGCTTCGAGACCACGCACGACGTTTCCGCTGCGCTGAACGATTTGGGCTGCCGTTTCAATGACGGCAGAGGAGCGCCCCAGGGCCGCCGCATGGATTCTGCCTGCGTGCTGTTCCCCGACGGCGAGTTCCACTTCGTCGATCCGTCGGCGACGATCGAGTTCTGCGGCTTTGTGACCCGTCCTTTGAGCTTTCCGGATCGTGACACCGTTGTCACCGCGCGGGTGCGGGACGCCAGCGGATTGGTCGGCCCGATACGCCAAATCGTGATCCGCGTTACGGGCTTCTAGCCCCGAGCTGACCCGAGGAGGAGCCACATGGACTTCTTTTTCTTTCATCTCATGCCATGGCCGTACTTGCCTGCGGATTACGCCGGGCCCGCGTGGGTGAAATGCCCGAATCGCAACTACGATGGCGCGCGCGGTCACGCGGTGTACAACCGCTATCTGGACGAGCTGCTCTACGCGGAGGCGCTTGGCTTCGACGGTGTGTGCGTCAACGAGCATCACGCCAACGCGTACGGCAACATGCCGTCACCGAACCTGATGGCGTCCATCCTCGCCCGCCAGACCACGCGCTGCAAGATCGCGGTGGTTGGGAACGCCTTGCCGCTGTACAACCCGCCGCTGCGGGTGGCCGAGGAGTTCGCCATGATCGATGTCATCTCCGGCGGGCGCCTGATCGCCGGCATGGTCGTCGGTGGCGGTCCCGAATATTACTCCAACGGCCTCAACCCAGCCGAGGCGCGGGAGCGGTTTTACGAGGCACATGACCTGATTATCTCCGCCTGGACCAGGCCAGGCCCGTTTACGTTCAACGGCAAGCACTACAAGCTGCGCTACGTGAACCCCTGGCCGACGCCGCTGCAAAAACCGCATCCGCCAATCTGGATTCCGGGTGCGGGGAGTCTGGAAACTATGGAGTTCGTGGCCAAACGGCGCTACGCGTACATGGGCATCCCGTACTTCCATAAGCGGGTTTTCAAGCGGAACTTCGACTTCTTCCGCCAGGCCTGCGACAAGGAAGGGTATACGGCCGACCCGAAACAGATGGGATGGCTGGTCCCGATCTACGTGGCCGAAACCGATGCCCGGGCGCGCCAAGAGTACGAGTCACATTTCTGGTACTTCACGAGGAAACTTCTGCCTGGCATCGAAATCAGCCCGCCCGGGTACACCACCGCTCGCTCGGCCCTCAAGATCATGGCTGCCCGCAGTGACTTCATGCTCTACACGGAGACCTGGGAGCAGATCGAAGAGGGCGGATACGCCATCGTCGGCAGCCCCGCCACCGTGCGAGACAAGATGGCGGAAATGATCGAGTGGCTTGGTGTAGGCAACATCCTGGCCCTGCTCCAGCTCGGGACGTTGCCGGCCGACTTGACACGGAAGAACATGGAGCTGTTCGCCCACGAGGTACTGCCCGCCCTGCGGCAGCTGTCCCCGCGGCCGGCCTCGGAGGTTTCCCGCGTGGCCCAGACGGCGTGAGGAGGGGGAGGTAGATGGTGCCGACAGCCGCCGTGCTCGATGTCCGTGGGACACCGGTCGACCTCCGTCGCGCAGGTAGCGGCCCGCCCCTGCTCTATCTGCACGCCGGCGGCGGTGATTCGCAGTGGCTCCCGTTGTTCGATCGGTTCGCCGAACGCTACACGGTGTATCATCCCTCGCATCCTGGTTTCGGGCAGTCCGGCGGCTTGGATCATGTCGATGGTATCGAAGATCTGGTGTTTCACTACCTGGACGTCATCACGGCGCTCGGTCTCGATGTGGCCCCGTTGAACGTCGCCGGCAGCTCATTCGGGGGGTGGGTGGCGGTTGAGTTGGCCCACCGCTATCCGGCCGCGGTGGGCCGCCTGGTCCTGATCGATGCGGCCGGGCTGTGGCTCGATGAAGCGCCGATGGCCGAGATGTTCGGCAACGAGCCGCAAGAGATGGCGCGGCTGCTCTTTCACGACCAAAAGCACCCCTTGGCGGTGGCCATGGCCGCGATCAGCGACCTTTCTCAGTTGCCGGAAGAGGTCATCCTGCCGCAGTTCAAAGCCATGGAGGCGCTGGCCCGGGTGGCGTGGAACCCCTACTTCCACAACCCCAAGCTCGAACGCCGCCTGGACCGTATTACCGCACCAACGCTAGTGGTGTGGGGCCGGCAGGATCGTCTCATCCCGCTGGCTCACGGCGAACGTTACGCGGCGCGCATCCCGGGCGCGCGCCTGGCGGTCATTGACAATTGCGGCCACCTGCCCGCCCTCGAGCGGCCGGACGAGCTCTACACCCTGCTGATGAAGTTCCTCGACACGGCCGCACGTGCTGGCGCATCCGCCGCCGCGACCGCTCCGAGGCATTGAGCACTGCGCCGTTGTCATGGCAAGTGCGGGGAGAACCGGGAAGGGCTGCGGTGGCTATCGCTGCGCGCTGGCGCGCTCGTGGGCTGAGGACCTGCTGCCAGTGCCCTGCAGATTCCGCGGGACATCGACGGTGAAGATGGAGCCGGCACCTGGCGTGCTCTCCAACGTGACGCGTCCGCCCAGCATCTGCGTGTACCGCTGGACGAGGTACAGGCCGAGTCCCACGCCGGCGCGCGACGACCGCGGCGGGCCGTCGAGTTGGCGGAACATCTCGAACACCGCCGACTGTGCTTCATGTGGAATGCCAACACCTGTATCCTTGACCTGGACACGTACGCGCGCCTCATCGCCGCCCACCGTCACTCCAACGTAACCCTGCGGGGTGAACTTGAGGGCGTTGTCGATCAGGTTACGGAGCACCAGCTTGAGTTTACCCCGGTCCGTATGCAGCACGTGCTGGTCCGTGACATCGGGCCACGACACCGTTACCGCGCCGGCGGCTGTCCGTACGGCGAACTCGCCGCGTAAGGTGGCCAACAGCTCCTGCAGGGTAAACTCCGACGCCTCCAGAGCCGGGCGTCCTCCTTCCAGGCGATTGGCGTCGAGGATCATATTGATCAGTTCCAACAGGCTGATCCCGTTGGCGACGATGCGTTCGAGCGCATCGGCCTGCTCCTCACTGATGGATCCCATGACACGATCCCGCATCAACTCGGCGTATCCCAACATCGCGTTGAGTGGGGTGCGCAGCTCATGCGACATGGTCGCGAGAAACTCCGACTTGAGCTGATTGGCGCGGCGAAGCTCTTCCACCAGGCGGGCGTTCTCGACGGCGATTGCCGCCTTCGTGGCGATCTCCGTGATGATCCGGTGTTCACGGGCCGAAAAGGGGCCGCGACGGGTGCGGTGCCCTACCAAGAGCGTGCCGATGTGCCGGCTCCCGCGCAGCATCGGGGCGGCAAGAAGGGAAGTGATCTGCCAGCGCTGGTACAGCGGGGCAGTGTCGACGGGTGGCTCGCGCACTTCGACGGTCTCGTGTGCCAGCAGACCTCGCAGCTCGTGTAGCTCCCCGGGGGAAAAAGCCACCACGCGCAGCTCTTCTTCGATGTCCGGTGGCCAGCCTTCCGCGGCGGCGACACGGAACGCCTCCGCGGCAGGGTCCCACATGGTGACGAGGGACCAGTCACAGCCAAGCACGTCGCGGGTCGTGCGTCCGATTGCACGCAGTACCTGATCCTCCTCGAGCGATTCGCGTACGGCGCTGGTTACGTGCAGCAGTGCAGCTGATACGCGCCCTTCCTCTTCCTCGCGCTCGCGCGCCAACGCCGACTCGATCGCGACGGTCGTCTGAGCGCCAAAGATCAGGGCACGCTCGCGCAAGGTGGTCGTAAACCGATGCGGGCCGACATTGTCGGCAAAGAGGAGGACCCCGACGGGCCGGTCCCCGCGGCGCAACGGGACCGCCAGCATCGCTTGCCCCGCGAAACTCTCCCTGAATTGCTGATTGTACAGGGAGTGTGGAAAATCGTTCACCACCAGCACATCCGCGGCCCGGTACACGTGCCCGATCAGCGAGTCGGTCAAGCTGCGGCGCAGGCCGCAAAAGTCGTTGGCACCGCTGCCGGCGGCCGCGGTGCCAACGAGGGCGTCGCCCCGGCGCAGGCAAAGATAGGCTCCCTCCACAACGAGCCCCCGGCGGGCTG
>JBHHYR010000025.1:0-30359 GCA_046757585.1 Binatia bacterium | reverse complement strand
CGTGCTCGTCCTCTCTCCCGGGGCGGCGCCAATCCGCCCTCCGCTGCCGGGCGTGTTTGCCGTGCGCAGCATTCCGGACTCGCGTCACATTCGAACGTGGATAGACGAGCAGCGGGCGAAAAGCGCCGGCGTGAGCAGTTTCGAGAAGGTGTATCTGCACCCCGGTCATCACGCGGGCTACTACCCCGGGGCGCGCCCGATCCACCTCAAGCTGCTGTTCTCGGTCCCGGACGGGCGGATCCTCGGCGCACAGGCGCTGGGAATCGAAGGCGTGGAGAAGCGCATCGACGTTATTGCCACGGCCATTCAGTTCGGCGCAACCGTGCACGACCTGGCGGAGGCGGAGCTCTGTTACGCACCGCAGTTCGGCGCCGCGAAAGACCCGGTCAACCTCGCCGGTATGATTGCCGAAAACATGCTCGCTGGTGACATGCCGCTGGCCGACTGGGGGCAACTGGGGGAAGCGGGAGCCTTGCTCCTGGATGTGCGCGAGCCCGACGAGTTTGCCGCCGGGCACGTGCTGGGTGCCATGAACTTCCCGCTCTCGCAGATGCGGGAGCGCTACCGGGAGTTGCCGAAGGATCGTGAGATCTGGCTCTGCTGCAGCGTGGGCCAGCGGGCGTACTACGCGACCCGGTTCCTGGCGCAGCACGGGTACCGTTCCCGCAACCTCTCCGGGGGGTACACAACGTACAGGGCGCTCAAGGCGGCTGGCCTCGTGCCGTGAGGCGCGCCAGCGGCAGGCGGCGGCATCGGCGTTCCGCCAAGGGCCACCAGGTATACGCGTCAATCGCAGTTGAGATCGAGCTGCACGCCTTCGTGGTCTGACGGCCAGCAGATCGGTGCTGGCGCGGGGCCGCAGGACGCCGCGAAGGGGTTCGGATCGTCCGCAAAGATGCCCGTCGTGCGTCCGTCGCCGTCGGTGTCGGCAGCCGGGTCGATCCGCGCTTTGCAGAGCGACTCGGCACCGGGTGGGATGAGGAAGATGTAGTCGATGCGCTCGCTCTCGTTGCTCACCGGCGACTCCAACTCTGCCAGGTCCTCGTCCTGCCGCCCTGAGGTGCAGCCCACCCCATTTGCTGGATTGCACTCGGGATTCTGCCCGGCACGGTACACATCGGTCCAGCCCCGGTCGACGAACTGGTTGTACTCGAAACTTCCGGGGCTGGCGTTGAAGTCGCCGGTGGCCACCGCCGGCGCCGACTCGTCATGGCGCGCTACAATGAACTGCGCCATCTGCACCGCCTGGCACTCGCGTACGGTCCGTGCACCGGCGGCAACGCATGCTGCGGGACACTCACTGCCGCACGGCTGCTGCGCCCCGTCGCTCGACGAGGCCAAGTGCGTCGAAAACACGTCCACCGCACCGATGGGGTGATCGAGCCGGACGAACAGCACGGTGCGGAAATTGCGAAACAGCCGGCGCAGCTCCATGGCCGCGACCGGATAGCGGCTCAAGATCATCTCGTCGTCGATCCCCAGGCTGGTACGCATGTACACGTACTCGTAGTCGAACGGGCATGCGCTGGAGAGCTGAGCGGTGATGAGCGGCTTGGCTTGGGTCGACACTTCCTGCAATGTGACCACGTCAGGACACCCGTTGCGGGCGATCCACTGGAACAGCAGATCGATGCGCTCCGCGAGCCGGCAGCTCTTCGTCGGACGGGGACAGGTGATGCCATGCAGGATGTTCAGATCAGCCACCGTGAGGTCCGTCTTCGGACAGCTGGCCGGAGCCGGGGCGTTGTGCGCCAGAAAGCGGCCTGGTCCGTTCAGCGCCACGGTGCCCCCGAAGGCGGCACAGTACCGCACCTCGGCTGCCTTGAGCACCAGCGATAGTGGCGTTCGTTGGTCAGCGCCGAGAGCACAGGGCCAACCGGGACCACGCGCACTCACCGAGATCGCACCTGGTCGGATCACCACGCGCCGCACGCCCTGCGTCCCCGGTGCGGCATTGAGGTAGCGGTAGCCGCGTTGTGCGCCCGCGCCGCCGATCGCGTGCCACTTCGCCGGATCGAGCGCAATCTCGGCGTGGCACTCCCCCGGGCCTGCGCCACCGGCAATGATCAACGCGGAGCCGAGCCTCGGATCGGGCAGCGGTGCCGCAATGGCCGGATCCCGGAGCACCACCCGGGCAATTCGTTGCCCGGCTGCCATGTCGTTCGCCCGGACACTGAGGCGGCGCCCCCGCACCGGCACGTCCCCCGCACCTGCCCCGGCGGCAACGCTGGCGGCCATGGAACCAGCGACGACGCACCAGAGCAGCTTGCCACAGCTACTTTTCATGACCGTCGGTGGCACGCTATCACGCCAGCTGCGATCTGGCGACACGGCGGCGGTTTTCTCGTGGCAGGGTGCAATCCGGCCGTACGGTCTCGCGTGTTGGCCTGCGGGGTCCCGTTTGCAGTACCGGTTTGAAGTACCTGCGTCGAATCCAATACAATTGCGCAGCTTCGGAATGGCACATTGAACATGAACAAGCTGTTTGATCTCACGGGCCGCGTCGCCCTGGTAACCGGCGCCAGCCAAGGGCTCGGCCGTACGATTGCACAGGGGCTGGCACAAGCCGGCGCGGATGTCGCGATTGCCAGCCGTACACAGCCGGCGCTCGACTGCGCGGCCGAGGAGTTGCGCGGGACTGGCCGCGCCGTGCTCGCCGTTTGCGCGGACGTAACTAGCGAGGACAGTGTCAGCGCTCTGGTGCAACAGGTCGTCGACCGCTTCCACCGAATCGACATCTTGGTCAATAACGCAGGGGTGGGTGACACGGCCGCTGTCGTGGAGATGGACCGTGCCCACTGGGACCGTGTCTTGAGCGTGAACTTGCGCGGGCCGATGTTGTGTTGCAAGCACGTTGGCCCGCACATGATCGGGCGGCAGGCGGGTAAGGTCATCAACGTCGGCTCGGTGCTTGCCGCGCGCGTCGCACGCTACATGTCCGCGTATGCAGCGAGCAAAGCGGCCCTGGTGCAATTCACCCGTACACTGGCCTTGGAGTGGATCCAGCACAACATCCAAGTGAACGCGCTCTGCCCCGGATATTTCCTGACGCCAATGAACACGGCGTTCTTCGCCTCCGAACGCGGGCGTCGCCTCGTCGCCGAGCTGCCGATCCGGCGCCTGGGCGAGGCGCATGAGCTCGCAGGCGCCGCCGTCTTTCTGGCCTCAGACGCCACCAGTTACGTCACGGGCACGACCCTGTACGTGGACGGCGGACACTCGCTGGCGTAGGAACGGCGGGTCCCATCGCTGCGACCGAGCTTGCGCAGACTGTGACCCACCACCGAAATTGCAAACCAGCTTTGCGCAGGCCGTTCGAACGGCTAGAATGACGGCACACATGCAGACGCTGGAACCGAGTCAGCTAGACGCCTGGCGGGAATCTTTTGACTCCGTGGTCGGCGCACAAGGCCGGAGCAGCGGCGAGCGCCTGCTCGGCTGGCTCCTGAAGCACGCGCACGAGCAGGGCCTCACGCTGCCGCTGAACCTGAACACCCCCTATGTGAACACCATCGGAGTCGGCGCGCAGCCCCAGTACCCGGGTGATCGCGACATCGAGCGACGCATCAAGAACATCATGCGCTGGAACGCGATGGCAATGGTGGTCCACGCAAACACGGACCGGCCGGGCATCGGCGGGCACATCTCCACCTACGCTTCCGTAGCAACCCTGTGGGAGGTTGGCTTCCATCACTTCTTCCGCGCACCGCACGACGGCCTGCCAGGCGACCAGGTGTTCTTCCAGGGCCATGCGGCGCCGGGGATCTACGCCCGTGCCTACCTGGAAGGCCGGCTGTCGAAGGAGGAGTTGCACCGCTTCCGGCGCGAACTGGCTGCGGGTGGAGGCCTACCCGCGTATCCACATCCGCGTCTCATGCTTGAGTTTTGGCAGTTTCCTACCGTGTCGATGGGGCTCTCGCCCCTGTCCGCCATTTACCAAGCACGTTTCAACCGCTACCTGCGTGCGCGCGGTCTGACCGACCAGGAAGGCGGCCGCGTCTGGGCCTTCCTCGGGGACGGCGAAATGGATGAACCGGAGGCGCTGGGTGCGCTCACGCTAGCGGCGCGCGAGCAACTGGACAACCTGATTTTTGTGATCAACTGCAACCTCCAACGACTCGACGGCCCGGTACGAGGCAACGGCAAGATCATCCAGGAGCTCGAGGCTGCCTTCCGCGGTGCCGGGTGGAACGTGATCAAGGTGATCTGGGGAGACGACTGGGATCCGTTACTGGCCCGCGATGACGACGGGCTTCTGGTCCGGCGGATGAACGAGGTGAATGACGGGCAGTACCAGAAATACACCGTGGAATCCGGTTCCTACATCCGGCAGCACTTCTTCGGCGTGCATCCGAAGCTGCTGACGCTGGTCGAGGGTCTGACCGACGCCAAGCTCCGCAAGCTGCGCCGGGGAGGGCATGATCCGGAAAAGGTATACGCTGCATACAAAGCCGCCGTCGAGCACCGCGGCGCGCCCACGGTCATTCTGGCGAAAACGATCAAAGGCTACGGCCTCGGCGAAGCGGGCGAAGGACGTAACGTCACCCATCAGCAGAAGAAGCTCAATGAGTCAGAGCTGCGGTATTTCCGCGACCGCTTCGGCATTCCCATCGGCGACGCTGAGTTGGCCGAGACACCGTTCCATTGTCCGAGCGAGCGCAGTGAGGAGAGGCAGTATCTGCTGGAGCGGCGACAGGCGTTGGGCGGGTTCCTACCGGCACGCCGAGTGCATGCGGTCCCGCTCACGCCGCCACCGGAGTCGCTGTTCGCGGAGTTCCTGAAGGGATCGGGGGAGCGGGAAGTCGCCACGACGATGGTGCTGGTGCGGCTCCTGCGCCACCTCATGAACGACCCGGTGATCGGGAAGTTGATCGTCCCCATTGTGCCGGACGAGGCACGAACCTTCGGCATGGACGCGTTATTTCGGAAATTCGGCATCTACTCCTGCAAGGGGCAGCAATACGAGCCAGTGGACTCAGATGTCGTCGCCTACTACCGCGAGAGCACCGATGGGCAGCTGCTCGAAGAGGGCATCACGGAAGCCGGAGCGATCGCCTCCTTCACCGCTGCCGGTACGGCGTACGCCACCCATGGGGTGCAAACGATTCCCTTCTTTTTCTTCTACTCGATGTTCGGATTTCAGCGCATTGGCGATCTCATCTGGCAAAACGCCGATGCACGTGGCAAGGGGTTCCTGGTCGGCGCCACCGCCGGGCGCACCACTTTGGCGGGCGAAGGGTTGCAGCACCAGGACGGGCACAGCCACCTACTCGCGAGCACCGTGCCGACGATACGGGCGTACGACCCCGCCTACGCGCACGAGATTGCCGTCATCGTCGAGGAAGGCATCCGCCGCATGTACGTTGACGGTGAGGAGATCTGCTACTACCTCACGGTGGCAAACGAGATGTACACGCATCCGGCGATGCCTGCGGGAAGCCGGGACGACATCCTGCGTGGGGTGTACAAATTGGCCGCGGCCGACGCACCGGTCCCCTGGCCGCGCATCCATCTGTTCGCCAGCGGGGCCATCATCCGCGAAGCGCTGCGCGCCCAGCGTCTGCTGGCCGCACGAGAGATTGCCGCGGATGTGTGGAGCGTGACGAGTTATACCGAACTCCGCCGCGATGCGCTCGCCGCGCAGCGCTGGAACATGCTGCATCCGCTTGCCGACCTGCGGCACTCGTACCTCGCCAGCGTCCTCGCAGACCAGCCGTACCCCGTCGTCGCAGCTAGTGATTACATGAAGATCGTCGCCGACCAGATCGCGCCGTTCGTCCCGGCCGGGCTCTACCCGCTCGGAACCGACGGATTCGGCCGCAGCGATGAGCGTAGCGCCCTGCGCCGCTTCTTCGAGGTTGACGCCGAGTCGATGACCATCGCCGCCCTGTACATGCTCGCGCAACGTGGGACGGTCGCACCATCCCTCGTCGCCCGGACCATCAGCGAGCTCGGGATCGATCCCGAAAAGATCGACCCGGCAACAGCGTTCGCGCGCGCCCGTTGACGGGTCTTCGAACGCCTGCGCGCCAAGCGGTAAGGCAGGCGCGCACCTGCTCAGGCCGGATACAGCCGGTACAGCATCACGTACACCACCACCCCTGTAAGGGACACGTAGAACCAGACCGGTAAGGTCCAACGCGCCAGCCGCCGGTGGCGGTCGAATCGTCCGCGCAGGGCGCGAGAGAGGGTCACGACAGCCAGCGGGGGCACCTGGGCGGCCAGGATGGTGTGTGAGACCAAAACCGCGAAATACACGCCGCGGACCCATCCCGTGCCGGTGAAGTGCACTGAGCCGACCTGGTAGTGGTACGTGAGGTACGAGACCAGGAAGAGGGTGGACACGCCAAACGCCGCGAGCATGCAGTTGCGGTGCGCGCTCATGTCGCCGCGCCGGATGAAGCGATAACCGAGGGCGAGGAGGCAGGCAGCCGTGCCGTTGAGTACGGCATTCACCGTGGGCAAGTCGTGAACAGCCAGCATCCGGCCCCGTCAACAGACGACCGTAAGGCCTTTCGGCGCAGATACGGTCGCTGATCCGCCCTGGCGACCAAAAACTCGCCGGCCGCCAGTGTCACGACTGACGGCGCAACGTGGCGACGTCGCGCAGCAGGCGTCGGACCGCCCCGCCATCCGTCCCATGGTAATAGCCGCGGATGTGAAGATCCCGGTCGACGAGCACGAAGCGGTCGCTATGGGTGATCAATCCCTCACCGTCAGCGTTTTCGCTTTCTGACCGCTGAGCCACCGCCAGATGAAAACCCCCACTAATGAGCGCATACAGTGCATCGCGGTGACCGGTCACGAAGAACCAGCGCTTGTTGTCAGCCCGAAAACGTCGCGCGTAAGCGCGCAGCACCGCCGGCGTGTCGTGGGTTGGATCGACGCTGAAGGACACCAAGCGCACGCTGTTGCCCCCGTCATGCGCCAGCGCGCGCTGCAGCCGGGCCATCTGACCGCTCATTCTCGGACACAGCCCCACGCAGCGCGTGAAGATGAAGTCGGCAATCCATATGTTCCCCGCCAAACTACTGCGGGACACTGGCTGCCCGTCACTGCCCGTCAGCGAAAATGCCGGGACCGTACCCAGCACCGGCAGTCCCTCGGTGGAAGACTCGATGCCGTGGCGGAAGACCGACCAGGTGGCTGCACTAATGAGCAGGCCTCCTGCAAGGATCAGCGCGCCGTACAAGAGCCGTCGCTGCAACTGCTGTCCGGCTCGCATCCGAGGGGGCACGTTCATCACATCACCTCAGCCCGCCGCAGCAACGGCCGCCCGGGTACCGCCTCACGGTTGAACGAAATATCTCCACGCGGCGTCCGGGTAGGTCAGCGCAAGAAACATGATCAGCAGGGCCGGGGGTACCAGGGCGATCATACCAAGTGTGCGGTGTTCGAATCGCAGGTGCATGAAATACATCGCCACCAACGCGGCTTTGCTGATCGCGAGGCTGATGAGGCCGGCGATCATCACCGCCCGCAGGAGTGGCATGTAGGCAACGGCCAGCTCCGCTGCCGTCAGCCCCGCGAGCCAATAGAAGATCGCCATGTAGTTGGGTTCTTTGTGTGCCAGTTCCATGATCAGTCCTTCCGCGTCAAGTGGTCACCTGGGAGCGCCTGCGATCAAATCAGGTACACGAACGTGAAGATGAGAATCCACACCAGGTCGACAAAGTGCCAGTACAGGCCGGCGATCTCAACCGGGTTGCAATTGTCACGCGAGTACCGGGCGGCGTTGGCCCGGATGCAACTGAGGTAGACCACGCCGGAGAAGACGTGGCAGCCGTGGAAGCCGGTGAGGACAAAGAACGTGGACCCGAACAACCCCTTGCTCGTGAGCGTCATGCCGGTCTCGATCAAATGCGTCCACTCGCGGGCCTGCATCCCCAGGAAGCAGGCCCCGCCGAGAATGGTGAGTCCCAGGAACCGGCGCAAGCCGGCGCGGTCGCCGTGCTTGATCGATTCGAGGCTCTTCACCATCGTCACGCTCGTGCAGATCAGCAGGAAAGTCATGACGGCAGTGAACGGCACACCGAGTATGGTCGACGGGATCGGCCACTCCGGGTCGCCGAAACGCAGTGCCGCGTAACCGGCGATCAGCCCGCCGAACGACATCGCGTCGCCGGCGAGGAACACCCACATGCCCAGCTTGCCCCAGCTCTCCGGAGTGAGCGGTGACTCTGCTGGTTCTACTGGCAACGTGTGTTCGAGTGCAGCGGCTTGGCTCATCTTAGTTCTCCCTTTCTGTCCCGACGGCCTCCCAGACCAGCCCAGTGCCCTCTGGCAGGACGCGCGGCCGTGCGCTGCCGGCAGATTCGGCCCGAGCGCTACGCCTGTAAGCAGAAAAGACCCAGCCCCCAATGGATCCTACGAGCAGCAACGGCACCGCAATCATCAGCAACGTGGTCGCGTTCAGCGCCGCCATCACTGGATCCTGTTCCACAGCCGCTTGGCACATCGGGCAGGCGAGGGCCACCCCCGGCACCGTCAGCAACACGCCACTAAGCGCAGCGCCCACCCGCCACATTCTCCCGCAAATCAGCTTTCCCGCACCGACCATCACGCGACCTCCGTCGGTCAATACAGATACACGATCCCGAACAGGAGCACCCACAGCGCGCACACGAAGTACCAGTACATCGCACACAACGTTAGGCCCCCGTGCCGTTCCGCCGAGTACCCGTGGCGCTGGGCGATCACCACCACACCCAGCAGCCAGAGCACGGCACCGACAACGTGCAGAGCATGCAAGCCAATGAGGGTATAGAACGTCGCCCCATACGTACTCGACGCCAGCGTGAGACCCTGCCGGATCAGTCGTGCCCATTCCGTCCCTTGTACCCCAAGAAAGCCACCGCCAAGCACAGCGGTAGCGACCAGAGCTGTTTGCATGCCGCGCTGGTCATCACGCTGGATCGCCGCGGCGGCCCGGCGCATCGTCAAGGCGCTGCACACGAGCATCGCTGAGTTCACCCAGGTGACGGCGAGCGGCAATCGTGGGAGGTCCGGAGGCGGCCACGCGAAGCTCTTGCCGCGCAGAACGATGTACGCCGACACCAGCCCGACAAAGATCATGGTTTCGAAAGCAATGAAGATGGCCACGCCCAGCTGCGCATTGCTCACCGGAGGCTGCCGCGGGGCTGCCGGCGGCCCACCACCACCGAAGCCGCGGACGACGGTCAACCGGGGCGTGAACTCCGCTTGGAGGGGTTCGTGTTGGGGAAGAGTACGCGCGCCCATGTTACATCCACGTCCGATAAATGACGATGTAGATCATCGAGCCCACGAACATGGCCACGAACAGGCTGACGAGCATGAGGCCCGTACGCACGTTGCGAGCTTGCTGCTCCCCGGTCGTCGATTCGTGCTGCTGGCGCATCGTCTCCACCCTACAGTGGCACCTTATCTAATGCCATCACGATCAACAGCGCCGGTAGGTACAGCAACGAAGCGTGGAGAAGGTGGCGTGCGGCCGGCGCTGTTCGCTCCAGGGCAAAGGCGAGGCCGTAGCCGAGAAACGCCACGCCGAACACCAGCGCTGCCAGGAAATACACCGGACCTGCAAGGCCCACCAGGGTCGGGAGCAACCCGACCACCAGCAACGCCAGGCAATTCGTGACAATCTGCCGCCCGGTGCTGCGTGCATCGGGTTCCACAACGGGCAAGAGCTGAATCCCCGCCCGTGCATAATCCTCGCGGTATAGCCGTGCAATGGCCAAGGAATGTGGGAGCTGCCACAGGAACAGGATCGCAAACAGGATCCAGGCCTCGATGCCGAACGCGCCACGCGCCGCGACCCAGCCGGTCACGGGAGGCAAGGCGCCGGGAATAGCACCCACGATGCTGCACAACGGCGTTCTGCGTTTCAACGGGGTATACAGGAACAGATAGCTGACGGTAATGAAAGCGGTCACGGCCCCGCTGAGGGCGTTGACTGCAAGGGTCAAATAGAGGAGCCCGGCCGCCGTGATGGCGACTCCGAACACGAGCGCGTCGATCGGGACTAGACGCCCATCCGGCAGTGGGCGCAGGCAGGTGCGCTGCATCTTGGCGTCGATGTCGCGCTCCAGGTACTGGTTGAGTGCAAGCGTACCGGCAGCAGCAAGGGCAGTGCCGATCAGCGCCGGCAGCAGCCGCAAGTAGTCCGGCAGCCCGCGGCTCCCGAGGTAGAAGCCCACGAAAGTCGTGATCAGCACCATCAGCACCACCCGGGGCTTTCCCAGCTCGACGAAATCCCTCGCATGTCGCCGCGCCCGGGTCGCGCTGGCATCGAGGACACCCGACTGCGGCATCATGCGGTGCTCTCCTGGCCATGGCCCGGGCTCAGATGCTCGCGCCACGTAGGCTCGGCGGGCAGAGCGTGCGCGGGCATCGCACGGCTGGCCCCAACCAGACGCGCCACCCGCCAGGCCAGCAGCACCGCTGTCCCGAGCACCGCGGCCCCCGTGATCCGGTGAGTCGTCTGCAAAGCCAGCCCGAGCGCGGCGGGCATCGACGCGCTCACGGACGGCGCATAGCGCCACAGGTACGCGCCCACTCCCAAGCCGACCTGCGCCAGCAGCAGCACCAGCAGCAGCACCGCGGGCCGGCGCAGCTTCGCGCGGCCGGGGCGTTGGCCGAGCACACGTCCCGCAAGCAGGCCGACGGCTGCCGTGACCAGTGCGGCACCCAGCAGATGCACAACGCGGGCTCCCATATGAGTCAACAGCGCCCCGAAGACGATCTGCACATACACCAACGCGGCCGTGACCGCCGCCAGCGTGCGCAAGTGCCCCTCGCCGGGGAGCGGCCTCTCCTGCCGCGCCGCGTCCCACCAGGCCGACGTGCACACGGCAAGGCTCACCAGCAGCGCGAAAAACGCTTGCGCAAGGCAGCCGTGAACGATCGCCAAGGGCTGCTCAAGCAACACCACGCGCAGGCCGCCCAGAACTCCCTGAACGACCACCGCAACCACGGCAACGAGGCCGAGCGTGCGAACCCATCGACGCCGCTCCGTCAGCCACAACGATACCCCCAGCGCGATGGTGAGAATCCCAACCGCACTACCGATCAGCCGGTGGCTGTGCTCATAGAAGATCCCGCCGACCATGCGGGACCAGGGGTACAAGAACATGTTGTATCCGAACGTGGTCGGCCAGTCGGGGACGGCCAGCGCGGAGCCGGTGTTCGTCACCAAGCCGCCGACGAAGATGAGCAACAAGGTGGCGGTGGCGGTCACGACCGCCAGCCGGTGTGGCCACGGGTTGCGCAGCCTGCCAGGTACCACGACGCCGTGCCGCCCTGGCGCACCGCGGAATACTGCCATCGTCCGCAGCACCTCTACCGGCCCCGCGCCATGGCCGGTTCCGGCACTCGGACCTGCGGGAACCAATCCTCGCTCACCTCGGGCGAGCTATACTCGTAAGGGCCGCGATACACCGTCGGCAGGGTCGGCCCGAAGTTCCCGTGCGGTGGCGGCGACGGCACCGTCCACTCCAGCGTGTTGGCCTTCCACGGATTCTCTTCGGCCTTCTGTCCAGCAAACAGGCTCCAGAAGAAGTTCACGACGAAAGGAATCTGCGCCAAGCCGAGCGCGAAAGCGCTGATCGAAATGAAGATGTTGATCGGCTGGAGCGGATGCAAGAAGTCATACTGCAGCGGATTATAGATCCGCCGCATGTGGCCGCCGATGCCGAGGATGTGCATGGGGAAGAACGTGCAGTTGAAGGCAATGAACGTCGGCCAGAAATGGATCTTGCCGAGTGTGTCGTTCATCATGCGGCCGAACATCTTCGGAAACCAGTAATAGATCGCCGCGAAGATCCCGAACACGCTGCCCCCAAACACAACGTAATGAATGTGCGCCACGATGAAGTAGGTATCATGAATGAAGATATCGACCGGCGTGGCCGCCATGTAGATGCCGCTGAGCCCACCAATGACGAACATCGAAACGAACGCAAGCGCGTTCAGCATCGGCACGCTGAAACGGATGCTACCGCCCCACAGCGTGCCAAGCCAGTTGAAGGTCTTGATGGCCGACGGCACGGCGATCACCATCGTCGACAGCATGAAGGTGCTGCCAAGCGTCGGGTTCATGCCGCTCTGGAACATGTGATGGCCCCACACGGTAAAACCCAGGAAGGCAATGGCGACCATTGCGAAGGCCATGGCCCGATAGCCGAAGATCGGTTTGCGCGCAAAGACGGAGATGATGTCCGAGGCGATGCCCATGGCTGGCAGGATCAGGACGTAGACTTCAGGGTGACCGAAGAACCAGAACAAGTGCTGCCATAGCAGCGGCTCGCCCCCACCGCCGGGCAAGAAGAAGTGAGTGCCCGCCATACGATCCAGCAGCAGCAGGCCCAGTGCCGCGCTCAGGACCGGCAGCGTCAGCAGGAGGAGAACTGCCACGATGAACAGTGACCAGATCGTTAGCGGCAACCGGAAGAACCTCATGCCCGGTGCCCGCATGTTGACGATTGTCGTGATGTAATTGATCGAACCCATCAACGATGATGCCCCCAGCACGAGGATGCTGATGCACCAGAGGTTGAGTCCCCAGTATCCACCCGTGTAGGTCGGCACGGCCGCCAGGGGCGGGTAGGAAGTCCACCCAGCGGCCGCCGCGCCCCCGGGCACCAAGAAGCTGCCCAGCATGAGGACGCCGGCCACCGCTCCGGTCCAGAACGACAGCATGTTGAGCACCGGAAACGCCATGTCACGCGCGCCGACCATCAACGGAATCAGGAAATTGCCGAAACAGCCAACCAGGATCGGCATGACCACGAAGAAGATCATGATCGTCGCGTGCATGGTGAACAAGGCATTGTAGAATGCCGGGTCCATGTGCCGGTCGTACATGTACGGTTCCGGAATCCAGCCGGTGAAGGGCACCTGGGTCTCCGGCCAGGCAAGCTCCCACCGTATCATCATGGCCAACAGGCCACCGATCACCATCATCAATAGCCCGAGGAAGAGGAACTGGCGGGCGATCATCTTGTGATCGGTCGAGAAGATGTAGTGCCGGATGAAGCTCTCCTCTCGGTGTGCCACATGGGCCACGGACCCCGCCGCTGCGACCGCTGCGGTTTCACTCATCGCGCTACCCTCTCTTCAGCTTCGTCGTGGCGGCTTGCGCCGCCTGCTGCGGCCACCGCTGCTTGCGCCACGCCTCATAGTCCGCGGCGTCCTGAACGGTGAGCAAGCCCTTCATGCCGGAGTGACCAAAGCCGCACAGCTCGGCGCAAGGGATTTCGTACTGCCCCGGCTTTGTCGCCTCGAACCAGACGCGGATTTCGCGGCCAGGCAAGGCGTCTTGCTTCAAGCGCAGCACCGGCACAAAAAAGCTGTGAATCACATCCTTCGAGTGGAGGAGCACCCAGACCACTTTGTTGACCGGCACGTGCAGATCGTTGTCGACCTCGTAATCATCCGCGGTATCGAACTTCCCGTCCGGACCGGGGTAGAGGACTTCCCAGTTGAACTGTTTTGCCGTAACCCGCACTTGGACGTCCGCGGGAGGGGCGTGTTTCTTGATTCGGCTCCACTGTTCCTCGCTCATGAATGCCAGCATCACCAGGATCAAGGCCGGCACAACCGTCCAGATGATCTCCAGCGTGCTGTTGCCGTGGGTGTACGTCGCGCGGCGACCGTCGCGGTGGCGGTACATCACCAGGAAGGCCACCAGCAACACGGTCACCAGCACGAAGGTCGCGCCGGTGATGTAATAGATGAGGTAAAAGAGCCGATCGATCTGCGGCCCGAAGGTCGAGGCGTCTTCTGGAAGCCAACTCAACATGCGGCGTCCCCCGTCCGTGGCGACTCGCCGCGGCCGGGCGCAGGTTCACGTCCGGCCCGCCGGCAAGCACCGGTGCTGTGCAGCTATTTCTGTGTGAGCTCGAAAGTGACCTTGGCTTCGCCCCCCGCCGGGACCGTCACTTTCTGCGTCTTCTCGCCCAGTTTTTCCTGCCACACCTTGAGTTCGTAGTCTCCCGCGGGCACATCGGTGAGCGTGAAGTGACCGTTGGCATCCGTCTTCGCGTAATAGGGATTGTCCTGCACCACGAACCAGCCGTGCATCCACCCGTGGGCATCACAAGTCACCTTGACCACTTCGGGTTCCGCAAACTTCTCCTTGATGGTCTTCTTGAACTTCGGCTGCGCCCGATTGATCGGCGGATTCTTCTCGCTGTACGTATGAATGTTGTGCAAGATGCCGTCGTCGTTCTTGATTTTCACGGTACTGCCTGCCGGAAACAGCAGCACGTGTGGCCGGTACACGCATCCCTTCTGGTCGAGCACCGGCGTAGCCCGCTCCATCGCCTTGCCCTTGCTGATGTTGGTAATCGACACGACAGCATTGGCGATGCCCCCTTGCGGTCCCACCAGCAGGTCTTCGTTCTTGATCGGGTGCTTGCCGCACACCTGCTTATCCTTGGTCACCTCGATGGTTTTCGCGGCTGGCGCCGTGCCTTGCAGCTTCACGATCCCGCTAATGGTGCCACCGTTAGTCACGGCCCCGCCTTCGTAGGCGTAGGCGGACACCGCGTTCCAGCTCAACGTGGCCGTCGCGAGCAGCATAATTGCGAATCCCTTCCCGTACATTCTTTTCCTCCTTTTGTCTGACCTGCATCTCCAGCTGTGAGTGCTCGCGCTATCAGCACCCGCAGCGGATGCGGTTATCAATTTGCGTTCGGCACCGCAACGCTTTCACCCTGTGGTTCCGGTATGTCCGCTGGCCGATTCTGGGCGAGCAACACGTCGGCCTGATCCAGCACCATCAGGTAGTCCCGCAACGCCTCGATCTGCGTGTCATCATCACCCCCCAGGATGTCCTCTGGACCATCCGGGTAGAAGGATGGCATTTTCGTGCCTGGCTGGACAGCCTGCGGATTGTGCAGCCAGCGGATGATCCACTGTGGATTGAGCCGGTGACGCGCCATGGTCAGATCAGGGGCCCATCCTTCCGGTGGTCCTTCCGGCTTGCGCGCGCCTTGCTGATGGCAGGAAAAGCAGTTGAAATAGTCCTCCGACATCAGCTTCCGCCCAGCGGCGAGGTGCGCCACTGGAATCCGGCGCGGATCAATGTGCACGAACGGCACCTGGATGTCCGCCAGCGCCCCAAAGTACTGCACCAGCGTATTCGCCTCCGCATCGGACAAGCCGAAGGTAGGCATGCGGACCTTCAGCCAGGGCCGGATGGGAACCGGCTGTTTCAGGAAGTTGAACAGCCAGTCGGGCTGCACCTTGGCGCCTTCGCCGTTGAGGATCGGGGGCGCGAGGGTGGGCGTATCACGATAGCGCGCGCGAATCGCCCCGCCCTGCCCTTCTATGATGTGGCAGCCGACACAGTTGTACCGGGCAACGAGCCGGCGGCCGGCGACTTCACGTCGCCCGCGCAAGCTGTTGGCGACGTGGAACTTCACCGGATACATGAGGTCGGTCCGGCTCGCCAGGAACACGCGCAGCGCCCTGATGTCCGTATCCGCCAGATCGAACTGCGGCATTAGCTGCTCGATGCGTTCGGTCGCATAGGTGCGCGGCGTCTTGAGCTTGTTGTAGGTCCAGTCATCCCAGGTGTGTGGAATGTCCGTGTGGTCGCCGAAGAAGAGCCGATCGAGGGGTTTGGAGCCAAAGCTGGACAGCTCGACCCCGATGCGGGATTCGTTCTCCATCCCCGGAATGTCGTGGCAACCGAAGCAGCCATACTTGCGGATGAGCGACTTGCCGCGGGCGATCTGCTCGGGCTGGCGCAAGCGGGCGGCTAGCCCCTCCGTCTGATGCTTCTCCCCGAGCGTCAGCAGAAAGGAGACAATCGCCCGTGCCTCGTCGTCACTCAGGCGCAAGCTGGGCATGCGAGCGACGGGAGAATAGTCGCGGGGCCCCTTGATCCAGTAGTATATCCACCGCGCACCGGTTTTCTCAGCCACGTGGCTGAGGTTGGGCGCGATGTCCTTGTTCTTCCCGAGTAAGGCGGGCGACTCGCCCTCTGCGAACCCGTGGCAGCCCCGGCATCCCACGCTATCGACCAGTTCCTTCCCGCGGGCCACCAGCACGGGATCGCTCGGATCAATGCCCGCGGGGGCAGGGTGCTTCGCGAGCCACTTCTCGCTGTCCACCCTGGTGGCATCCCACAGGTAGGCTGCGATTGCTTGCGCTTGAGCGGGTTTGAACATGAAGTTCGGCATGCGGGTCTTGGGATGAAACTGGTGCGGGTTCGTCACCCAGCGCACCAGCCACGATGGGTCAACCTTGGCACGGATCAACCGGAGATACGGGCCCACCTGCCGCAGGTTCTCATACCCGACCGCCAGGTGGCAGCCATGGCACCCCAGTTCCTCGAAGAGCTTCTCACCTCTCGCAGCGGTACCGGCGTGGGGCAGGTGCGCGATGTTGACGTGGCATTTCAGGCAGGAGGCCTGTACTTTGCTGCCGCGCAACAGCGGCTCATCCCAGTGGGGCACCTCCCCGTGCGCTTCCGCTGGGCTGTTCACCGCTGCCCCCTGCCCCAGATGGCAGGGGGTGCAGCCAAACTTTTCCGGCGGATGCTTACCGAGAATCTCTTTGCGGTACGGATGCGTCTTGTAGGGATCGGGGGCGTTCTCGAAGCCGGCGACATTGATGCCTGCATGACAGGATTCGCAGCGGTCGACCCGGGCGACCGATTTGTCGAAATTGTTCCGGTCGAAATCTTCGAGCACGACCTGCCGAATCTTTGGGATCTTCGGAAGCCGGAATGGCCCCACCGCGAGGCTCATATTCACGAGCTTCTGCTGCAGATCGTCACGTTTGGCGGTGAGGCGTTTGAGCTTCTCATCGAAGGTGGTCACCTCGGAGCGTACCTCCTCCAGCTCCTTGTCGATCTGCGCCAGGTGGGCCTTGCTGGCGTCGAACTTCTGCTGCGCCGCGGCCTTTTCTTTGCCGAGTTCCTCGACGCGCTGGCGCGCCGCGGCCGTCGGCGCGTGCGCGAGGATCGCGCTGTCGTAGTCGTACCACGCCTCTTCCAGGCGGCTCTTGACGATGCGCAGGGCCATATCGTTGTCGCCATGCTGCTCGTGCACCCGGCTCCGCTCAGCCTCCAGCGTTGCAAGACGGCGCGCCGTCTTCCCGCTCTTGAGGCGTTGGCGTGCTGCCGCCAGTTTCTTGGTGAGTTCCTGATACGTCGGGTCAGCCGCCAGGCGCGCGTCTTCGGCCTTGATCTGTTCGCGCACCTGATCCTGCTGCCGTTCCGAGAACTCCACTTGGTAATATTTCCACGGGCGCCGTGCAATGTTGTCATCCCACACGGACCACACCGCACCAGCCAGCAGCAGCCCGACCGCCAGCAAGAAGATGGCGCTATAGGAGCGTTGCTCCTCAGCCGGGTTCAGATCCCGCCGTGCCACGCGCCTGCGCCCCTTTACGCCGACACGCGGCGTTCCAAAAGGCGCCCAGCGTAAAAGATCACTGCGCCGATCGCCATCAGCTTCAACTCGCGCCCCATGCTATGTTCCTGTGTAAACCCGACGAACAGGCTGTAGCTCACGTCAGCGATGCCCAACGCCTGAATCAGCTTGGCCACGTAAAACATTTTCGCACGCCGGCTCCGCAGACCCCGGGTCCCGAGGACCCCTCATCTACCGGGATGCCGTGGCGTCGTCAGACGTTGATCCATGGCGTCACCAGGATGTACTTGATGTTGAAGGCATGCCGCATCACCATTTTGATCAGGACGGCCATCATGTTCAGGAACAGGAACGAGGTCGTCATGAACCGGGGCATGCCCCAGCGCTGCATGAACTCCGGCCCCTTCAGCCGGCGCACCCAGGCATACATCGCCAACGTCCCCACGACGAAGTAGCCGACCACAACCACCAGGCCGAAAATTGACGACCACATGGGGTCCCGCAACCCCACCAGATACGGCAGATCGACGTTGGTCATGGCTTCGACCTTGTGCGGGTCCCACTTCTGCCACGGCCAGAACCAATTCCACCCAGGCCCGCGCAGAAAGGTGCCAATGACGATCAGCGAGACCCAGAGAATCTCGAAACCAAACAGATAGGTGAGGATTTCAAACTTCCGCTCGGCGAACGTGTAGTAGCCGTTTCCTTTGGGATTGATGTCGATATACGGGATCACCATGAGCCCCATGATGATCAAGCTCGGGAGGACCACGCCGGCGTGCCACGGGTCGAAGAACACCAGCATCTCTTGTAAGCCCAGAAAGTACCACGGCGCCTTCGAGGGGTTGGGGGTGCGTGTCGGATTCGCCGCCTGCTCGAGCGGGGCATCGACGAGCAACGACCAGACGATGAGTAACACCATGATGAACAGCGCGCAGAGAAACTCGGAACGCACCAGGTGGGGCCACGTGTGAACCTTGTCGTCTCCCGGTCCCGTCGCTTTCTTGATGGGAACTTCGATCCGCCTGCTCGCCGGCTTGGCGACCGACTTCACGACCCCATCGGTTCGTGCCTCAGCCACAGTCTTACTCCTTGCGTTTCGGCTTCGCCGCCCAAAAGAGCAGCACGAGGATGAGAACGAGGATCGCTGGCAATACCAGCACACGGCCTCCGGGAATCACCAACGTCAGTCCCAAGAGGGCCAGGCCCCCGATCGTGTAACGCAGCTCTGGTGCCACCGCGATATTCCGCTCTGCCATCAGACCGGTGGACCGGACAAACCGTCGCGCCGGATGCGCCAGAAATGTACGGCCATGAACAAGCTGGCTACCAGCGGGATGAAGATACAATGCAGAATGTAAAACCGCAGCAGCGTGTGCGGGCCGATCTCTCCCCCGCCGAACAGGAAGGCGCGGGCGTCGTAGATGGGGTTCACCCCGAGCAGTTCGTGGAAGGGCCCCTCGTGCCCTAGCAGCGGCGTGGCGCGCCCCATGTTCGAGCCCACGGTCACCGCCCAGATGGACAGCTGATCCCAGGGCAAGAGGTAGCCGGTGAAGCTGAGCAACAGGGTGAGCACCAAGAGAATGACGCCAACGACCCAGTTGAATTCCCGCGGCGGCTTGTAAGAACCTGTCAGGAACACACGGAACATGTGCAGCCAGACTGCGATCACCATGCCGTGCGCTGCCCAGCGATGCATGTTCCGCATCAACATGCCGAACGGCATGTCGAACTCGAGATACTTCATGTCCGCGTACGCGTACTCCGTCGTTGGCCGGTAATAGAACATCAGATAGATGCCGGTGACAACGGTGACCAGGAACATCAAGAACGTAATGCCGCCCATGCACCAGGTGAACCGCAGGCGGGTGGCGTGCTTGCGCACCTTCGACGGGTGTAGGTGCAGCCACACATTTCCCGACACCATGAGAATGCGGTTGCGTGGCGTGTCCTCGTAGCCGTGCCGGAAGATGGACTGCCAGACCTGCGACTCCATGATCTGGCGTTTGATTTCATCAATCATTGCCATAGAGACTGCCTCGAAAATGTTGCGCTATCTGCCCTGCGGCCCACGCTGTGACGTCAGACCTTCAGGAAGGCCCCCGGCTTGTCCCAACTCGCGTACCGGTACTTCACCGACACGTCGATGAGCAACTCGCCGTCCTCAGCCCTGGTGATCCGGACCCGATCCATCGGCCGGGGTGCCGGGCCCTCGAAGTTGACCCCACTCTTGTAATAGCCGCTCCCGTGGCACGGGCACTTGAACTTGTTTTCCGCCGCCAGCCACCGTGGCGTGCACCCGAGATGCGTGCACTTCGCGAAGATGGCGTAGAACCCCTTCTTGTCGCGAATAATCCAGACCCGATGTGCCTTCTTGTACTTCGCGCTGACCTCCCCGATCGCGTAGTCCTTCGGGAAGCCGGCTTTGAACGTGGACGGTGGCGTGAACAGGACGCGGGGGAACGCAGACCGTACTGCAGCCAGCAGCGAGATCAGCGAAAAGAGGCCGAAGCCGCCCCAGCCGAGCCGGCCAAAGAAGTCACGTCGCGACCACAGGCCACCCAGCTGCGCCCGTTCGCGCTGGCGTCTGGCGCGCTCGAGCTCCTGCTCGGCGCGCCGGCGCGCTTCCAACACCGCCAGCTCTTCCGCGCTCTGCTGCTTTGCGGCCTTCGCCATGATCCCGTGCCTCAACGCCGAGCGAGCAGCGTTGCCCCCACACCCCAGGCAATCATCACTGCAGCGCCGCCGAACATGAGCAGGCCGACCGGTGGAAACACGAGCACGAGCACGGCCCCCATCAGCACGAGCGGAATGCCAATCCCGAACGGATTGAACGTGCTCGGCGCCGGTGGCAGCGCAGCAACGGAGGCCGGTTCATGGATCTGCACTTCATCACGCAACAGCCTGACAGCGTCTTCGCGCAGCCCTTCCCGGCCCTCAACCTCGCCCGCATTGATCGCTTCCGCCAACTCGCGCGCCAACGCCTTCACGCGTGCGCTGGACACACGAGCTTGTTCTCCCATTTCCCACTCGTCGGCCACCGTCTGAACCAGCACCCACCGCACTCACGCACAGCACGCGGGTGAGGCACCTTCCAGCACTCCTACTTAGCCTCTACATCAAGCACGCAGGCGGCGTATCGTCAACAGGCCGGCAGGCTAGACGGATGGACTTCGCCTAATGCCACCAGCAGCCAGGCTAATGAACGAGCAGCCGGCCGGGTGGCCGGAATGGTTCCGTCATCCGGCATGCCCGCCGAATTCCACCCGCACCTGCTTGTTTCCCCGCCGGACAGACAGGTCCGCCGGCTGGCCGCTCGCCACTTTGTCCATCCTGTTGGCGAAGTCGCCGACGCCGGTCACTGCAACACCGTCGACCGCGACGATCACGTCGCCACGCCGCAACGCCGTCGGCGCATTGCGGTCCACGTCAGCAACGAGGACGCCGTGGCCCGGCGGCAGACCAAAATACTCGGCCAGCCCCGCGGTGAGTGCCTGCACGGTCACGCCAGAGATCCGGGCGGTGCGACCCAACGGCTCCAGCTGCTGCAGCGCGATCGTGTTGTCACCCTTCATCAAGGCCCTGGCAACGAAGATGGGACGGTGGAAGCGAATCGCCAGCGCGATCGCATCGCTCGGACGGCTGTCGATCTGCAGCTCCTTGCGCCCGGCATGCAGCCAGATCTGCGCGTAGTAGGTGCTCTCCCTCAAGTCGTTGATGACCACTTTCTGGAAGTCCACCCCTGCCTGATCGAGGATCGTTTTGAGCAAGTCATGGGTCATGGGCCGCGGCGGGCTGATGCCTTGCATTTGCATGACGATCGCTTGTGCTTCGGCGGGTCCAATCCAGATGGGCAGGGCGACCTTGCCAGCCGCATCCTCCAAGACGACGACGGGTGCGTGCGAGGCGTTGTCATAGCCGACGCTCCGCACCGCGACTTCGACTTCGCTCTGCTCCTTCGTGCGGCAGGCGTGGAGGCTCACGGCGGTCATCACCAACAACGTGGAGATGCACGCGCGCTGTGTCGTCCAACAAGGAATCATGTGCGTACCGACCTTGGCTGAGAGACCCGGCCTGCAGTGTAGGGCGCGGGAGTCGCCAATTCAACACCACCGCGCACATGGTTACTGTCCGAATTACGACACGCGGGACGGAAAGTTGGGACCCCGTTGGGGACGGTGCATCAACCCCTCTGGGTCTCCCCTTGCCAAGGGGAGAATGGAAGAACAGGGGTCGCGTGCAGATGTCGGCGTTCGCAATTCGAGCTGCCGTTTTTTCTCTCTCCCCCCTTGCTCCGCGGTGCCGGCAGTCGACCGCCGCGCGGCGGAGCGTGGTCAAGGCTGCGCGAGATGAGCAGCCAGGCGGCGCTCGAGGCGGCTCAGTTCGCTGAACTGGGGGCCGCGCCGCACGATCGGCTCACGGGTTTTGGGACCAGCGACCATGGTAATGAACTCCGTTTCGGCATAGCGGTTCAGCGCATTACCCACCGTGACCGTGGAGTTCCCTTCAGGCTTGCGCACTTCGCCGAGCAGCAGCCCTGCCGTGTACCGCTTCCGGATCGCCTCAACCAGGGCTTTCCGCGGCGTGCCACCGTTGTCGAGCCGCGCCAGGCATTGCGCCGTAATCCAGTACGCCTCACAAAAGTTGTCGAGGATACCTGCAGTGCTGCGAATGAGTGGATGGGCAGGCTCGACGCTGTCGGGAGCGGTAATGGCCCCTTGCGCGTGGAAATACTCGAGCAGCCGGCCGAGCTCGGCCGCCATCGCTTCGCGTTCCGGGAGCGGGAATTCCCACCGGTACAGGTCCAGCCACCAGCCCACCTCGTCCTTCAGGGCCATACCCCGAACACCAGCGAGCAAGGCGCGCGACAGCAGCGCCGGCAGCAGGAAGAAGTGAATGCTATTGTTTTTGTAAAAGTCGAGGATGACCCGTTTTTCCGGCGGGACGTGAATGACGTCTTCCTCGCCGGGCATCCGTTGAATCAGGCCACCCGTTTCCAGAAACGCCAGGTTTTCCTTGAAATCTTCCTGGTTGCGCTCGAGCGACGCGGTCAAGCGCACCCCGAGATGGCGCAGCAACCGCAACAATGTTTGGGCTCCTGCGAGGAAGTCGGAGTACCGCCACGCCGCATGCGGCGAGCTCAGCAGCACCGTGGAGGACAGGGACGTCGCGCCGGCGACAGTCACGGCATTGACCTCGCGCAGGATGCGAAAGCCGAGCTTCTGCGTGAACCGCCGCATCTCCTCTTCGATCGCGGGATCACCCGCCCCGGCGCGCATGTGCTGCTTGCGGTCTCCCAACGCATCGTTGAGCGAGATCGGGTCGGCAAAGGTCACGTACACGGTCCCGTACTTCTGGCGCAGCACCGCGCGCGCCTTCAGCAGCGCCAGGAGGGACTCCTTCTCCTTTTCCGCACCCACGAGTTCCCGCTTGTATGCCTCCTCCTCGACGACGCGGCCGTAATGGATGGACACGGGCACGAGGTACAGGTCGCGGCCAACGCCGGCGACGAAGGCATTCACGATGGCCGCCAGCATGCCCAGCTTCGGGGTGAGGATCTTGCCGGTGCGACTGCGGCCACCCTCGATGAAGAACTCCTGCGTGTACCCCTCCCGAATGAGATACGTCAGGTAGTTGCGGAAGACCATCTTGTAGAGCTCGTTGTCACCAAAGCTGCGCCGGATGAAGTACGCGCCGGCGCCGCGGAACAACGGGCCCAGGGGCCAGAACGACAGATTGATACCGGCCGCGATGTGCGGCGGGCTGAGGTAGTTGGCATGAAAGAGATACGAGAGGATCAAGTAGTCGAAGTGGCTGCGGTGGCAGGGAACGAGCACGACGGGATGCTGCTTGACACGCTCGATCACTTTCTCCGGCCCACTGCACTCGAACCCTTGAAACACGCGTGGCCAGATCCGGTTGAAGACGAACTCGATAAGCGCGAAGTAGGAGCCCTTGTAGTTTGCGGCCATTTCGTCGAAGTACTGCTCGGCCTGGCGCCACAAGCGCGCCTCGGGTTGCTGGCGCTCGGCTGCCAGCCGGCGGATCAGGGCAGCGAGGGCCGGGCCCTGCACGACCAGCTGGCGCACCGTCCGTTTCGGTAACAGCGTCGGGCCCCACACGACGCGCTCTTCACGGTGCAGGAAAATCTGCAGGGTGCGTGCCACGCGGCGTACGATGCGCTCCTCGCCTTCCTGCCGGTACCGCTGTGCAAACTGCCGCAGCGGCACCTGGTCTCCGACGCTGATACTCGTCTCACGAGCGTTCCAGACCAACGACAGCAGACGCTTCACCTCACCCGGCGCCTCCTGGACGCTGTACACCAGCGTCGCCAGCCGCGACTCGCGGCGCCGAAAACCCCGACCCCGCAGCACGGCTAGCGGCACGAGAAACACTTCATGATCGCTGGTCCAGCTCGCGTGCACGATTTCCCGCAGGTAGTCAGTGCCACTGCGCACGCGACTGAGGGCCGTGCGCCGGCTCTCGAGAAACCGCACCCCCGGTGCGCGAGTGCGCATAAAGATCAGCACGGGCCGCCCTTGGCTCACCAGCCGCTGACACCGATCGCGGTCCTCAAAGTGCCGCAGCTCCCGGCCAAACATCCGGATCGTCCGCAGGCGATGCCACAGGGTGACGATGATTTCGCGCACCGGACGCAACAGCAGCGCGGGAACGTCGGACACGAACTCCGGCAGCGGCAAGCCTTCGCGAAGCAGAACGAACGCGATGAGCAGGTAGTCCACCAGGGAGCGGTACCGCATCACGTAGACAAGGCTCCCCCGCGCCGCGAGGGTGCGGATGCGGTCGGTGGTCTCTCGATCCATGCGCACCTGTGAAAAGACCTTGCGGCAGAACAGGCCGGGCAACCATCCAAGCCGCCGCAATGGACCCACCGCCGCCAACACCTCAGCAGCGGCAATCTCGCGAACAGGTTGGCTCATCACACTCGCTCCGCTACTGCGCATATCACATCGGGGCCGTACCGCCCACGGTGACGACCTTTGCGCCGGGTATGCCGGTGCGCTAAGGCTGCGACGTGCGCCTGCTCTGGTCTGTCACGCTCGGGCTCGGCGGCGCGGTCGTCCTGCTGAACGCCAGCCTGTACCTGTGGCGCGCCGTCAGACAATACCGGTCCGGGGCGAGTTCGGGCACGGGGGACGCGCTCGGCATCGCCGACGCCGTGTGGGCGTTCACCCAAGAATGTGCGGCCACCGCCGCCGTCATCCTGCTGATTCCGATCGGTTGGGTCCTCCCACGCTGTCGCAGCGGCGCGGGCCACCGCGGGCCGCTGATGCTGCTCCACGGGTGGGGACTGAACCGCGGCAGCCTCTGGCTCCTGCAACACCGCCTGGTGCGCGACGGCTGGAGTCCCGTGGGCTGCTTCGACTACCGGTCGCTCGCCGCCGACGTGGGCGCCGCCGCTGCACGGTTGGGCCCGGCGGTCGACCGGCTCGCACGGGCAGCGCCAGACTGTCCCGTCGCCCTCGTCGGCCACAGCCTGGGGGGGCTCGTCCTGCGCTACTATCTGCAACACTCTCCCGCACCGCACGTTCGGCGCATCGTGACACTCGGCACCCCGCATCAGGGTTCCGAGTTGGCACGCCTGCTTCCCGCGGCTCGGGCGCGCCTCGCGCCGGGGTCGGCTCTGCTGCACACGCTGAACGCTGCCGATCGTGTGCGGCAGCAGTTCGATGTCATTGCCATCCGGTCCGCGTTCGATGCGATAGTCCTGCCACCCGAGAACGCCGAGTACCCCGGGGCCTTCACCGTGAGCGTCAGCGGCGTCGGACACAATGCGCTGTTGTTCTCTTCGAAGATCTACCATCTGCTGGCGGAAAACCTCAGCGCGCCGCTGTGCTGACAACGACGGCTCGGCGGACCTGTTCGCTCACGCCTCTCCCCGGCCACGGCCGGAAACGTCGCCGCGCTCCTCTTTACTGGCGCAACCGATCCAACGCGGCCAGGAGGCGGTCGATGTCGTCCTCGTTGTTGTAGAAATGTGGGGCAACACGGATGCCGCCGCTGCGCACGCGCACGATGAGACCCTCCCGAATCAGCTCGCCGCACAGGCGTTGTGGATCGTCGCCCAGGCGGAACACCACGATTCCCGAGCGCTCACCGGCGCCCCAGGGACTCAGAATCTGCGCCCCCCGGCTTTGCAGCCCGGCGGCGAGTCTGTCAGTTAGAGCAACCAGCCGGCGCTCGACGCGTTCCGGACCCACTTCGAGCAGCAGATCGAGGGCAGCTCCCAGCGCGTAAATACCCAGCACCGGCGGGCTGCCCGGTTCGAACTTCGCTGCATCGGGCCGTGGATCGAAATGATACGGCAGGTACGTATCGGCATCGGTGACGCTCTTCCACCCTAGGAGAACGGAGTCGAGGCGATCCACGACCCGGCGGGAGACGAAGAGGCAGCCACAGCCCTCGGGAGCCAGCAACCATTTGTGGCCGCCCACTGCCAGGCAATCGATGCCTTCGCGTTCCACATCGAGCCGTAGCGCCCCGACGCCTTGAATCCCGTCGACGCAGAAGATCGCACTGCGCTCGCGACAAAACTCACCGATGGGACGCAAGTCCGTGCGTGCTCCCGTGTTCCAGTCCACGAAGCTCACCGACACCAGCCGCGTGCGTTCGTCAGCGAGCGCCCGAACGTCTTCCACGCGCACACGCCCCTGCACCGGCCGGACCAGCCGCGTCGCAACGCCCACACGGCGGAGGCCGAACCACGGATACACATTCGAGGGATACTCACCATCGACCGCGATCACGTTGTCCCCCGGCTGCCAACGCAAGCCGGCTGCCACGAGGGAGAGCCCTTCCGAGGTATTCTTCACAAAGGCGATCTCCTCGGCCTGCGCACCCACCAGGCATGCGAAGCTCGCACGGACGGCGTCGCTGCGGGCCGTCCACCGTCGCTGCGCCGCCGCGTCCACCACCGTGGCCTCGGTGACGAAGGCGTTCACGGCGTCCACGACGCGGCGGGAGACGGGCGACACGCCGGCATGGTTGAAGTGTGTCAGGCGCGCCGTGATCGGAAACTCCGTGCGCCAGCGGTGCCAGTCCATTGCCGCCATTTGGCCTCCTCCCTATAATGATCGTGCTATGGGTGCTGATCGTTTGAAACAGTTCTTCGTTCCGATGGTGCGGCGTGCGTTCTCTGAGTTGGGCTTACGGGAACGTGAGGTCATCGAGTACGTGAGCGACGTGCTGGCAGGGTTTGCTCGTGCCGACCATCTGTACCGCCTGCGCTCCCTTGAAGGCAAGTCGATCGACAGCGTGGTGGAGATCCTGGCGGAGATGATAGGCACGCCGCTGCAACGCCCGCGGATCGAGTGGGAGCGCGAGGTCCGCAAGTACGTCGGCGACTACACCCTGTTCATGAGCGGCATGTTTCGCGGCCACGTCACGCGCGGCGGCTACCTCGACTATTACCTGGCCGAAGGGAGCCGGTCGTACTGGACCGTTTCGGAGCTCGACCTGGCCTTGTACCGCACCGGCTTTCTGCTCTTCCAGGACCTCTCCAAGAAATTCGAGTTCTACTCCGGCGCCCTGGATTACCTGCGCAAGGCCTACTTCGCGCCGGCCCCTGGGCACGACCCGTTCGCTGACTTCCTGCGGCAAATGGAAGGGTGGGTACGGACGGGCGTGTCGAACAACTGAGCCGTGTCCTCGCTGACCGTTGTGCCTGGCGACCCACCGGCTCGGCTGGACGTCTTCCTCGCGCAACAGCTTCCGAACTGCTCCCGGCGGAGCGCGCAGCGGGCGATCGCTGCGGGCACCGTACGGATCAACGGCCGGCGGGCGCGCAAGGGGCAGCCTGTCGTTGGGGGTGATGTCATCGAGTTCCCAAACGAGCTGGTGGAGGAACGGCGGCTGCAGCCGAATCCGACCCTGGTCATAAAGGTGTTGTACGAAGACGCGGCACTGATCGCCATCGACAAGCCGGCGGGGACGCCGTCTCACGCGCTCCGGGCGGATGAAACCGGGACTGCCGCCAACTTTCTGCTGGCGCACTACCCTGAAGTCGCCGCAGTGGGAAAGAGTGACCGGGAGGCCGGCATTGTGCACCGGCTCGATACGGACACCTCCGGGGTCCTGCTCGCTACCCGGGCTCGGGCGGCCTACCGGAGTTTGCGCCAGCAATTCGCCACCCATCACGTGACGAAGGACTACGTGGCGCTGGTTCACGGAAGCGTCCCGAGGCCAGGCAGGATCTGCGCGCCGATCGTGCACGACCGGCGCAATCGGCGCAGGATGATCGTCTGTTCAGGGAAGCAGTCGGCGCCGCACGCTCGCCTGGCGATCACTGACTACCGTCCCGTCGAACACATTGGCAATCACACCGTACTGGCCGTCCGGATCGCCACCGGGGGCATGCATCAGGTCCGCGTGCACCTGGCGTTCATCGGACACCCGCTGGTCGGGGACAGCCTCTACGGCGGGTGCGCTGCAGCGCCCGGGCCACGCCGTCACCTGCTGCACGCTGTTCGGCTCCGCTTCACCCATCCTATCACGGGCACACCGACCATCATCAGCAGTCTACTGCCGGCAGACTTCGCTGCCTTCCTGAACGCGTTGCGCAAAGACGCAGGGCCACAGCCGCTACGCAGGCAGCCACCCGGCCTGTGACGACCACCGCACCGCGGGCGGCCTCTGCTCAGACTTGTGTGGGGCGTGATGGTGCGTTACGCGGCTGCCTGCTTGCCTTTCCCCTTCGGCTTGGCGCAGGCAGCGCACACATTGTGGACGTTATTCGGGTCCTCCACGAGGCCCTCGTCCATGTTGTGGCAGACCTTCTTGCACTGGGCGCAGATGAAGTAGATGCCTTCGATGGTCTTGTTGATGCGCTCGCGATTGAGGATACGTCCCTTGAGCTTTTCGACCCGGATGCTCAGGAGATTTTCGTACTGCCGTTTGATCTTGCGGCGTCCTGCTTCGTCCTTCGGAAGATCGCCTTCCTCTTCGACATCAGCGCCGGCGTCATCCTCGAAGATATGCAGCCCCTTTTTGGACTTGTTTTTCTTCGTTTTCCGTCGCATGAGGCCTCCGCGTGCTTAGCGTGTCCGCGCCGTGTACCCGCAGTTCTTCTCGCAGACCCAGAAGAACCCTTTGCGCCCGAACCCGGTGAAATAGTGCACGCGGCTCTCCGTACCGCAGCTGGGACACAAGTGCTTTGTCTGTCCCGCGCGGGATTTTTCCGCCGTTTTTGCCTTCTTCTCCGCCATGACGTCGCTCTCCTTGCCACCCCTTGGTAATCTGCACGATACGCCGCGCAGCCCGCTGCTTCATCAAGCTCACAAAAAAAGCCGGCCGAGCCGCGAAGATGCTGACCGGATGCGGGTCTTATACCCCGGACCGCCCCCGGTGTCAATGGCGGCCCGACACCCTGTTCGGCGTGCCGGCCTTGCCGAGCTGCGGGGTTTCCTGGTAACGTGCCGCCCGATTGTCGGCGCACAGCGGTGCGAACATCATAAGGTCGGGATCGGTCGACTGTGGAGCGGGTGCAGACGGTTGCGCCGCGAGCGCTGCGCGATGCTAGCACGAGCAGCGAAAACCCCAGGTACGGGCAGGTAGCTCAGTCGGTAGAGCAAGGGACTGAAAATCCCTGTGTCGAGTGTTCGATTCACTCCCTGCCCATTCTTCTTCAAGGGCTTGGCTAGCAGCCCGTTGAAAAACAGGACTCCTACTGCGGGCGGCTATTTTCCGCCAGCTCTGCGTTGCCGAATCCTCAACAAAATCATCGGATTTGCCTCCGGTTCGGCGCCTTGATCTGACGGAAAATCGCTCGCCCTCGCTACGGCGCCTGTTTTCCAACGGACTGCTAGACGGATGGACGGAAATTGTCCGGAAAAGTTCGGCGAAAGTCCGAGGAAGCGTCCTTTCGGAGGTGGGGAAGGTTAAGGACGTAGCTAAGAAGCGGTCAGTTAGGCTCCCGGGGTCCATTAGCAGGGGTTCCGGGCCAAGGTCACAAGCAGAGGGCCGGCTCACCTGCTCATCTGGGCGGATATTGACAACATTCGCCTAGCCGTGAGACCATGGCATATGGCCTCGTTGAACGTGAACATGCCGAAGGACCTCCGGGAATTCGTCGATAAGCGGACGAAGAAGGGGGGGTTTGGGACCCCGACCGAGTACGTCCGCCACCTCATCCGGAAAGACCGGGACGAAGAATCGGCGCGAGAACTCGAGAGACTCCTTCTTGAGGGCCTGAAAAGCGGGAACGCCGTGGGCGACGTGAAGGGCCTTTTCAAGCGGCTTCATGCGCGGGTGGACGAGCTAGAGGCGGAGCGTAAGCGGAATGGGAAAGCGGCTCGTCCGAAAACGCGCCGCTGAGCCCGACCTCGCCGACCAGGTGGAATACATTGCCGCGGAGCACCCGCCGGCCGCGCGCCGCTACCTGCTCGCGGTCGAGCGAGCCTTCGAGCGGCTCCTCGAAATGCGGGAGATGGGGGTTCAGCGCGCGTTCGAGAACAAGAAGCTCGCAGGCCTCCGGGTGTGGCCGGTCCCTGGGTTTCGCAACTCCCTCATTTTCTACCGCGTGACGCGGCGAAGCGTTCAAATTGTCCGGATTTTCCACCGCGCCCAGGACGTTCCTCAGCTTCTCGGAGAAACACACAGAGCGAAAAAACGTTGATTGCTGGTGAACGGTACACCCGCTTCTCCCGCAACCTCCCGATCGAGGACGCCGACAGCGGCGCCCCAACGGCAGGATACGGCTCGCACAGCGCTCCGCTAGGCCCCGCACCCGGGGCCGCCTCACGGAATGCTGGTGGGACGTCGCTTCACCGCGGCGCCGTCGTCATCGTTGAAGCTGCCGATTTCAGGCCGGCGGCCGTCGTACGCCGTCGCCCTCGCCGTTCACGACTCGGAGCAGCTCGGCTTCCACCTGCGCTCGCGGCCGGCCATAGCGCACGGCACAGGCGCGCCGGACGGCGTCACCCCTCGGCGCTGGCCCAGCGGTTGGGCATCTCGGAAGCTGGAATGAGGGATATC
>JBHHYR010000024.1:0-31421 GCA_046757585.1 Binatia bacterium | reverse complement strand
GATCTGCGCCATCAGCACCGCGAGCGCCACCTGGCGGATGTAGGTCGACTTGCCCGCCATGTTGGGGCCGGTGATCGTCAGGATCTGGGGCCCATCGGGATCGAGGAGGCAATCGTTCGGCACAAAACCGCTGCGACCAGCTGTCACCTCGACGACCGGGTGGCGGCCGGCGCGAATGACCACGCGGCGCGAGCGGCTCAACTGTGGCCGGGTGTACTGCCGCCGCTCGGCAGTGGCCGCCAAGGCGCAGAAGACGTCGAGCCGTGCAAGCGCGGCCGCAGTGCGGCTCAGCCGTGTTTGCTCGGCAGCAATCTCCTGCACCAGTTGCGCAAAGAGGTCGTACTCGAGCCGTCGAAGACTCTCTTCCGCGCCTGTGACCTTGGCTTCGTAGGCCTCGAGCGAGGCGGTGACGAAGCGTTCCGCATTGGCTATGGTCTGCTTGCGCCGGTAATCAGAAGGTACGAGATGCAAATTCGGTTTGGTAACCTCGATGTAGTAACCGAACACCTGATTGTACCGGACCTTGAGGGAGGTGATGCCGGTCCGGGCGCGTTCGCTCGCTTCCAGTTCCGTGATCCCTCGCTTCCCACGCTGTGAGAGCCGGCGTAGCTCATCGACGTTGGGGTCGAAGCCTGTCCGAATCAGGCCGCCGGCATGCGCGTTGAGCGGCGGATCATCACGCAGCGTCGCGGCGATGTGTGCACCGATGTCTGGCATGGCGTCGAGGTCGGCGGCGCAGCGCCGGAACACCGCAAGGCTGCTGTCAGCCACCGCTGCCTGCACCCGGCTCACGCGTTCCAGGCTCGCCGCCAACCCGGCCAGGTCGCGCGGCGTAACGCGGGCAGCGGCGAGGCGGCCAGTGAGGCGCTCTAGATCGCCGATGTGGCGGAGCTCAGCTTCCACAGCGTGACGCCAGCTCGGCCGTTCATACAGCCGTTCGACGGCATCGAGCCGTTCACCAATTGCTCCGATGTCGGTGAGTGGTGTGAGCAGCCAGCGGCGTAGCAGACGGCCCCCCATCGGAGTCAGAGTCTGGTCCACGACCCACAGCAGTGAGCCGCGGCGGTCGCCACGCGTAGTCGCGAGCAGCTCGAGATTACACCGGGTGGTCTGGTCAAGCTGCAAATGGTCCGCGCTCCCGTGCACCTCGGGCAGCCGCAAGTGCTCGAGACCACCGCCGTGTGTTTGGCGCAAGTAGCACAGCAGGGCGGCGACCGCCGCGAGCCCGGCTGCTGCAGGACCGCCCGCCGGCGCCCCGCGGGCGGCCAGCCATTCCTGCGCCGGCGCCGGTGCAAAACGCTCCTCGGGTACCATGTTGAGCAGCGCCGCAGGTAAGGTGGTGCCGATGCGACCGGCCACTGCCGTTTCACCCGCCGGGAGCAGCACTTCACGGGGCGCCAAGCGTACCAGCTCGTCGGGCAGTGCCGCGTCATCGACCCGTGGCACGACGAGGAACTCGCCGGTGGACAGATCGACCGCGGCGAGCGTCCATTCCGTTGCCTCACGGCATACCGCGACCAGGTAGTTGGGGGACTTGGGGTCGAGACATTCCTCCTCGGTGACCGTGCCGGGCGTGACGACGCGCACCACCGCGCGCTCGACCAGGCCGCGCGCGTGTACCGGATCCTCCATCTGATCGCAAATGGCTACCTTCAGGCCTGCGGCCAGCAGCTTCGCGATGTACGATTGCACGGCATGGTACGGCACGCCGCACATCGGAACAGGCACTTCATCCTTCTTGCTGCGGCTGGTCAGAGCCACTTCGAGAACAGGGGCGGCGCGTTCCGCGTCGTCGAAGAACATCTCGTAGAAGTCCCCGAGGCGAAAGAACAACAGCGCGTCCGGGTGATCGGCCTTCATGCGCAAGTACTGCGCAAGCATGGGCGTGAGCTTCATGGATGCTTCAGTATGCCGGCGCGCCAGCAGGCTGCGCCCCCCGCCGCTGACTCGCGAACGTTCGCGGCTTGTTCCTTTCCACCCAACGACCCCTTTCCCTCGCCGGTGCGCGGGCCGCTGACTGCCGGCGCACCGCCTCACACCTTCTTTCGTTTCTTCCCGATGTAGTCGACGAGTAAGTATTCACCCAGGTGGTCGGGCCGCGTGTACAGCGCGCGCCCCCTGTTGATCCGGGTCAGGCGTTCGACGAAGGCACGCAGGCTGGCGCTGTCGTCGAGCATGAAGGTGTTGATGGTGATCCCCTTGCGTGTGACGCGCTCGACTTCCCGCAAGGTCTCCTGTGCCGCCCGCATGCTGATGCCACCGAACGACAAGGGCCATTCACAATACAGGCGCCCGCGGGAGAAATAGGCGGTTGGCTGGCCGTCGGTGATGACGATCATGTGCTGATTGTTGCTCGGGTGACGGCCCAGCAAATCCGCGGCCAGGCGCAGGCCGTCCTGCAAGTTGGTGAAGGGGTCTCCCATGTTCCAGCTGGCCTCGGGGAGATCCTTCAGTTTGAGCTCCACGGCGCGCGTGAAGAAACCCACGATGGCAAAGTAGTCGCGCGGGTAGCGCGCACGGATCAGACTTTCCATTGCCATCGCGACCTTCTTCGCTGCGGCAAAGCGACCTTCCCAGCTCATGGACCAGCTCATGTCGAGCAGCAACACGGTGGAGGTGGTGGTCGCGAAGTTGGTGTCGTAGATCTCGAAGTCGTCGGGGTAGATTTCCAGCGGTGTCCCCGTCTTCCGGCTCAGTCCCTTCTTGAGCGTACGCACAAGATCGAGATTGAGGGGGTCGCCGTACTGATAGCGCCGGGTGGCGTCGGGCCGCACCTCATGCGCACCCCGGTGGTCTGCCAGATGCCCGCCCGGCCGGTCGCGCAGCAAGCCCTGATATATGTCTCGCAAGGCCAGTTGCCCGATCTTGCGCACGCCTTTCGGAGACAGGCGTGCCCGGCCTTCCTTGGCGGTGAGGTACCCCGCTTGGGTCAGGATCAGCATCATGTGCTGCAGATTCTGAAAATCCTGCAACGCCTGCTGTCCAAGCAGGTCCCGTACCTGGTCGGGATCAATACGCTCAAAGGTGCCTGCCAGCAACTGCTCCTCGAGCGCCTTCAGCCGCTCGACCGCCCGCATGAGATCGAGCGCCTCCTCGTAGCCGAGCGATTCGGGGCCGTGAAAGAAATCTCCGTACCGCTGTTGAAACTGTTCAAGGTCGCGGATGTTCTCTAACTCCTCCAAGAGGCGTTCGAACTCCATACGGGCCTGTGCATCCTCGAAGTCGTACTGCTTGAGCTGCTCGAGCGCTTCCGACAGGCGATGCGGCAAGCGATCGAGCTGAGCCCGCTTGTCCTGCAAGTGTGGGTGCTGGGTCTGACGCGCGCCGAGCGTGTCGCGCTCGAGGTCGAGGAGGTCCTCCAGCCGCTGCCGCACCTCGTCCAGTGCATTTGCCAGGTTGAACTGGCGATAACGCTGGCGTAGCTGGTTGCGCACCTCTTCGAGGAAGTCATCCAAGCCCATCACCTGCATGCCATCCCATTGCGCGCCCTGACGCAGCAGCCAATCGAGCGCTTGCTGCACGTCGTCCGTGTAGGACAGGTATTCGGAGAGTTTCTTGAATACCTGGTCGGCATGCAGCCGCACGCGCTGACTGCCGTCCCACGACGTGTAGCGAATTCTTACCATTGGCGACTGTTGAACGCCGGTCCTGCCTCGTTCGAGGGTACACGCGGCGAAGCGCGCCCGCCGCCGACGCCGCGTCGGCACCAGGCCCCTGCACCGCTACGCGCGATACGTATACCGGCCCCCTTCGCGATCTTTGTTGAGTTTCTGGTGCAAGTGCAGGCCTTCGAGGATGAATTCGGTGGCGACGGCGATGAAGCCTGGACTCTCCACGTCCCCGAGCACCCGGATGCTCTCACGCAGACCTGGAATGGCACGTACCCCGTCAAGGTACTCCTCGGCACGCATCATGTCCGAGACCTCGACGCCCCATCCCTTTTCAAAATACTCCACCACGTTCGCAAGGTCTTCCAGCTGCAAGCGCTCGTCAAACACTTTGAGAACCGCGCGGTTGAGCAGGCGGTCGATGAGCTCTTCTCCTGTTTTTTCCTCCCCCACGTATTCCAGCTCGATCTTGCCTACGGTGGAGGCCACCATGGCATGCAGGTCGCTCAGGCGGGGGACGATTTCCCGTTCGCCGAGCCGCACTGCTCGCTTCTCCGCGTTGCTGATCAGGCTCTCGTAGTTATTGATGGTTACGCGAACGCTGACGCCGGAGGCCTGATTGATTTCGTTGCACGCGCGGGCCTCGAAGGTCAGCTGCGCTACGACGTCCTTCATGAACTCGGGCACGCCTAGCACACGGTCGGCACGATGCACGGCCGGCACCTCCTGCTCCATGATCGCGATCTCATCCGCGGTGGTACGCGGGTAGTGCGTGCGGATCTGCACGTCGAAACGGTCCTTCAGTGGTGTAATGATCCGTCCCCGGCTCGTGTAGTCTTCGGGGTTAGCGGTGGCGACGATCACGATATCGAGCGGCAGGCGAATCTTGTAGCCTTTGATTTGGACGTCCTTTTCCTCCATGAGGTTGAAGAGTCCCACCTGCACCTTCTCAGTGAGGTCTGGGAGTTCATTGACGGCGAAGATGCCGCGGTTGGTGCGAGGCACGATGCCATAGTGGATGGTCTCTTCGTCGGCGAGGTAGCGTCCTTCGGCGACCTTGATGGGGTCGATCTCGCCAATGAGATCGGCAATCGACACATCAGGGGTCGCCAGCTTCTCGCCATAGCGTTGCTCTGGACCAATCCAGCTAATGGCCAACGCGTCGCCCTCCGCTGCGAGGCGGCGGCGGCACTGCTTGCAGATGGGCTGCAGCGGATTGTCATTGATCGGACAGCCCTGCACTACCGGTGTCACGCGGTCGAGCAGAGAGGTCAGTCCCCGGATGATCCGCGACTTTGCCTGACCCCGCTCCCCAAGAAAGACCATGTGGTGACCAGCGAGGATCGCGTTCTCGATCTCCGGCACAACGGTATCATCGAACCCGATGATGCCGGGCAGGATACGTTCTCCCTTAGCCAGCTTCTCGAGCAAACTGTTCCGCATTTCCTCGCGTACCGGCCGTACCTGATAGCCGCTGAGTTTGAGCTCCCCGAGCGTTCTGGCGCGCTGCATCGATCGTCACCTTTCGCGGAATCTAGTCTCTCATGATTATATGGGTCTCGATCTGCCGGGGCAACCGCGTTTCCCTGGGTTCCCAGCAGGCGGCGGCTCTCACCCGGTCGCGAGCGTTCGAAAGAGCGGCTCGAGCCGGCTGTACGTTGCGTCGAGATGCTCAGGAATGACTCGGACGTCGGCCAACATGGGCATGAAGTTCGTGTCGCCCAGCCATCGCGGCACGATGTGCCAGTGGAGATGATCTTTCACCCCGGCACCGGCTGCAGCTCCGAGATTAATTCCCAGGTTCATGCCGTCCGGACGCAGGGCGGTGTCCAGTAGCGTCGCAGTGCGGTGGACGGCGCGCATCAACGTAGCGAACTCGTCGGGTGACAACGCGTCGAGGTGGGCGGCATGGCGCCGGGGGGCGACCATCAGGTGTCCGTTGGCGTACGGAAACTTGTTGAGCATGATGAGGGCAGGCCGCCGGGCCAGGACGAGAGCGGCGCGCTGGTCATCTGTGTCGCGGGCCGCGCAGAAGATGCAGGTACGCTCCTTTTGCGCCGCCACATACGCCATCCGCCACGGTGCCCACAGGACGTGCATGGCACGGTGACGGGTCAACCAGTCGCGGACGCTGCTACCGCTTTTACATCCTTCCCGTTCACGCGCAGCCGCAACTCCTTGCCGACTTTGAAGAAGGGCACACGCTTCGCGGGTACCGAGACGAGACGGCCGGTCTTCGGGTTCCGGCCCTCCCGTGCTTGGCGGTGCTTGACGACGAAGCTCCCGAAACCACGGATTTCGATACGGTTGCCTTGGCGCAACGCCTGGGCCATGCTGCCGAAGACGGAGTTGACGATCGTCTCTGCGTCGCGGCGCGAGTAGCGCGGGTGGAGCCGAACCACCTCCTCGATCAGATCCCGCTTCGTCATGGCTACGCCTCACTTCTCCTTGTCGTTCGGCTCCTCTTTCTTCGTGAGCGGTCCGCGGTCGCTTTCGTCGCGATCCAGTCGGAGCTCATCGTGTAGGATGTCTTCGAACGAAAAGCGCGCGCCGTCGCGCTCGCGCTGCAGGTATGACTCCATCTCTTCGCGTTCCTCGGTGCGGCGCAGCGCCTTGATGCTGACCCCGATCTTTCGCTCCTTGGCATCCACATGCGTGACTTCCGCCTCGACCTCCTGCCCGGGTTCGAACAGCGCCTGCGGTTTCTCGACACGGTCGCTGCTCAACTGCGACACGTGGATGAGTCCCTCCACCCCTTCTTCTACCTCAATGAAGATCCCAAAGTCGGTTACCGTGGTCACCTTGCCTTTGGTGCGGCTGCCGACCGGATGGCGCTGTGCCATCGTGGCCCACGGGTCCTCGGTGAGCTGCTTGATGCCCAAGGCGATGCGTTCGTTCTCGACATCGATTCCCAGCACCACTGCCTCGATGTCGTCGCCCTTCTTGTACAGGTCGGAGGGGTGCTTGATCTTGCGGGTCCAGTGGAGGTCAGACACATGCACCAAGCCATCGATCCCCTCCTCCACACCGACAAAGAGGCCGAAATCAGTGATGTGCTTCACCGTTCCCCGGATCAGGCTCCCGACGGGATGGTTGATGCGCACCAGCTCCCATGGGTTTGGTGCAGCCTGCTTCAAGCCGAGCGAGACACGTCGATTGGCGGGGTCAACGTCGAGCACCACGACGTCGACCTCCTGCCCCGGCTCCACGACCTTGGAGGGGTGCGTAACCCGCTTGGTCCACGACATTTCCGACACGTGCACCAACCCTTCGATGCCGGGCTCGAGCTCCACGAACGCGCCATAGTCGGCGAGGCTGACGACTTTGCCGTGGACCCGGGCGCCAACCGGGAACCGTTCCGCGACGCTGGCCCACGGGTCGGGCAGGATTTGTTTCATGCCCAGTGACACGCGGCTACGCTCTGGATCGAATTTCAGCACGACCACCTTGACGTGCTGGCCGACGTGAATCAGGTCCGACGGGCGCGCCACGCGTCCCCATGACATGTCGGTCACGTGCAACAAGCCGTCGAGCCCTCCGAGGTCGACGAACGCGCCGTATTCCGTGATGTTCTTGACGATGCCCTCCAGGATCACCCCTTCCTCGAGCACCTTCATCGTTTCTGCCTTCAGGGCCTGACGTTCACGTTCCAGCACGGCTCGCCGCGAAACGACGACGTTGCCGCGGGCACGGTTGAACTTGAGGATGGCGAACCGGCCACGCTGGCCGATGTAGCGATCGAGGTTGCGGGCTGGCCGCAAGTCCGCATGAGACCCGGGCAGGAAGGCCGGCACTCCAACGTCGACTTTCAGCCCGCCCTTGACCTTCCCAGTAATCGTTCCCTCGATCGCCCCGTCCCGTTGAAAGGCTTCCTCGATGCCCCGCCAGATCTTGAACTGCGCAGCTTTGGTGCGTGACAGCACGACTCCACCATGCTCGCTGTCCGCGCTGTCGAAGTAGACGTCGACCTCGTCCCCCTCGTGTACGTCTGTATGGCCCTCGTGGTCGGCAAACTCCCGAATCGGTATCTGCCCTTCCGACTTGAACCCGATGTCCACGGTGACGAAATCCCGCGAGACGAGCACGACACGGCCACGAACGACCTCGCCCGGGCGCACCGCACGCATGCTTTGCTCGAACAGCGCGCCAAAGTCGTCTTCGCTACTCACCGCGGCAGCGTCACGTGATTGATCCATGCAGACTTGTACCCCCTGGAGATGTGCTCGTTTGTCTCATATCGCCCCTAGCCTTGGCTTGCAAGCGCTGCGGCTCGCTTTTCCACCAGCGCGAGCAGCGTGCGGACCACCTCGTCAATAGGCGTGCTCGTGGTGTCTATCACGACGGCGTCGGTCGCCGGCCGCAGCGGCGAGTGTGCGCGGCCACGGTCGCGCGCATCGCGCTCAGCGATCTCCTCCATCGTGCGCGCGAGGTCCAGCATGCCGCTACTGCCACCCAGCTCGCGCGCACGCCGCCGCGCCCGTTCCTGTACCGAGGCGTCGAGAAAGACCTTCAGCGGTGCCTCAGGAAACACCACCGTGCCAATGTCGCGACCTTCCATGACTACCTCCCCGCCCGTGCCCATGGCCCGCTGCTTCGCCACCAGGCGCTGGCGCACGGCAGGCACGGCGGACACCTTGGACGCCAGTTGTGCTGCCTCCGGAGTGCGAATCGCCTCGGACAGATCACGCCCGTTGGCGCACGCGCGCACGCGCCCGTCGCGCTCCACAAACTCGATGTGAGTGGCATCACACAATCCCGCTAGCGCGGCGCCGTCAGACAGATCGAGCCGCTGCTCGGCGGCCAACACGCCGATGATGCGATACATGGCGCCTGTCTCCACGTAGCGATATCCCAGCGCCCGTGCAAGGCACCGGCTGACCGTGCTCTTCCCAGCGCCAGCCGGCCCGTCCACCGCGATCACCATACCCCGCAGCGGCCCACTCACCGGCGTAGCTCCTCCAAGCGAGCGAAGAAGTCCGGGAAGGTCTTGCTGACACAGGCCGGGTTGCGAATGCCAATGCCCGGCACACGCAGGCCGACGAGGGCGAAACTCATGGCGATGCGATGATCGTCATACGTTTCAACCAGTGCGGGTCGTACCGCGGACGGCTCGATGACGAGCCCATCACCGAGTTCCCGCACGTGCACCCCCAAGCGCTGCAACTCCGTAGCGACCGCGTGCAGTCGATCACTTTCCTGCAGGCGCACGTGCGCAACGTTGCGGATCGTGACGCGGCGCCGCGCGAAAGGTGCGAGCGCCGCCAGGGTCGGCATCGTGTCGGAAAGCCGATTGAGGTCGGCCTCGATGCCGTCGAGCCGGCCGCCCCCGCGTACTTCCAGAAAATCGCTGCCGCGGACGACGCTGGCGCCCATCTGCTCGAGGAGGTCTACGAACCGCGCGTCTCCCTGCACGGAGGCGTTCCCCAGTCCCCGCACCCGGACCCGGCCGCCGGACAACGCCGCCGCGGCGAGGAAGTAATGAGCGCTCGATGCGTCAGGCTCGATGTGGTACCGGCGCCCCGTGTACCGCTGCGGGGACACGGCGAACCGGTGGTAGCCGTCGCGGGCGACGGGAACGCCGAAGGCCCGCATCACGGCGACTGTCATGTCGATGTAGGGGGCCGCGACCAGCGGACCGGCAACTTCGACTTCCACCGTGCGGCGAGCGTAGGGCGCCGCCAGAAGCACGGCCGACACGAACTGACTGCTCTTCGCAGCGGCGATGCGTACATGCCCACCCGGGAGTCCGCCCGCCTCGACCCTCACGGGTGGGTATCCCGGTTCGCCCCCGCTGTACACCCGCGCCCCGAGCTCGCCGAGCGCATCGAGGAGATCCTGGATCGGGCGCTGGCGCATGCGGGCACTACCGTCGACGAGAAAGCGGCCGTGCCCGATGCACAACGCTGCCACCAGAAAGCGCATGGCGGTGCCGGCGTTGCCAACGTATAACTCCGCTGTTGCGGCGGGAATCGCGCCGCCCAGGCCGCCAACGATGAAGCGGTGCGCCGTGGCATCCGCAGCGACTGTGATGCCAACCTGGCGCCAGGCCTTCGCCATGTACTGCGTGTCGTCGCTGAACAACGCACCCTCGAGGATCGACTCGCCGTCAGCGAGCGCCGCCACGAGCAGGGCACGATTGGTCAAGCTCTTTGACCCCGGCACGTTGATCTCGCAGTCGGGTGGCCGGCTGAGGGGCTGCACGACGTACACCCCGCTCGTCATGCATGCGTCCATTGCCGCTGCACCCTGTGCGCCCGCGTCAACTCTGCCCGCACGGCAGCTTCGTCGCCGCTGGCAATCGCCCGCCGCAGCTCTTGCAACGTGGCGATGAACTGCCCAATGGCGGCGTCGAGCGGAGCCGTATTGAGCAGGAAAACGTCGCACCACATGTCGGCCGAGCTCGCGGCAACACGGGTCAGATCACGAAAACTTGGCCCCGCAAAGTCCTGCAAAGCCGCATCGGCACTGACCACGGCGTTCACGGCGCTGTACGCGAGCGCGTGCGGCAGGTGACTCACCCATGCAAGGATCTGATCATGTCGGGCGGCGTCCATAGCAGTCACCTGCGTTCCCACACCTTCCCATAGAGCGCGGATGCGGCGCAGCGCAGCGGGCTCTGAACGCCGGCCTGGCGTGATGATGCACCGGCTGCCCCGGAACAGCTCGCCATCCGCCGCCGCTGCACCGGATTCCTCGGTGCCAGCCACCGGGTGGGCGCCCACGAACGTCAGGCCCGGTGGCAGCGCCGCTTCGACGGCGCGCAGGACCGGCGCCTTCACGCTGGCTACGTCACTGACGATGGCGCCGGGGCGCAACGCTGGCGCGCAAGCCCGTGCCACTGCGGCCACGGCCCGCGCCGGCACGGCCACCACCAGCAAGTCCGCGTCGCGGGCAGCCTCGAGCGGATCTCGGCTGTAGCGATCGATGATGCCGCGCCGGTGCGCCGCGGCAAGATGGGCTGCGCTGCGGCCGAAGCCGACGACCTCGCCGAATAGTCCCGCGGCCCGCGCCGCCAGCGCCAGCGAGCCCCCGATGAGACCGACCCCGGCAATCGTTGCCCGCTCAAACAGCGGCGGCATCCGTGTGCTCTCTGCTCAAGACGCGCGCCAGCGCTTGCACGCAGCGTTCGTTCTCCGCCGCCGTGCCGACCGTCACCCGCACCCACGCGGGAAATCCATACAGACGCATCGGGCGGACGATGACGCCTTCCTGCAGGAGCGCTTCGTGCACGCGCATTCCGTGCCCGACCCGGACCATCAGGAAGTTCGCCCAGCTAGGAACGTACCTCAGCCCCAAACGCGCGCACTGTGCCTGCAGGAACGCCATTCCCTCACGGTTGCGGCGGCGGGTGCGCTCGACGTGTGCGTCATCCTCCAGCGCAGCCAGGGCCGCAACTTGGGCCAAGCTGCCGACGTTGAACGGTTGGCGCACCCGATTCATCACGCCGATCAGTTCCGGATGGCCGACGGCGTAGCCGATCCGTAGCCCCGCGAGGCCGTACACTTTCGAAAACGTTCGCAGTGTGAGCAGCAAGCGCCCCGCGCCGTGCGCCGCCAACGAGTCGGGATACTCCGGATCCTCGACGAACTCGAAGTACGCCTCGTCCACAACCACAATGACGTGCGATGGGACCGCACGTAGAAACGCGTCCCAGTCCCGTCGGAAGAAGATTGTGCCAGTGGGGTTGTTCGGATTGGCAAGAAACACCAATCGTGTCGCGGGCGTGATCGCGGCCAGGATTGCCGCGAGATCATGTGTGTAGTTGCGGAGCGGAACGAGGCGACTCGTTCCGCCTGCTGCTTGCACCACGAGACGGTAGATGACGAACGTTTGGTCCGCCATCACGGCGTCATCGCCACGCTGCATGAAGGTCCGTACCGCCAATTCGATGAGTTCATTGGAGCCGTTGCCGATGAGCAGGACATCCGGCGAGACCCGGAGCTTCGCCGCGAGGGCCCGCTTGAGGTAGAAGCAGTTGCCGTCGGGGTAGCGGTGCAGATCCCCGAGTGCTGCAGTGATCGCGGCCACCGCCTTGGGCGACGGGCCGAGCGGATTTTCATTCGATGCCAGTTTGATCGAGCCGCTGATGCCGTACTCGCGTTCAAGCTCGGTGATTGGTTTGCCTGGCGCGTAGGGAGCCAGGGCCTGAATCCATGCGGGAACTTGTGCCTTGACGTCTACGGGCATCGTGTCATACCGGTTGCGCCGCTGCCGGATATGATCCGAGAACCTTGAGCAGGAGGCAGCGGCGCCGGAGCGCAGCGAGCGCCCGCGCCACACGGGGTTCGTGCACGTGGCCCATCAGGTCGAGGAAGAAGAGATACTCCCACGCCCGTTCCTTCAGCGGCCTCGACCCGATGCTGCACAGACTGACGCGATTATCGGCAAACGGTTTCAGCACGCGGTGCAGCGCCCCGGCTTCGTGCGGCACCGAGAGCAGCAGCGAGGTCTTATCGTCGCCGCTCGGAGGGCTGACGCCGTCGCAGCCCACGACCAGAAAGCGCGTGCAGTTGTGTGCCTGGTCCTGAATGTTCGCGGCGACGACCTTGAGGCCGTAGTGCTCTGCCGCGGCGCGGCCGGCGATGGCCGCACGGCGCGCGTCGCGGCGCGCCAGCTCCGCCGCCTGGGCGTTGCTCGCCGCCTCCACCTGAGGCACCCCGGCGAAATGCGCCGCCAGCCACTGGCGGCACTGTCCCAGCGATTGCGGATGCGAGAGGATTTGCCGCACCCGGTCGGGGCGCCCGCTGCGCGAGAGCAGACACTGCTCGATGGCAAGCAGGACTTCCGCTTTGATGGTGAGCGGGGAGGCCACGAAACGGTCGAGTGTTGCTGCCACGATACCCTGCGTGGAATTCTCCACCGGGACGATGCCGTAGTCGGCGCGGCCGTGCTCGACTTCGTCGAAAACACCGGCGATCGAGGCTGCCGGAACCAGCTCACTGTGCGCCCCGAACTGCTCTCGCACTGCCTGATGCGAGAACGTGCCGAGGGGACCCAGAAACGCAACACGAATCTCCTTCTCCAGTGAGAGGCAGGCGGAAATGATCTCGCGGAAAATCGGCTGGATGCTCGCTGCTTGCAGCGGGCCAGTGCTCCTGGCGGTGAGGCGTTCCAAGATCCGCTTCTCGCGAGCCGGGGTGTAGATGCTGGAACGCGTGTGGTGCTTGCGCTTGCCGATCTGGATCGCCAGCCGGGCGCGCTCGTTCAACAGCGCGAGCAGCTTCTCGTCAATCCGATCGATGTGAGCGCGCAGAGCATCAATCGAGGTTGCGCGCGGCAAGGGGCTCCCCCGAAGACACGGTGGCGACGCGCCCGGCACCGGCGAACCGGCGTACCGTCGCGGGCATGAAACCAGGCGTCTTCATGGCATGGGTTTAACCCGGATCTCGTACCGCAAACGTGACCGCATTGCAACTCGTGTGCTCGTCCCTTGCCCGGCCCCCCGGTGGCTGAAAGAGGCGGCGCGTCAGACGACCTCCGCCTCGCGCGCCAACACGGACACGTCAGGAGGGCACCAGACCACCCGCGGATCTGCCCGGAACCACGTGAGCTGCCGCTTCGCCAGCCGACGCGTGGCCTGTACCATGCGGGCGATCGCTCCGGCTAGAGTGCACCGGCCCCGCACATATTCTCCGATCTCTCGGTAGCCCGGGCTCCGCAAGACCGGCAGGTCGGCGTCCAAGCCGGACGCGTACAAGCCCGTTACCTCCTCGACGAGGCCCTCCGCCACCATGGCCTGGCAGCGCGCCCCGATGCGGGCGTAAAGTTCGGCGCGTGGTCGCCACAGGCCAAGGAGTCGGACGTCGAAGTCGTGCTGGCGGAAGCCGTGCTCCGACTGCCAGACACTGATCGGCCGCCCCGTGCGCTCGAACACCTCGAGCGCCCGAATGAGGCGGACACGATCGTGTGGGTGCAGGCGGGCGGCGGTGACGGCATCGACCACCTGCAGCCGCCTGTGCAGGATTCCCGGTGTGGCTGCTTCGTCGCGCGCTAGTCGCGCGCGCAGCTCAGGATCGCGTGCCGGCCCCGGATAGACGCCTTCCAGCAAGGCCCGTACGTACAATCCCGTGCCGCCAACCAGCAGAACCCGCCGGTGGCGCGCCTGGATGGCGGCGATCGCGGCCACCGCGAGCCTCCGAAACTGCGCGCAGTCGAACCACTCCTGCGGGTCCACGACGTCGATCAGATGGTGCGGCACAGCGGCTCGCTGGGCGCGGGTCGGCTTCGCACTGCCGATGTCGAGGCGGCGATACACCTGGCGCGAGTCGGCGCTCACGATCTCCGCGTGTAGCCGTCGCGCCAGCTCGATACTCAGTGCGGTCTTGCCGACGCCGGTTGGGCCAACCAGCGCAACGATCCGGTGGCGCGCGGACGAGGCAGGCCGGCACGTGGCGATGGCCGCGGGCGCCGTTGTGGTCTGAGAACCCACCGCGGCGATCATGTGCGCTTGAAAAGCCGCTCGAGGTCGCTGCGCGGCAGGGTAATGAAAGCCGGCCGGCCATGCGGACAGTTGCCGGCGAACTCGATGCAGTCCATCGCGACGAGCAAGGCGCGGATCTGATCCGGCCCCAGACTTTGCCCGACGCGCACCGCACTGTGACACGCTAGACGTGCCAGCACCGATTCCGCGGCCTGCGTGAGGCGGCGCGACCGGCCAACCTCGACGAGCTCTTCCGCCACATCACGCACCAGTGTCGCCGGAGCCGTATCCGCCAACAGTGCCGGGACGGCCCGGACCGCGAAGCTGGTTCCCCCGAACGGCTCCAGTTCGAAGCCGAGGTTCTCCAGCTCCGCGAGACGCTCTGCCACCAGAGGTGCTGCCTGCGCGCCGACGTCGACGACGACCGGTACCAGTAACCGTTGGCCGGCAACGCCACCGTCGGCGTACGCACGCCGCAGCCGCTCAAACGTGACACGCTCATGTGCCGCGTGCTGGTCGATCACCAGCAGCGACGCGCGACCTTCGCAGATGAGATATCCTTCGAACGCCTGCCCGATCACCCGCAGGCTCGCGAAGAAAGCACGGGGCGTGTCGGTTCGCGTCGCCGCGGCTGCGGCCTGGCGCTGTATCGGTGTGGCCACGGCGGCGGGGCTCCGTACGGGCGGCACCATGTCCGCGCCTGGCGGACGCTCCACGAACGAGGGCTGTGGAACTGCTGGCCGTGCCGCCGCAGAGCCCACCGGCGGCGCCGTCCAGGAACGGGGCGCCCGCAGCGCGATGGTCATCTGGGCGGTTTCCTGGAACCCCGGTACCGTCTGCGGGCTGGTGGGCTGGCTTCCCGGTCCTTGCGTACGCAGCCGTTCGTTGACCGCGCGGGTGATCAGGTCGTGTACCGCGCCGCCACGATGAAAGCGCACCTCCGATTTGGCCGGATGCACGTTGACGTCGACCTCATCCGGCGGCACGTCGATGAACACCACAGCAGCCGGGTAGCGGCCGTGCATCAACAAGGTACTGTATCCGGCGACAAGCGCGTGGCTGACAAGCTTGTCGCGCACGTAGCGTCCGTTCACATAGGTGAAAATCTGGCGCGCCGAGGGAACGCTGAAATGGGACCCTGTCAGCCATCCGCGGATCTTTCCCGCCGCGCTACGCCCATGAAACGGAAGCATGGCCGTGCTCCGCGCTCGAGCGAAGACCTGCACGAGGCGCTCGTTTGCGTCGGGCACCGCGGGATAATCGAGCGAGGTTCGAGCGCCATGGCGCAGCAGGAAGCCGACTCGGGGCCATGCGAGAGCGGTGCGCGTGACCAGCTCATTGATTTGTCCCACCTCGGTTGCCGGCGCCTTGAGGAACTTGCGTCGCGCCGGCGTGTTGCCGAACAAATCGACCACCTCAACACGGGTGCCTGGTGGGGCCCCCGCAGCCCGGACGTCCTCGACGCGGCCCCCGCGCACGAGTACTTGCGTACCGCTGAGATCACCGGCCCGCCGTGTCGTGAGCGTCGTGGTGGACACCGCCGCAATGCTGGCCAGCGCTTCACCACGAAATCCCAACGTGGTGATACGAAAAAGGTCATCCACGCACGTGACCTTGCTGGTGGCGTGGCGTGCGAAGGCGCGTACGGCATCATCGCTGCTCATGCCCGCCCCGTCATCGATCACTGCGATCAAGCCGATCCCGCCGTCTTCCAGTTCGACGCGGATCCGCCGCGCCCCCGCGTCGAGGGCGTTCTCGATGAGCTCCTTGGCGACGGAAGCCGGTCGCTCCACCACCTCGCCCGCTGCGATTTTGTCGGCCACCTCTGGGGGGAGCACGCGAACGTGTCCCGCCTCTTGCGCCGCCGCCACCATGGGCCTCAGAGAATATAGTCTTTGCGCTTGCGAGCCAACCAGGCTTCGATCTCGGTGCGCTTGCTTTCGAAGCCCTTGCGTCCCACCTGCCCGTACGTGAGCCGCTTGCTTTCCTCGACTCCCGGCTGGTTGAGTGGGTTGACGCGGTAGAGCGCGCCCGCAAAGACCACCGCAACCTCGAACAAGTAAAAGAGCTGACCGAGCGCAAAAGCGTTCAGCTGCGGCACGCTCAGCGTGACGACGGGTCGCTGGCGTTTGACCAGGGCTAGCTCGGTCGCGCGCTGCTCCAGATTCAACAAGTGCCCGAGGCCGGTGCCGCCCAGGTAGCCCAGCGCTTCGATGTCGGCGTACGCCGTGGGGATGAGCAGCTCGCGTCCATGGTCTTCGACACGAAGCATCATGATGACCTTGTCGATCGGCCCCTCGGCGAAAAGTTGAAGCTGCGAATGCTGATCAGTGGCGCCCACAGCGGCCACCGGCGTTTGTCCGACCCGGGCCGGCGCGCCTTCAAGTGTTTCTGCCTTCCCCAGACTTTCCGCCCACAGTTGTGCCAACCAGGCGGCGAACCACGCGAGGCGGTCGCTGTACGGCATCGTGACCACGATGTTCTGATGGTGGTGGGTGTCGGCGAGATACAGCAGCGTGCCCAACAGGTAGGCGGGATTGCGCCACAGCTCCTCGTGCTGACAGCGCGCATCCATCCACGCCGCGCCTGCGAGCAACTCATCGACCCGTACACCGGCGACGGCGGCGGGAAACAATCCGACGGTGGTGAGGACCGAGAAGCGACCGCCGACGCCCGCGGGCACTGCGAGATCGCGAAAGCCTTCGTCGTGCACGACCTGGCGCAGTGCTCCGGCATTTGCATCGGTGGTGACGACGACCCGCTGGGTGTGGTCAAGCGCCCCAAACTGGCGTAGCAGTACGTCGCGCACGATCAGAAATTGCGCCATGGTCTCGGCCGTTTCGCCGGACTTGCTGATGACGTTGAACGTGGTGCGCTTCAAGTCCAGGCCATCGAGCAACCTGCCGAAGGTCCACGGATCGATGTTGTCCGCCACCACGACGCGCCGCGTGGTCTCGAGGGCTCCGACCAGCGTCTTGGTGCCGAGAGCCGATCCGCCGATGTCCAAGACCACCAGCGTATCACTCTCCTGTCGTACGTCGGCGGCCAGAGCCTTGGTCCTGGCCAGCACCTCCTTCTCGTACGGCAGATCGTAGAAGGCCAACTCCCCCGCCGCCCGCTGGGCCTTGAGTGAGCGGCTAATCTCGGCAACCCGGCTCCCCAGATGATCGACCTCCTCCCGTGTGACTCCTGCAGGGCCGATCGCCTCCGCCATGATGCCGTTGACGTCGAGGCGCACACTCATCGCTTCCTGCGTGGTACGGCGACGATAATCCGGCATGGGCGGCTCCCTAACACCGGGTGCGGACCTTTACAAGGAACGCTGCGGGAGTTGCCGCCGCTCCTTGCAATTGTTCGCGTTGCTTGGCATCTGGGTGCTTGAGGCGTGCGCGTCGCTGCGGCTGATGCGCGAACAACAGGCAGCTTACGATCAACGGGTCCCCGTGTGACCACCCAGCCCCGAAAAAAAATGCTGCCGGGCCGTGCGTTGGTGCAGCGGCTCCGCCGGTTACGCCGGCAGGGCAAGCGCATCGTGTTCACCAACGGCTGCTTTGATCTCATCCATCCGGGCCACGTGCGCTACCTGTGGCATGCGAAGCAGTTGGGTGATGTCCTCGTCGTAGGACTCAATAGCGACGCTTCGGTGCGTCGGCTCAAAGGGGCTGGTCACCCGCTGGTACCGCAGCGGGACCGTTGTGAAGTAGTGGCAGCCCTCGGGATGGTCGACTACGTTACGATCTTCCGAGGACAAACGCCGTACGCGTTGATCGAGCGGATTCAGCCTGACGTCCTGGTCAAAGGCGGAGACTGGGCGCCAGACGAGATTGTCGGGGCGGATATCGTGCGTGCCCGTGGTGGGAGCGTTCGGTCGCTACGGTTCGCTCGTGGCTACTCAACGGCGGGCCTGCTGCGGCGGGTCGAGAAGAGGGTGCAGGGAGACGGACCGGAGCGCACGGTTTGATCCGCTTGGCAGCTGCTCGGCCTCTGGTGGGGGCGGCCTTTGACTTTGCGCGAGCCGTCCGCTAGCCACGTTGTGCGAGGAGTACTCATGGCACGAAGGTGTGAGGTCTGCGGCAAGGGGCCATCGGTCGGGAACCGCGTGAGTCACGCGAACAACCGCAGCAAGCGAATCTGGCGCCCGAACTTACAACGCGTGCGCGCCAACGTCAACGGAGCAGTCCGCCGCATTCTGGCCTGTACACGCTGCATCCGCTCTGGCAAAGTGTTGAAAGCTGCCTAGCGACTGCAGGCGCCACGGTCACCCGTTCGCCGCACCCATGAGAGCTGGCGGCGCGCTCGCCGAGCGGGTTACCCCATCAGCGCGATCGCGTCGATCTCCACCCGAGCGTCGCAAGGCAACCGGGCAACCCCGACCGTGACCCGCGCGGGAAACGGTGTCGCGAAAAAGCGCGCGTAGACCTCATTCACGTGGGCGAAGTCAGCCAGATCTACGAGGTAGATCGTTGTACGCACTACTTGGTCGAGCGACGAGCCGCCGGCGGCTAACACGGCGCGCAGATTCTCCAACGCCTGATGGGCTTCCGCCACCAGGCCGTGAGGTACAAGCGTGCCGGTGGCGGCGTCGAGGCCGATCTGGCCCGAGCAAAACAGCCAGCGTCCGGCGCGTACCGCCTGCGAATAGGGCCCGATGGCCCGCGGTGCTGCAGTGGTGACAACGGCATCTTTCACGTGCAACCTCCATGGCGATGGAAATACGAATCGCACAGCCGCCGGCTGGCAACACGTGTTTCCTGCGGCTGCCGACTGCCTGCCCGCGCAGCTTGCTGTCCGTCGATCCGAAGCACACCGCGACGCGACAGACCCGGCATCTCAGCGCGCGCCGGATGGAGCGGACAACGACTAGTGGGTTCGGTACCCCGGTAGAACGCTTCATCGATCACGGTCGGGCAGTAGGGCGTAGCCAGTTCGCCGGACAGCGGGTCAATCCGGACGCGCACGACACCGGGAGGTGCTAAGAACGCCGTCACAGGCCGGCCAGCGGTGGCTCGCTTCATGAAGTCGGTCCAGATCGGCAAGGCAGCTTCGGAACCGGTGAGGTCGAGCGGCCGCCTGCGATCGAAGCCGACCCATACGACCGTGAGCAGGTCCGGGGTGAACCCGACGAACCAGGCGTCACGATAGTCGTTGGTCGTGCCGGTCTTCCCGGCCGCGGGACGCGCGAAGCCCCTCGCCCGCGCCCCGCGGCCGGTGCCATGATCGAGAACCCCCTCTAACATGTGGGTCACCAGGTAGGCGGTATCGGCGGAGACCACCTGCTCGACCTGAACGGGATTGCGTTCGATGGAGCGGCCGTTGCGATCGAACACCTTCTTGATGGACAGTGGAACCGTGCGGACACCGCTGTTGGCGAGAACCGAGAACGCTTGCGCCACCTCAAAGGGGGTCACCTCGGCCGCCCCCAGGACGACTGACGGATACGGCGGCAACGGTGAGCGGATGCCCATGCGCTGCGCCACGTCGATGACGGCTCCCAGACCCACCTCGCGGGCCAAACGGGCGGTGGCGGCGTTGAGCGAATGCTCCAACGCGTCGCGCACGGTCACCGTCCCAAGGTAGCGGTCCTTGTAATTGGCCGGGCTCCACACCTGATGGTCGTAGTGCCACTCGAAGGGTTCGTCTTCAATCCGAGTCGTAGGTAGGATCGGCTGTGCGGTGTGACGCGTGCGCTCGAAGGCGGCGAGGTACGTGAAGGGCTTGAACACCGATCCAGGTTGGCGCAACGCGCGTGTGCACCGGTTGAACTGCGTCGACCGATAATCACGTCCGCCCATCATCGCCTTGATGGCCCCGGTCTGTGGCTGGAGGGCAATCAAACAGGCTTGCAGTCGATCGGCGGGGGTGGTGGCGTGCAGCCGAGGATATCGGCGCTCTAGCGCCGTGAGGCCGGTCTTCACTGCCTGCTCTGCCAGCCTCTGCAGGTACATGTCCAAGGCGGTGTGAATCTGCAGCCCCTCGGTAGTCAGGACATCGGCGGGGTAGGTGTGTGCCAGTTCCTGTCGTACGAAGTCGACGAAATACGGCGCATCTTTCGCTTCGTTGACCACCGGAGCGGCGCGCAGGGGTTCCGCGACGGCAGCACGAAACTGCCCGGCGGTGATGTCCCCCTTTTTCAGCATCAGGACCAACGCGTCGTTGCGCCGGCGCCGCGCGCGTTCGGGATGGCGGAACGGTGAGTACCGATTGGGGGCCTTGATCAGACCTGCCAGCATGGCAATCTCCGCCACCGAGAGCTCCTGTGGCTCTTTCGAAAAGTAGAAGTGAGATGCTTCCCAGACGCCGTAGATCCCTTGTGCCCCTTTCTGTCCGAGGTAGATTTCATTGATGTAGTTCTCGAGGATTTCTTGCTTGGAGAATCGCCGCTCGACCATCACGGCCATGACCGCTTCCACAAACTTGCGCTTCAGGCTGCGTTCATCGGTGAGGAAGAAATTCTTCATCAGCTGCTGCGTCAGCGTGCTGCCGCCCTGGACGACCTGCCGGCTGCGCAGATCGACCCACAGAGCCCGGGCAATGCCGGTGAAATCGAGGCCATGGTGGGTGTAGAAATGTTGGTCTTCGACGTCGATGATCGCCCGCAGGAGAAGCCGCGGGACGTCGCCCAAGGTGACGAGATGCCGTTCCTTCCAGATGCCTCTGTACACCCCGCTGATCAGCTCTGGATCAAGCTCGAACGCGTAGAGCTCGGTCTGGTTGCGCAGGTCTTCGATGCGGGTGACCCTGTTGCCGGCGAGGTAGAGGCGGACGGGCCGGCCGGCTCCCTCCATGGTGGGCTGCGGGAAATTGTGCAGATAGACGTCCAGCTCTCCGTTGGACTTGTCTAGGCGATACTCTCCCCTCCGGGATACCCGGCCGTTCACCGAGCGGTATCCGAGGTCGCGCAGACGCTCGAAGAACCCCACCCCTTGGAGGTCGATTCCCGGATAGATCAAGAGGCTGTCGGAATAAATCTTCGAGGGGAAGCTCCAGCGGTGGGTGCGGAACTTCTCGGTGACGACCGCATCCCACTTCCGGACATAGTGCCACGCTACCACGCTGCCAATCGCCGCGCTTGCGGCAATCACCAGCAGCAACCGCGATGCAAACCGTCGGAGCATGCCACAAAGGAAGACCGGGACAAATCGGTGCGGCCTTCCTTCATCCGTGCCGGGCTGAGCAGCTACTCGGACGGCTTGAGCGCGAGGAAGACGGTGTTGTCGCCGCGGCGCACCAGAAACAGAACGCTCTTGCCGCCTTCCGCCGACTCCAGCGCTTTGCGATAGCTTGACAGGTCCGTCACAGGCTGGCGGTTGACCTCGAGAATGACGTCGCCACGGCGCAGGCCAGCATCGTCACCGCTGCTTCCCGGTTCCACCCTAGAGACAACCACGCCCTTCACCTCCTCACCCAGGCCCAGACTCTGGGCGATGTCGGGCGTCAGCGGTTGCACGGTGAGGCCAAAGCGCTCCGTCTCTCCCGAGACGGCAACCTCCTCCTCCTTCAATTCCCCGATCTTCACCGCCAGCGTGTCTCGTTCCTTGTCACGGATGACTGTTACCGTTACGGTCTTGCCGACCGGCGTCCGCGCGACGAGAAGCGGTAGTTCGGTGGAGTCCTTCAGGGTGTGACCGTCGAACTCGACGATCACGTCGCCGACCTTCATGCCAGCCGCCTTGGCCGGCCCGTCCTTCACAACATCGGCCACGAGGGCGCCCTTGGCTTCGTCGATCCCGAGCGAATCCGCAATCTCGGGGGTCACCTTCTGAATCAGCACCCCCAGCCAACCGCGCGTCACCTTGCCCTTCTCTTCGAGTTCGGGGAGCTCCTCCCTGGCCAGGTTGATGGGAATCGCGAAGCCGATCCCGATATTGCCGCCCGAGCGGCTGAATATGGCGCTGTTGATCCCCACTACCTCTCCCTTCAGGTTGATCAACGGCCCTCCGGAATTTCCGGGGTTGATCGCGGCGTCGGTCTGAATGAACTGGTCGTAGCTCCCTTGGCCGATGAACCGGCCCTTGGCACTGACGATGCCTGCCGTGACACTGTGCTCGAGGCCGAACGGGTTGCCGATTGCCATCACCCATTCGCCGACGCGCAATTGATCTGAGTCACCGAGAGTCACCGGACTGAGATCCGCGGCGGTGTCGATCTTGATCACCGCGATGTCCGTCTTCGGGTCGCGACCGAGCACCTTGGCTTTGTACTCCTTCTCGTTGGCGAGTTTCACGACGATCTCGTCGGCATTTTCGACCACGTGGTTGTTGGTCAGAATGACGCCGTCGCGGTTGACGATGAACCCCGACCCAAGGCTGCGCTGCTTGAAGCGGCGCCGCGGCAGCGGGCCAAAGAACCGTTCGAAGGGCTCCCAGAATTCATGCGGGTCTCGGCCGCCAAACGGCCGGCGCCTCCCGAACTGCGGCGCGTCAGCCTGCGAGGTGGTGGAGATATTGACCACAGCCGGGCTGAGTTTTTCGGCGAGGCGGGTAAAGTCCGGCAACGTGGCGGCAGGAACCCGCTCCTGTGTCGACGGCTGTGCAGCAGGCGTGGCGCGGGCCGCTTCTTCCGTGCCCTCCTGATTGCCCCAAAAACTAATGGCTAGGGCGCGCTGGCTCCGGTGGAGGCCTGCGGTGGCGACAATGCCGGCGAGAAATCCCGCGGCGACTAACAGTATTCTTCGACGAGCGCGCCCGTGGGCACCCATGTTTCCTCCTTCTCCAGGTCGTTATCTAACAGATGAATCAACTCTTCGCGAGGCAGCGCGTGGCAGAGTAGTGGACAGCCGGCGCCGACCGCTGCGGACGAGGCGCCAGAACCCGTGCGCCAACGCCTGGCGCATTCACGCCCGCCGACACTCCCTCGTCACGTCTTCTGAGAGTGCGCGCGCATGCGTTCGACGTACTTGATACGGAGATCGTATAAGATGCTGTCCAGCAACCCCGACTCTGCCTGGTCGAGATTGCCCTTGGTCTTCTCCTTGAGAATGCCGAGGATGTCTATCAACTGCTTGGCGGCGCCCAAGTCCACGGCTGTCTGATTATTGAGCGGGTCCGGAATCTCTCCGAGCTGCGCCAGAGCTTGCGTGCTCAGGCTGATCACAAACGTCGAGAAGCTCAGGGCCACAGGCGGCCCGGCCGGGCGTTCTCTTTGCGGCGCCGCACCGGGCGCCGCCGCCTGGCTGGCCGCTGCCCCGGGCGGCGGGGTCCGGTCCGCTCCAGAGTCCTGGTACTCGGGCCGTACGTCGCCAGTCTCGGAAAACCGCCGGCGGTCCTGTACTTTGAATCCGCGCGGGTCGCCCTTTTCCGCTTCGTCGCTCATGGTGCGGATCAGAAAGAAACCCGATGCGCAAGCGGGTAGTATCGGGTGCGCAGCGTCGTCACGGGCGGCCGTCCCTATAGGCGCATGGCCCGCAAGCGGCGGATCCGTTCCTCCAGAGGAGGATGTGTGCTGAACAACCTTGCCATCGAGCGGCCGCTCAGCGGGTTGACGATAAACAGGTGGGCCGTCTGCGGATTGGCCTCGAGCGGTACGCGTTGCGACGCAGCCCCGAGCTTTTCGAGCGCCCCCGCCAAGGCCTCCGGATTGTGCAAGAGCTTGGCACCACTGGCGTCGGCCTGGTACTCCCGCGAGCGCGAGATGGCGAGCTGGATCAGCATCGCGGCCAGCGGGGCAACGATCGACATGACCAGCAACCCGATCAGCCCGCCTCCGTCGTCACGCTCGTTACGAGAAAAGCCGCCGAAGATCGCGGCCCAGCGCACCATGCTCGCCAGCATCATGACAACGCCCGCCAAGGTCGCCGCAATCGAGCTGATCAGGATGTCGCGGTTGTGCACGTGGCTGAGTTCGTGGGCGAGCACCCCCTCGAGCTCTTCCCACGTCATGAGCCGCATGATGCCTTCAGTGACGGCGACCGCCGCGTGATCCGGGTTCCGTCCCGTAGCGAACGCATTCGCAGCATCCGTGGGAATCACGTACAGTTTCGGCATGGGCATGCCGCTGCGCGAGGCCAGGTTGTGCACGACGCGGTAGAGGTCCGGCGCATCGTTCATGCCCACGGGGCGGGCGCGGTACATGGCGAGAACAATCTTGTCCGAGAACCAGTAGCTGCCGAAGTTCATGATTGCCGCAAAGATGAACGCAATGGCCAAACCTTGCGAGCCGCCCAGGAACCCCCCGAACCACAGAATGATTCCCGTCAGGAGCCCCAACAGCAGAGTCGTTTTGAGCGTGTTCGACATGTTATGTCACCAGCCTCCTGCCCCTTGGACGCCGGTCTGGATTGGGATATTTAACTGAGATTTCCACCGTCTCGCGGAGTCTCGGCCACAGACCGTAGTATGCACCCCCGACCTTGTCAAGCAAGCCGTCACGTTGGGAGGCGGCACACGAGCCTGAGTTGCGGCAGGGACCGGGCTGGCCCCCCCGCCCATTCTCTGCCGTCTCTTCCCACATCGAGGAGGCCGCCTGCCGGGTAAGCCATGCCTCCGCCTACGACCCGTCTACGGGCTCTGTTGTCGGCACCCGACCGTTTACTGTGGGCGGTGCGTGTGCGCTGGTTGGCGATTGTCGGGTTCTTGTGTCTGGCCGTTGTCGCCCACGGGCTCGGGCTGTTCACGTCTCTTGTGCCGGTCTTTACGGTGGCCGTCATTGGCGGTGCGCTCAATGGCGTGAACGAGTGGTGCGTACGTCACCGGCGCCGTGTGCTGTTGGTGTCAGCAATCGCGATTCCCTTGGACCATGTACTGACGACCTATCTGGTGGTCAACACTGGCGGCGTCCAAAGCCCGTTTCTGATGCTGTACGTCGTCGAAGTGCTCGCCACGGCGATGCTGGTCGATACGGTCGTGGCAGGAGCGAGCGCGCTCTTGGCGATCTTGCTGTGGCTGATCGGTGTCAGCTGGCAGGCTGCAAGTGCCGCTCACGGCGCACCGTTGTTTCCGCCCGGCGCCCCCGTATCGATGCCGTTGTACCGGGGTGTGTGGGCGGCGTTCCTCCTGTATTGTCTGGCGCTCCTCGTGTATCTGGGTGGCTACATTTCAGAGCGCTTGCGCTCAAGCGAGCGCGATCTCGCGAAACAGAATCGCCGATTGCAGGAGGCGCTGGGCTCGTTGGAAGCTGGGCACCACGAACTCCGCGGTGCCTACGAGCAGCTCAAGCGGACCGAGATCCACCTCGTGCAGTCCGAAAAGATGCGCAGCCTGGGACAGTTGGTCGCTGGCGTTGCGCATGAATTGAACAACCCCATCAGTTTCGTCTCGGCGAACATCGAGCACTTGCGGGCGTATGTGGACCGTCTCATTCGGGTTTTAGAGGCCTATGTGGCCGCCCCACTGCCGCCCGCGAGTCGCACGGGCGTCGAGGCCGTGCGCCGCGAACTGCGGCTGGACGAGGCGTTAGCCGATCTCCCGGGATTGCTCGACGACTGCGAGGAAGGGGCTCGCCGCACCAAGCGGATCGTCAACGAGCTGCGCGCGTTCTCGCGCAGCGACGATCGTGAAGCCTGGCGGTGCATGGATTTGCATCGGGGCATCAACAGCACGTTGGCCTTGCTGGCCCACCGATTCACGGACCGCATTGTGGTGCATCGCGATTTTGGCGACTTGCCCGCCGTCGAGTGCATGCCGGGGCAGATCAACCAGGTGTTCATGAACCTCCTGGCCAATGCGGCGGATGCGATCGGCCCGCGGCCAGGCAACGTCTGGATCTCAACGAGGTGCAGCCACGGCGTGCCCGCCGCGGGCCAGCAGCCGATGGTCTCCATCGCTGTCCGGGACGACGGCTGCGGCATGCCGGCGGACATCCATGCGAAAGTTTTCGACCCCTTCTTTACCACGAAGGCAGTAGGGCGGGGGACCGGCTTGGGCCTGAGCGTGTCGTACGGGATCGTCCAGCGGCACGGAGGTGCGCTCACCGTCGAATCGACCCCAAAGCGCGGAACGACCTTCACGATCATGCTCCCGGTGCGGCAGGCGCACGCACCGCCGCCTGCCGGGGCACAGCGATCCAACGCCCCGACGTCCTGCGGCTGACTTTCCTGCCCCCGAACAAGCTCCGCCTCGCAACCCCGAACGTGCCGGCCAGCTGCGCGCAGCGCGCGGTGTGGCCGCACCACCCGTATGGCTTCAGGTGTCGCACGGCTGGTCGCCGGATGTGACACCGCCATGCCGCGGGGTACGTTGACTGTGTCGGGGCCTGCCTATAGCGTTGAAGGAGACCGATGCCCGGGGCGGAAAACACAGACCCTACGCACGAGCGTGCTGCCTGCGAGACCGTCTTGCGTTTCCGGCAGACACTCGGACCGGTGGTGCTCGGGGCGCTGCTGAGCGCTTTTGCGGCGCAGGCGGATGCTCCATCCGCTGCGGTGCCGAACGCGGCAGGAGCGGTTTCTGTCCCGGCCGGCCTCGAGGTGCAAATCAACTTCTGGAAACGGATCTTCACCGTCTACTCGACGCGGCAGGTGGTCATCCATGATGCGCTGCACGAGGACCGCATCTACGCGGTGCTCGATTTCCGGCCGCTTGCTGAGGCGGGCCTGCGGGATGCCGAGATTGATGCTTACGCCGCCCGGCATGTACGGCGTGAAAAGGAACATGTGCGTGCGCTGCTGCGCAATCTGCACCGGCTGCGGCGCAGCCGACGCGACCTGTCGCCCGAGGAGCAGAGAATTCGGAGGCTGTTCGCCAACGTGAAAGAACCGGCGAAATTCCTGCACGCGGCGGGTGGAGATCGGATTCGCGCGCAGCGCGGATTGCGCGAACGTTTCGCGGCCGGGGTGGAGGTCTCACGCCGCTACCTGCCGGAAATGGAAGAGATCTTCCGGCGCGAAGGGCTGCCGGTCGAGTTGACCCGCCTGCCTCTGGTCGAGTCCGGCTTCAACGTCCACGCGCACTCCCGGGCGGGGGCCGTCGGGGTGTGGCAGTTCCTAGCGGCTACCGGCCGCCAGTATATGCGCATCGACGCGGCCATCGACGAACGCCGCGACCCGATCATCTCGACGCGGGCAGCGGCGCGGTATTTGAAGGCGAATTATGCAATGTTGGGTAATTGGCCGCTTGCCGTTACGGCGTACAATCACGGCCGTGCCGGCATGGCCCGCGCCGTGTCGGTGGTCGGAACAACGGACCTGGGGCAGATCATCAAGCGGTATCGCAGTCGCAGCTTCAAGTTCGCGTCGCGCAACTTCTACGCGGAGTTTCTCGCGGCGCTCGATGTGGAACGGCACTTCGAAACATACTTCGGTGAGTTGCACCCGCACCCACCGCTCCGGGCAGAGCAGGTTGTGGTTCCCGATTACATCAGCTTCAAAACGCTGGCGCGTGTCGTGGGTACGGATCCGGAGAGGCTGGCCACTCTCAACCCGGCGTTGGGCCGTCAAGTGGTGTCGGGCAGGCTGCACGTGCCGAGGGGTTACCGGGCGCGGGTGCCGCTGGGGTCCAGTGCGACGTTCACGCAGCGCTATGCTGGACTGCCCGCCGGGCAAAAGCACTCGCGACAGAGACGCCTGTACGTCAGACATCGCGTTAAACGGGGCCAGACCTTGTCCGGCATCGCGAAGCGCTATGGCACGACCGTCAGAGCGATCCAGCGCCGCAATCGCTTGCGCGACGCTTCACGCGTGCGCGCGGGTCAGACCTTGCTCATTCCCACCGGCTGATACCGCTCGAGTCGCAACGCGTCCTCGGGTTGCGTCAGCTGCTCGGCCCGCGCGCGTGTGGCGGTGCCGCAAACTGCGTGGCCCGCCGCGATGGCGACCACGCTCGGCCCGCGCGCGTGTGGCGGTGCCGGCCTCTGTCCGATTGCCGGCGCGAAATCGGAGCGCGAGCCTCAAGTGCTCTTGCGTATGCCCACCCCCCTTCAGTAATGAGAAGCGTGTTGTTCTCCTATCGGAAGGCCACGCACGCGCCATGGTAACTCCCAGCCCCGCCGGGCAGCCGGTCCGAGAAGTAGCGGACCCGGGGGGCGGCGATGAACGGGTTTGCTGGGGGCTCACGCTCGCCTACGGCGTTCCCAATCTCGCCGGCGCCGCCATGCTGGTGCCCATCTTGATTCACATGCCGAAGTTTTATGCCGACGTCGTTGTGGTGCCACTCGGGTACCTGGCGATTGCCATCGCGGTTGCGCGCGCGTTGGACGCGCTGAGCGATCCGCTGATCGGTTGGATGTCCGACCGCACCCGCACACGTTGGGGGCGGCGCCGGCCGTACATGGCGATTGGTGCGCCCCTCTGCGCGCTGACTTTCTGGGCGCTCTTCAGCCCTCCGGCGGGCTTGAGCACGGACGGCGCGGCACTCTGGTTCGGGATTACCTTCGTGCTCTACTTCTTCTTCCACACCATTTACGCTCTGCCACACTATGCGCTCGGTGCCGAACTCACGCTCGATTACCACGAGCGCTCGCGGCTGTTTGGCGTCCGAGAGGGGTGCACGATCTTGGGCACGATTGCGGCCTCGGTGGCCCCGGGCGTGCTGGTGGACGGGCTGGGCTTCGATGAGCGCCAGGCCTTTTCCATCCTAGGCGGGCTGATCGCGATCCTGTTGGTCGGCCTGTACTGGCTGTTGGTTGCGGTGGTGCGTGAGCGCGCTGAATTCGCAGCGCGGGCGGCGAACCCGTTCGTTCCAGGTGTGCGGCGCGCGCTGCGCAACCGGCCGTTCCGCATTCTCTTGTCGACGTACGTTGTAGGGAGCGTTGCGGGCGCCATCCCTGGAACCCTCATGCCGTTCTTCAACTCCTACGTGATTCGTCCGGACAATGAAGCCCGCTGGCTGGCGATCTTCCTGGCCGCTTATTTTGCCTCGGGTTTCGTGTGCCTGCCGATTTGGGTGCTCGTTGCCCGGCGTGTGGGCAAGCGGCCCGCCTGGCTGGCAAGCTTCGTGATGGGGATCACCGGAGGCGGAGCGATGTTCTTCCTTGGCCAAGGGGACACCATCCTGCTGTTGGTTCTCATCGCATGGGCCGGCTCGAGCTTCGGCGCTGGTCTTTTCCTCGGCCCAGCCATGCAGGCGGACGTGATCGACTACGACGAACTGCACACCGGGAAACGCCGGGAAGCACAGTACAGCGCGTTCTGGGCGATGCTGCCGAAGTTCGTGGCCATCCCGAGCGCGGCGATTCCCATCGCTATATTGGGTTCGATCGGGTACGTTCCCAACGCCATCCAAAGCCCGCAGGTCGTGCTCGCGATCCGAGCCATCTTCGCGTTGACCCCGGCGTTGTTCTCGACGCTCGCGTTCTTCATTGCCTGGCGCTTCGCTATCGACGAGGGTGCCCACCGCGCGATCCTCAACGGCATTGCCCGCCACCGCCGCGGCGAAGCCGCCACCGATCCCTTGACGGGCCAGGTGCTTCCCCCGCCGCTCGCACATTCCGTCGACGACGACACTGGCTGGTTCCTCGATCATTTTTCTCGTCGCGAGCTGACCCGGGTCTTGCAGCGGGGCCGCCGTGGCATTGTCCGTGACGTGTGGCTGGCTGCCGCCGGGGCGATGAGCGTCTGCACAGCGGCAGTGCTCGTTGTGATCAACAGGGTCACCACGCTGGAAGCGGAGCCCGGCCCGGTCTCCGTTCTCGCAATCGTGGTCTCCGGCTTCGCACTGGCGCTCTTCCTGTTTCACCTCATGCGCCTGCGCTCTGCCCGCGAGCTGGCGGCGGGAGCCGTATCGGACGAAGCGGTCCGGGCCCACCTGCGACGCTACCGCTGACGGGCGGGTGGGTCGTTAAGTCAAGTGCATCGCCCCGGCCGGAGGGGAAGCCGAGTATGAAGGGGTGGGGCATCGTCCCGGCCGTCCTCGTCCTTGGCCTCGCGCGCTCCAGCCCGGTGTGGGGGGAGCAGCAGGAGCCGATCCTCTTGGAAGAGGTCCAGGTGACCGCTGCTCGCGCGCCGCGAATCGCCTTTGATGTTCCGACCGGGGTGACGGTTGTCGGTCCCGAGGAGATCAGCCGCCAGACCCCCCAGGTCCTTTCCGACCTCATGCGCGGGGCCGCGGGAGTCTTCGTGCAGCAGACCACACCGGGGCAGGCCACCGCGATCGTTCGCGGCCTCAAGGGCTCAGAGGTCCTCCACCTAGTGGACGGAATGCGACTGAACAACGCCTTCTTCCGTAATGCCCCGAACCAGTACCTCGCACTGGTGGATCCGTACAACGTCGAGCGGGTGGAGGTAGTGCGAGGCCCAGCCTCCACGCTGTATGGCAGTGACGCAATGGGGGGAGTGGTGCAGGTCATTACCCCGGTGCCCCGATTCGACACCGAGGAATGGCAGGTACAAGGTCGGGCCCTCGGACAGTTCGCCAGTGCCGAGCTGGCCGGTGTGACCCGGCTCTCGGTCGAAGGAGGCAAGCGAGGGATCGCCCTGCGGGGCGGCTTCACCTACCAAAACGTCGATGACCGGCGGGCCGGGGGTGGGCACCGGCAACGGCCATCGGGTTTTACGGCCCACGCTGCCGACGGGACGATGGTTCTCACGCTCGGCAGCAACCATGAGGTCCTCCTCAACGTCCAGTATCTGCGGCAGCCGAAGACGCCCCGCTTCGACGAACTCGTGGCCGGATTCGGCCAGACCCAGCCCAGCGCCGACGTCTTTTTTTTTGAGCCCAACGACCGGCTCTTCCTCCACGGGAGGTACCGGACGCTGCAGCCGGTCGCGTTCATCGACCTCGTCGAGCTCAATGTGGCCCATCAGCAGATCGACGACGATCGGAGGATCCGCGACTTCGGCAGCTCCGAGGAAGACCGCGAGCGCAACCAGAGCGCGCTTACGGGGATCACGCTCCAGGGCATTTCCGAGGCGGGGGAGCGTATGAACTTCACCTACGGTGGCGAGCTCTATCTGGACACCATCAACAGCAGCAGGAAGAGAACCAATATTCTCACAGGCGAGCGCGTAGCGGTCCGGAGTCGCTTTCCCGATGGCTCCACCATGAACAGCTTCGCCCTGTACGTTCGAGATGAGATACGCCTCTCCCCCCCACTGGTTGCCACCTTCGGGGGGCGGTTCAGCCACTTTGATCTCGACCTCCCAGGGACTGACGGAGAGACTGGAACGACCTTGAGCTTCCACGATGTCACCGGCAGCTTCGGTCTGCGATATCGTCTCACGCCCGTGCTCAACTTGGTGGCCAATGTTGGCCGGGGGTTCCGGGCCCCGAACGTCTTTGACCTTGGGACATCGGGGCCGAGGCCCGGGAATCGCTTCAACATTGCCAATCCGGACCTCGGGCCGGAGAAGATCGTCACTGTCGACTGGGGAGTGAAGCTCCAGGCCCCCCGCTTGCAAGGGCAGGTCTTCGGTTTCTATTCGGACTTCACAGACAAGATCGAGTCGGTGCTGACTGGCGATCAGACTCCTGACGGGCGGGATGTCGTCCAGAGCCGGAATGTCAACCGCGTGATTCTCTGGG
>JBHHYR010000023.1:0-31678 GCA_046757585.1 Binatia bacterium | reverse complement strand
CACCCCCGTCAGTCCGCCGCGGCGACGTAGCCTTTCGTTACAAGCAGTACCAGGATGCCGTCACAGCCTACCGCATATACCTCGACGAAACGGAGCACGGCGAGTATACCCCGCGCGTGTTCTACCAGACCGCGCTCGCCGAGTACCGCCTCAAGCGCTATCGCGATGTGCTCACAACGCTCGGCCAGCTTCAGGCGCGCTATCCCAACGGCCGTTGGGTGCAGGTGGATGCGTTGCGTGGCGACGCCGAACGGGCCTTGGAACACCCCACGGCGGCCCTGAAGGCATGGGACGCCGGCTGGGTACTGGGTAGCGATAGTGATCGGCGAAAGCTCCAGCGGCGCATCACGGAAGTCGCAGGGCGGCTGAACGATGTTGAACTCGCCGGCGCTCGGCGCGTGGTCACTAATCGGCAGGTGATTAAGCTGCTCGACCAGCAGATCGCGGCACGACAGCCGGCACCTATCGCTGAACCGATACCGGAGGCTCCTGCGGAGCGGGGTGTGGAGGTGCCGAACGCCAAGGCCTCGATCCCGCCGGCGGTGCTGGAAGAGCCGCTAACAGAGATCGCGCCGCCTGCAAAACCCCAGGAAGCAGCGGGTGCGCCGATCGAGCCTCCCAGTCCAGCGTCCGTGGCAGCTGAGCCCGGCCAGCACGGCACCGTGGAGGAGGAGCCTCTGCCCGAACCTCCCAGCGTGACGGCCACAGGCGCGGAACCGGAAGAGCTGCGGGTGGCGGAGACTCCCGGCACTGCTGACGTGCCACCTGCCAGGGTGTCCGCCGAAGCGGAGGTAACCGCGGGTACCGGGAAAGTCGGATGTCTTCTGCCGTTGTCAGGACCGCGACACCATGTGGGGGAGCGTGCGTTGCGTGGGATCCGTCTGGTGTTCGGAGCTGACAGTGATCGCGTTGCGATCAAGGACACCGGAAGCGACCCTGCACTCGCGCAGCGGATGTTCGAAGAGTTCGCTGCCGATCGAGCAGTACTGGCTGTGATCGGCCCCGAGAGCCACGACGAGGCGGTGAGGGTCGCGCCCGAAGCGCAACGGGCGTCCATGCCGTTGCTCCTACTGTCCCAGGATGATGCGCTGAGCGGCGGGTACGTGCTGCAGGCTGGTCTGCGCCCCTCCCGCCAGATTCGTGCCCTGCTTGACTATGCCGTGAACAAGGTGCGACTGCACCGCTTCGGCGTTGTGTATCCCGATGACCGGCGCGGCAGGGAATTTCTGTCCGCGTTTCAAACCGAGGTCGAGCGCCACGGAGGCACGGTGGTTGGGGCGGACGCCTACCCGCTGGGCAGCGCAGGTGCGGCGCCGGACGTTCGCACGGTGCGAAAGTGGCGGGATGCGCAAAATCTCCAGGCGGTGTTCCTGCCCGATGATGCTACTGCAGCAGCCCGGTTCGCTCGGTTCCTGCAGGATGATATGCCTGACGTTACCCTCCTCGGCGTGCACGGTTGGGAAGGTCTCACTGCCGCAGGCGGTGGCGGCGAAGTGAACGGAGTGCTCTTCAGCGACGGCTTCTACGCCGGCAGCCAACGGCCGGCGGCGCACGAATTCGTTGCGCGCTTTCGCTATGTGTACGGTGAAACGCCTGGGATGCTGGAGGCCGAAGCGTACGACGCGGCAGTTCTGGCGCAGCGCGCCTTGGAGGGGGGCGCCAACTCACGGGCCGCGCTACTGCGGCTACTGCGTACGGTGGGGCCCGTGAAGGGCGCGACCGGTGCCTTGGATGTCAAGCCCGAGGGACTGGACCGGGGCGTGTTTCTGCTGCAGGTGTACGATGGCCAACTGCGCGAAGTTACTGCTGGCCCGCTTGCAGGCGGCGCGGAGGATACGCTGGCGGCGTTCAAGCGATCTGTGCCAGCACCCGGGGCTCGTGCACCGGTCTCGCGGGGTGCGGACACGGTGCCACCCGAGCACGGTGAACCGGAAGGATCCGGGGTGGCGCACGCGCCCACGGGTGCCCGGCACGAGCCCGGCGCGAAGGTGGCGTGTTTGTTACCGCTGACAGGCCCGGATCGCGCGTATGGCAAGCGTTCCCTCGCTGGACTCCGGCTGGCCTTTGCCGATGCGCCCGAGCAGCTTGTGGTGCGTGATAGCGGCGGCGATTCCGCCCGGAGCGCTGACTTGCTGGGCCGCTTGCAGCACGATCAAACGGTGCTCGCCGTGATTGGCCCACTGCGCAGCAGCGAAGCTCGGGTCGCGGCCCACCTCGCCGAACGCGTGCAACTGCCGCTTCTCCTGCTGTCGCCGCGCGACGGGCTGGCAGGGCGGTTTGCATTGCAAGCGGGCGTGACCCGCTCACAGCAGGTCCGCCAGCTGGTCCGTTATGCGCGGATGACGCTCGAGGCGGAACAATTCGGGATTACCTACCCGCATGACCACTACGGCTCGGCCTTTGCCAAGGCGTTCGAGGAGGAGGTTGCCCGGCGCGGCGGGCACGTGGTTGGGACGTATGCCTATCAACCCGGTGCAACGGATTTCGGCGGTGCCGTAGCCAAGGTGCAGGGGTGGCATCTCCGGGGTCTGGACGCGCTGTTCATCCCCGACACGGCCCGTACGGCTGCGGCGCTGGGTGCGCAAGTGCGCCGTGAGATGCCAGGCCTCGCTTTGTTGGGTACCGAAAGCTGGCACGATGCCGGGGCCCTGGCCCAGGCGGGTGCGGCCATTGACGGTGCAATCTTCGCCGATACTTTCTCTGCAGACAGCACGCGTCCATCGACACGCCGCTTCGTTCAACGCTTCAAGCGCCGAGCTGGGTACCTGCCCACCGGCTTCGAAGCACAGGCGTTCGACGCTGCCATGGCGGTCCGCCACGCGATTGCTGAGGGCGCGACGTCTCGGGAGCAACTTGTTGCACGGCTGCGGTCGCTCGGCCGCTTCGAAGGGGCCGGAGAGCTGCGCTGGGTGTCCGACGGTTTGCGCCGAGCCGTATCCTTGTTTCGTTACCGGAACGGGACGGTTGAGGAAGTGGCGCTTCCCTCGAGCGGCACCTGATCGCGACGCACGCGCTCCGGATGGCACGGCGAGCACAGGCCACGGGCACCATCGCGGCAGCGGGTGAATTCGGCTTTCTGGCCCGGATCCTGCCTCGGATCCCACCGGGACCCGGGGCCGTCGTAGGACCCGGGCAGGACTGTGCTGTCATCCGCTGCGGCGGGCAGCGCTTTCTGGTCACGGTCGATGCTTTGGTGGAAGGGGTACACTTCGAGGCCGGCTGGATGTCGCCGCGCCAGATCGGACGCAAGAGTTTCTTGGTGAACGCGAGCGATGCGGCCGCCATGGGTGGTCAACCGCGGTTCTGCCTCGTGAGCTGCGGCGTGCGCCCATCGTACCCAGCGCGTGACCTTTGTGCAGTCCAGGCGGGCATTGTCGAAGCCGCAGGTGAGGTTGGCGCCCTGGTCGTTGGCGGCAACCTGACACGAGCTGCACAGCTGTTTGTCTCGGTGACACTGCTAGCTCAAGCGCCGAAGCGGCTCGTGACACGGCGGGGCGCGCACTGTGGAGATCGGATCTATGTAACCGGCAGCCTTGGCGATGCAGCGCTCGGAGTGCGCATGCTCCGCGCCCGCCGCGGCGCGCGCCCTGGACTTACGCGCCCGATTCGGCGCTTTCGTGAGCCGTCCCCCCGCCTCCGGGCCGGTACGCTCCTGATCGAGTCGGGTGTCGTGTCGGCGATGATCGATGTCAGCGACGGCCTGGTGCAGGATCTGGGGCACATTTGCCACGAAAGTGGTGTGGGTGCGGTGATTCATAGTGCACGGCTCCCAGTGTCAACGAGGTACCGCGCAGCCGTGGGGGCAGACGATAGCCTTGCGTTGCGGGGGGGGGAAGACTACGAATTGTTGTGTACGGTTCCAGAGCGAAACGTGAAGCGGCTCGAACGTGTCCGAAAGCGACTCGGGTGTTCCATCACGTGTATCGGTGAAATCACCGCGGGACGCCGGGTGCAGCTGCGGGGTGCAGACGGCACGGCCAGGCCGCTGAACGGTGCAGGGCACGATCACTTTCGTGGCCGACTGTGACGCATGAACCCGGAGCGTTTGACAGAGCTGCTCACGCTCGTAAGCACGGGCGACCTGAGCCCGACTGAGGCCCTCGAGCAACTGAAGCTCCTGCCGTTCGAGGACCTCGGCTTTGCCAAAGTTGATCATCACCGGCGCCTGCGTACCGGCTTTCCTGAGGTGATCTTCGGGACGGGTAAGAGCGTCGAGCAGATCGCTGACATCGCGCGTGCTCTGAGCGACCGGGAGCACAATGTCCTCATTACCCGTATCGACGCCGGTACGGCAGCGCAGCTGCGGCCAGCGTTTCCGGCACTTTCCTACTCGCCACACGGACGAGTGGCGACGATCATCCACGCGCGGCCTGAGATCATCGGCCGTGGCCCGATCCTGGTCGTTGCCGCCGGTACCTCCGATGTCCCGGTTGCTGAGGAAGCGGCGCTCACGGCGGAGATGACGGGGAACGTCGTCGAGCGCGTTCACGACGTGGGCATCTCGGGTATTCATCGCTTGTTCGCTCACCGCGAGAAGCTGGCGGCTGCCGCGGTGCTGATTGTCGTCGCCGGTATGGAAGGGGCTCTGCCGAGCGTGGTGGCTGGCCTGATCGACAAGCCCGTGATCGCCGTTCCAACCAGTGTCGGGTACGGTGCGAGTTTCGGGGGCCTGGCCGCACTACTGGCGATGCTGAACTCCTGTGCTGCCGGCGTGACGGTCGTGAATATCGACAACGGCTTCGGGGCAGGTATCGCGGCGAGTCTGATCAATCGCGCGTGAGATCGCGCCGCACTGGCATGTCCGGCGATACGCTTCGGCCCTCGTAATCAGAGCACCACAACCAGCCCTTCCACCGGGCCAAGCCGCAGCTCGGTGAGTGACACGTCGCCTGCCGGCCGGGTCGGATCGGTGGCGAATGCCAACCGCCCACCCAGCAGATCGGGCAGCCTCACGGTGCGGCTTTCCGCAGCAAAATTCATGGCGACAAGCAGGCGCTGAGACTGATGCTCACGCAAGAAAATGAAGGTATCCGAGGGCCCATCGAGCGGCCGGTAGCTGCCGCACCTGAGCGCCGGGGTCCGTTTCCGAAACCAGATCAAGCGGCGATAGAAACTCAGCTGAGACTGCGGATCCGCGGCCTGACAGGCCACATTGACCGTCTGATAGTCGGGAGCGATCGGCAACCATGTCTCCTCAGCGGTCGTGAAGCCCGCACCCGCGTCGTGCGTCCACTGCATCGGCGTACGTTGGGGGTCGCGATTGAGGGGCGCGAACCGCTTGCCTACCGGATCACAGACCCGCTCGGGTGGGACGAAGACGTTGCGCATGCCAATCTCTTCGCCGTAGTAGAGAAAGGGTGTTCCCCGCAGGGTGAGCAACATCATTGCCGCCAGCCGGGCCCGAGCGTCGCCGCACTGCGGGTCGTCATAGCGTGTGCGGTGGCGCGGTGCGTCGTGGCTCGAGAGTACATACGTCGGCTGGGCGCCGGCCGGCAACAGCGCCTCGATCTGATCCACCTGGGCGCGGAACACCCCCGCGTCCCACGGGCTCCACATGAAGCTGAAGTTGAACGCGAGCGGGAGTTCGTCGTGGCCGTTGCCGTAGTACATGGCCACCCGTGGGGGATCGAAGAGGTAGACCTCGCCCACCATCGTCCGCTCGCCGTAATCGTCCAGAAGCCGCCGCCAGCTGCGGATGATGTCATGGACCTCCGGCTGGTCCTCATCGTAAACGTGTTTCAAGCTGCCGTAATGTCGTACCGGATGGTGCTCTGCGGGTGCGGGACGAGGATTGTCACGCAGCTGCGCGTCCTTGACGAGCTTGTGGACCACATCCACGCGGAAGCCGTCGACGCCGCGGTCGAGCCAGTAACGCATGATGTCTTCCATAGCTCGTCGAACCGCGGGATTCCGGTAGTTGAGATCCGGTTGCTCGGCAAGGAAGGAGTGCAGGTAATACTGGCCGGTCGCGGGATCGAGGGTCCAGGCCGCGCCACCGAACGCACTGGCCCAGTTGTTCGGAGCCCCACCGGTCGGTGCCGGGTCGCGCCAAATGTACCAATGACGTTTCGCATCTGTTCGGTAGCTTCGAGATGCCCGGAACCACGGGTGCTCCTGGGACGTGTGATTGGGCACGAGATCGAGGATGATTCGGATGTTGCGCCGGTGCGCTGCGCTGATCAGCCGATCGAGATCGTGCAGCGAGCCGAAAAGCGGATCGACGCCGCGGTAGTCCCTGATATCATAGCCGAAATCGAACATCGGCGAGGGATTGATAGGGGTGAGCCACAAGGCGTCGACACCCAGTGAATTGGGCGTCCCATCGTTCAGGTAGTCGAGCCGCTCGATGATACCTGGGAGGTCACCGACACCGTCCGCGTTGGTGTCCTGGAAGCTCCGAACGTAGATTTCGTAGAAGACGCCCTCCCGCCACCAATCCATTGCCGTATTGTCTGTTGTGAGTGCGGTCGGGCTCTGTTGTTTGCGTTGGCTACGTCGATGCGAGCTAGATCAGGGCGCGCGATCCCTGAGCGGAAAATCAGGCGGCCATCGCCGGTGCGTTGGGTGAGCTCTTCCGGCCCGCCTCCCAGGCGGCGCGCGGCTGATAGGCTCGGGCAGCGAGCAGGTCCGCGACGCGCCAGACTTGTTCTGCGTGTCGGTGCTCGGCGACACACCGCGGATCGCCACACTGTACGTCCGTCACTCGGACATGCGCAGCCCCCTCACGCCGTACGACGCGCCCGTAACGAGGGTACGGAGCGTTCTCGGCCAGCATGACGATGTCAGCGATCTGCACCGGCATGGTCTTTTAGCTACGCTGCTTCGACCGCGGAAGCAAGCGACGAGCCGAGCAACGTCGGATCGCTGTGGCTCCCAATGCGATCGTGCCGGCTACCAGGCTGTGCCTGAAGGACACGGGATGGAGGGTCCTGGCGTGCCGTAGCGTTTGTTGAAACGCCGCAGTGAAAACGATACATAGTAGGGAAGTATTGAACCCGTCGGGGGAGACGCATTGGGATGGCAACGGTTATTACGTCGGAATGCATCAACTGCGGGGCGTGTGAACCCGAGTGCCCGAATACGGCGATCTATCAAGGCGGAGTCGAGTGGGAATTGAACGGTGTCACCCACCCGCCGATTGCGCAGGATACCTTCTACATCGTCCCGGAGAAGTGCACTGAATGCGTCGGCTTCCATGATCAGGAGGCGTGTGCTGCCGTGTGCCCGGTCGACTGCTGCGTGCCCGATCCGGAGATTCCGGAGACGGAGGAAGCGTTAATTCAGCGGGCCGGAGTGTTGCACCCGGATCAGGAGTTTCCAGCCGATTTCCCTTCTCGATTCAAGAAGGAGGGGGCGGTCCCACCGCCGCCTGTCGCGGCACCCGAGGCTCCTCCTCCCCCGGCCCAAGCCCCGGTTGTTCCGCCCCCTGAAGCGCCGGCGGCTGCCGTTGCGCCAACGGCTGCGGCGGCCCCAGAGGCAGCGCGGGTTGAGAAGCCGCTGGCAGCGCCGAAACCTGCAGCAGCCCCCGTGCCGCTGACGAAGGAGAAATGCTTCCCGGGAGAGTTAGCGGGAAGCTTCGAGAGCGCGGTGGTGCAACTTGGGTCGGTCCGCCCCGGCGGGGCGCGAGGACTCAAGTGGTTTGCGGCGCTGAGCCAGCCGGTGCTGGGGGCGTTACCGTTCGCGCAGAAGCGCGCGCTTGAAGATGCTGTGGGAGATCGGCGCTTCTTCACCGCCGCCGGTGCCACGGCGGTGAACATTCTGCATAATATGCTCCTGTACCCGGCCGTCACCGTGGCCGTTGGTGCGCTGTCGCTCCACCGTGCCGTTTTCAGCGATCAACTCGATGGCCTCATTCTACTGGGTGTTGGGATTGCTTCGCTTGAGGCCGTTCTGCGCCTGCGTGAAGGAGTGCTGCATGCCCTGCCGTTAGACCGGCTGGTGTACCGCGGAGCCTGGTACGCCCCGCCGCTGGCGGTGCTGTTTGTGCCCTTGATTCGTACGCTTCACCGAGTGTCACAACAGGGTACCGTCGCTGTCGACGGTTTTCACGGCGGTGGTTTCGAAGACAAGATCGAGCGCGAGCGGAGGTACGGCGAGGTCTACACGCTGCAAGAGCAAGGGAACGGCTACGTGCTCCGGCTGGAGTTCCCCCGCAAGGTGCCGCCATCGGCGCTGAAAGATCAGCTGCACATTCCCGATGAAATGCCGGGCTATGATTACGACCTATCCTTGCGGAACGGCTTTTTCATCGTCAAAGGCGGCGTGACGGATCACAACGTGCGCAAGCTAGCCGCGGTCTCTCCGGCTTTTCCGCCTGACTTCACGACCAATGTGGAACTTCCCGCCCCGGTGAGGGCGTTCAAGCACCGGATCCGGGACCACGCCTTAGAGGTCGTACTGCTCAAGCGCTAGACGCATGCAGGCAGGCTTCTTGGGACTTGGCCATTATCTGCCGGATGAGGCGGAGCGGGCTGGGGTGCGCCGCCCGATCGCGGTCGAGGCGGTTGGGCCCTCGACGCTTGCGGTCAAAGCCGCTAACGGCGCGCTCGCTCAGGCACACCTCGCGGCCGATGGCGTGGATTTTATCGTCTTTGCAACCATGACACCGGACGCCCAATTCCCCGGCTCCGGCTGCTTTTTTCAGGAGCAGATGGGCTGCGCTACGATTGGAGCGCTCGATATCCGCGCCCAATGTGCCGGGTTCATTTTCGCTCTAGTGATCGCGGCGCAGTTCGTTCAGGCGGAGGTGTACGAACGTGTCTTGGTGATTGGTGCTGAGGTGCACTCCGCGGGCCTCGACTACGCGGAGCAGGGTGCGCGGATCGCCACGCTGTACGGTGACGGCGCCGGGGCGGTAGTGCTCGGTAGAGGTAATGGGCGGACCGGCATGCGTGCCGCGGTGATCCATACCGACGGCCGGCAGCATGATCGCTTCTGGTGTGAGTACCCGGCATGCCGGCAGCACCCTGTGAGGGTGACTGTGGAGAATTTCCGTCGAGGCGGCCATTTCCCCACCATGGACTTCGATGCGGTACGCGCGTTCGGCGAAGCGTCCCTGCCTGCGGTTATCGACGAGGCCCTGCAGGCAGCCCGCACACGGCCGGAGGAAGTAGATCGCTACATCATCGCGCACGTTCTGCCCGACGTAGCGGAAACTGTTGGATCGCGGATGGGTATAGCCCCGGCCCGCCTCAACTTTCCGGGATCGCGGCACGGTCACCTGACTGCTGCGGCCCTGCCGGTGGCGTTGAGCGAAGAGGTGGCGCAGGGCAGCTTGGGTCCGGGCGCAACGGTGTGCCTCGCAACGTCCGGCGCCGGCTTCGCCTGGGGTGCGGCTGTAATAACCTTGTAAGGGTGTGTGGTGCGAAACGCGTGTATCCTCGGGGTCGGGCGCTACCTGCCGCCGCGCACGGTCTCCAATGCAGAACTCACCCGGTACATGGATACCACGGATGAGTGGATCCAGCAGCGGACGGGAATTCGTGAGCGCCGATTCAGTGACGATGGCGTCGGGTCAGGTGAAATGGGCGTGGAGGCGGCTAAGATTGCTCTGCAGCGTGCCGCGCTCTCGCCCAATCAGCTCGATTGCATCATTTTCGCTACCCTTAGCCCGGACATCGATATGCCGGCAACGGCGTGCCTTGTGCAGCAACGCCTGGGAGTTGCCGGGATGCCTGCCTTCGATGTACGCAATCAGTGCTCCGGCTTCCTCTACGGGTTGGCGATCGCCGACAAGTTCGTCAAAACGGGAACCTTCGATCACGTGCTGCTTGTTGGTGCTGAGGTTCATTCCACCGGTGTGGACTTGACCACACGAGGGCGCGAGGTCGCGGTGATTTTCGGCGACGGGGCGGGAGCTGTCGTCGTCGGCCCCGAGCCGGATGCGCGGCGTGGCATTCTGTCGACACACCTGCACGCTCAGGGGAAGTTCGCCGAGAAGCTGTGGATCGAAAGTCCCGGAAGCCGGCTGCGACCGCGTTTGACCGAAGAAATGATCGCGGGGCCCGAGGGCCGCATATTCCCGAAGATGCAGGGACGTTACGTCTTTCGGCACGCCGTGACGCGCTTTCCCGAAGTGATCCATGAAGCGCTCGATGCGCACGGCGTGGCCCCGGCGGACGTTGCCCTGTTCATTCTGCATCAGGCCAACCTGCGCATCAGCCAGATGGTCGCGCTGGGCTTGGAGCTGCCGGAAGAGAAACTGTTCAACAACATCCAGCGCTACGGTAATACGACTGCCGGGTCCATCCCTATTGCACTGTCCGAGGCACTTGACGGTGGGCGCCTCCGTGCGGGGGACCTGGTCTGCCTGGCTGCGTTTGGAGCCGGCTTCACCTGGGCGTCGGCACTCATTCGCTGGTGAACGCTCACTCGTCACGGGGAAACCGTTGATGAAACTTAGCCCTATGCGGGTCGAGGATCTCGACGCGGTGGTCGAGATCGAACGGTGCTCGTTCGCAAAGCCTTGGACGCCGGGGCTGTTCTTGCACGAACGGACGGTCCCGTTCTCCAGGACGATCCTGGCCCGCGCAGACGATCGCTCCGGGCGGGTGATGGGCTACGTGTGTTGGTGGCTGGTCGGTGATGAGGTGCACATCCTCAACATTGCCGTGCACCCAGAGTGCCGGAAATGCGGCGTCGGGCGTGCCCTGGTAGAACTGGTATTGCGGGACGCTGAGGAACGGCACGCCAGCATCATCACGCTGGAGGTGCGGCGGGAGAATACCGCGGCACTGGCCTTGTACCGCTCGCTCGGCTTCGCCGAGCTCGGCGTGCGGCAGCATTACTATGGTCGCGGGGAGGACGCGATCATCATGGGCTGGACCCCCGCCCAGACCGTGCGAAGTAGCGCTGTGGCCTGACCCGCCGGAATTCGTTCGGCAGCGGTGCGACAGGACAGTCCAGGTCGACCCGGCTGCCTTGACTCGTTCGAGGTGGCCATGTATACGAGCCCGACAGTCTTCGAAGCAGCTTCTTGGCACACAATGGCAAGCGCAGGCGACCGCTGGCGAACGGAGGATGAAAAAACGGCTTGAGGGGCTGCTTCAGCATGCATTAGTGAAAGCCATCGAGGGGGGAGCGCTGAAGTCCGAAAGCCTCCCCCCTTTGATTTTCGAGCGGCCCAAGGACCAGAGCTTCGGCGATCTGGCGTCGACCGTGGCCTTGGCGCTTGCTCGGCAGGAGCGCCGTGCGCCGCGAGCCATCGCAGAGCAGATCGTTCGCCACCTGGACGATCCCAACGGCATCCTTGCTGCGGTGGACGTCGCTGATCCCGGCTACATCAACTTCCGCTTCGCGCCGCGCTTTTGGCAACAGTGTCTCAGCGAGGTCGAACGGGACGACTACGGCCCCGCTCAGTTCGGCGCGGGTCGTCGAGTACAGGTCGAATTCGTCAGCGCCAATCCGACGGGGCCCCTCACCATCGGGCACGGACGGAACGCAGTGCTCGGAGACGTGATCGCACGGTTGCTGGAGGCCACGGGCTACCGGGTGACGCGCGAGTACTATTTTAACAACGCCGGGAAACAGATGACGCTGCTGGGCGAGTCGGTGAAGGCACGCTACCTTGATCTCCTGGGTGAAGGCAGCCGCTTCCCCGAAGGCGGCTACCAGGGCGAGTACATCACGGCGATCGCGGACAGGCTGGTTGCCCATCACGGCTCTCAGCTGCTGGGCGAGCCGCCGGCTGGAATCTTCAAGGACGAAGCGGAAGAGGCGATCTTCGGTGATATCAAGCGCACGCTAGCCCGGCTGGGGGTTCGGTTCGACGTCTACTTCAACGAGGACTCGCTCTACGCTGGTGGGCAGATCGACGCGACGCTTGCAGACCTGCGCGCGCGCGACCTGGTGTGTGATCGCGACGGCGCCGTGTGGCTGCGCAGCGAGCCGCTTGGTCTCGACAAAGATCGGGTGCTTAAGAAGGCCTCCGGCGAGCCTGCCTATCGCTTGCCTGACATTGCCTATCATCAAGAGAAGCTCGGCCGCGGCTTCGACCTGATCATTGATGTTCTCGGGGCCGATCACATCGCTGAGCACAAGGAGGTGCGTGCAGCCCTGCGCGGGCTCGGGTGCGATGTGGACAAGATCAAGGTCGTGATCCACCAGTTCGTTACGCTGACCCGTGGTGGCGCACAGGTGAAGATGTCGACACGCCGGGCGGAGTATGTGACGGTGGACGAGCTGCTCGATGAGGTCGGCAGCGATGTCGTGCGTTTCTTTTTCCTGACCCGCAAGGCCGATAGCCACCTCGAGTTCGACCTCGATCTTGCCAAGAAACAGTCGGCGGATAACCCGGTATTCTATGTGCAGTACGCGCACGCCCGCGTCTGCAGCCTGTTTCGGCAAGCCGCCAGTGCTGGCGTGCAACGCGTGGCCGCCGCAGCCTCCCATCTTGATCAGCTGCAGGCGCCAGAGGAGTTGGCGGTAGTCAAGCTGCTGGCTCAGTATACCGATACCGTGGAGGACGCTGCGCGCGCGCTCGAGCCGCACCGGGTGGTGTTCTATTTGATCGACTTGGCGAGCGCGTTTCATCGCTTCTACAATCGTCATCGGGTGGTGACCGCCGTTGCCCCGCAGACAGCGGCGCGCCTGTATCTGGCGTGGGCGGTGGGGAGGGTGATCAGGAGCGGCTTGGGGTTGGTCGGTGTGAGTGCACCTGAAACGATGTGATGGAGGCCGGTGGTGCGACAGCCTGAGACCGCCTGTGGAACGAGCGGCGGTGCTGTAATGCGGCTACGCCATGGTATGGCTGGCGTGGGCCTCGGGCAGCTGTTTGCGCTCGTCTTTGGCTTTCTCGTAACCTCAGCTGTGATCTTCCTGTTCGGGATCTGGGTTGGGCGAGACGTTGCCGAGCGCCGCCTGGTGCAGGAAGAGCGGGTCGTGCGCATGCCGATCCCGATGCGATCACCTGGGAAGAAGGCCGCTGGTGGTGATCTCGCCTTCTACGAGCAGTTGCAAGAGAAAGCGCGGCGTCGATTGGAGGAAACTGCCGCCGCGGCTGCAGTGTCGCCCGCCGTGAGTGCGGCGGGGCGAGCGGATGTTCGCCGAGTGCATCCCGCACGCCAGCCAGCCGGCCGTGGCCGCAGCCACCGTGCCACGCGGGCCGATGGGGGCTGGACAGTCCAGGTCAACGCCACAGTCAACGCGCGACAAGCGGCAGCCCTGGCGCGGGCACTGCGTGCGAAGGGGTACGCGGCCTACACGGTGCAGGCACCGATGCGTGGCCATACGTGGTATCGGGTCAGGGTGGGCCACTTTTCCACTCGTGCGAAGGCCAGTGAGCTGGCGGCTCGGCTGAAAAAGGTCGAAGGGATGGATAATGCTTACGTGACGGCGCGATGAGGCCAACGCGAAGCGGAAGTCCGGAACGGAATGTACTCGCCTGAATTCGACGAATTCTGCGGCCTGGCCGAGCACGGGAACGTGGTGCCAGTCTACCGGGAGATCCTTGCCGACCTCGAGACGCCTGTGTCGGCGTTCTTGAAGATCGATGAAGGCAGCGATGCTTTTCTGCTCGAAAGTGTCGAAGGGACCGAGAAATGGGCGCGCTACAGTTTCCTTGGTACCGCCCCGGAGCTGGTTGTGCGCAGCAAGGGGCACCGCCTTTGCCAGGAGCGGGCCGGTCATCCGGTGGAGGTTCGGGAGGTCGCGGATCCGCTTCACGCCGTCCGCGAGTTGCTCCGGCGCTACCGGCCTGTTCCGGTCAAAGGCCTCCCGCGCTTTTCGGGCGGCCTCGTTGGCTACTTGAGTTACGACCTCGTGCGCTTCTTCGAACAACTTCCGGCGCGTGCGCGCGACGATCTCGGGATGCCCGACCTGTATCTGCTGCTGACGGACACGCTGCTGATTTTTGACAACGTGGCACACAAGATTAAAGTCATCGCCCACGCACACGTCGACGACACGCGCGATCTCCGTGCAGTCTACGCCACGGCATGCGAGAAAGTCGCACACCTGATCGAGCGGCTGCGGCGACCTGTGCCGGCTGCACCGCCACCCGTGGTGCGCGAGGCGGCGCCGATTGGCTCCAACCTGACGCAGGAGGAATACGAAAGGATGGTGCGTCGTGCGAAGGAATACGTTGTCGCCGGCGACGTCATTCAGGTTGTCCTGGCGCAGCGGTTCGAAAGCCCGCTCCGCGCCCATCCTTTCAACATCTATCGTTGCCTCCGTGCCGTGAATCCGTCACCGTACATGTTCTTCCTCCAGATGGGGGAGCACACGGTGCTCGGTGCCTCTCCAGAAGTGATGGTGCGGGTGGAAGGCCGGGAAATCACGCTGCGCCCGATTGCAGGAACCCGCCCCCGTGGTACAGAGGAAAAGCAAGACACGCAGCTGGAACATGAGCTGGTGACGGATCCCAAGGAAATTGCCGAGCACATCATGCTGCTGGACCTCGGGCGCAACGATGTCGGCCGCGTTGCCAGCGTTGGCACGGTGGTGGTGACGGAACGGCTCGCGGTGGAACGCTACTCACACGTGATGCACTTGGTGTCGAACGTGCGCGGGAAACTTGGGGACGGTCTCGATTGCTTTGATGCGTTGCGTGCGACCTTTCCCGCCGGCACACTGACCGGTGCCCCGAAGATTCGTGCGATGGAGATCATCGAAGAACTCGAGCCCGCTCGGCGGGCCGTCTACGGTGGAGCGGTCGGGTACTTTGACTTCTCGGGTAACATGGACACCTGCATCGCCATCCGCACCTTGGTGATTTCGCGGAACAGGATCTATATCGGCGCCGGCGCCGGGATCGTGGCCGATTCGGACCCCGAGCGCGAGTACGCTGAATGCGTGAACAAGGCGCGCGCGCTCATCCAGGCCGTGCGCTTGGCTGAAGCGATGTGAGCCGATCCGGGAAGGCCGATCTCGTGCTGTTGATGATCGACAATTATGATTCGTTCACCTACAACCTGGTCCAGTACCTCGGTGAGCTCGGGGCCGACGTCCGGGTCTATCGAAATGATGCGATTACGCTCGACCAGGTCGCCGCGCTGCAGCCGGCGCAAATCGTTGTTTCGCCAGGACCACGCACGCCGGCGGAAGCCGGAATCTCGGTGGCGCTGATCCAGCGCTTCGCGGGTCACGTCCCGATCCTCGGAGTCTGCCTAGGCCACCAGTGTATCGGGGTGGCCTTCGGGAGCCGCATTGTGCGAGCCGGCCGCCTGATGCACGGCAAGACCTCACCGATTCACCACGACGGGCGGACCATCTTTGCCGGCTTGCCGCAGCCGTTCAAAGCGACACGGTACCACTCGTTGTTGATCGAACCTGCAACCCTACCTGATTGTCTCGTGCTCAGCGCGTGGACTGCCGAAGGCGAGATCATGGGGGTACGCCACCGCCAGCAGCTGGTGGAAGGCATTCAGTTTCACCCCGAGTCCATCCTGAGCGTCGAGGGCAAGCACCTGCTGGCAAACTTCCTCGCACTGACTGGTAGGGCGAAAGGGTAGGGTCGTGGACGTTCGAGCGGCCCTGGCGCACGCGGTTGCTGGCAAGTCGCTGCGCGAAGGCGAGATGGAAGCCGTGATGAACCAGCTCATGCGCGGCACCGCGACAGCAGCTCAGATCGGCGGATGGCTCGTCGCCTTGCGCATGAAAGGTGAGACGGTGGATGAGATCACGGGGGCGGTGCGTGCTCTGCGTGCGCATGCCACACCCGTGCACCCGCGTGCTCCTGTGATCGTTGATACGTGCGGGACAGGCGGCGATCGGTGTGGTACGTTCAACATTTCTACTGCGGCGGCGCTGATCGCCGCGGGCGCAGGCGTCACCGTTGCCAAACATGGCAACCGTGCCATGTCGGGTACCGTGGGGGGCGCAGACGTCCTTGAGGCACTCGGGGTCACCATCGATCTGCCGCCGGAACGAGTTGCGGCCTGCATCGATACGGTGGGCATCGGTTTCCTCTTCGCACCTGTCTTCCATCCCGCGATGCGGCACGCGGCGGGCCCGCGGCGCGAACTGGGGGTCCGCACGATTTTCAACCTGGTAGGGCCGCTGGCGAACCCGGCGGGGGCCCAGCACCAGGTGGTTGGGGTATTCGCGCCGGAGTGGACAGAGCGGCTCGCCTGCGCCTTGGGCCGCCTTGGGAGTGTGCATGCGCTGGTGGTCCATGGGGAAGACGGTATGGACGAAATCTCCCTCTCCGCGCCAACGCGGCTCGCCGAGTGGAAGGACGGCACGCTGCGCTGCTATCGCATGACGCCTGAGGAGTTCGGCCTAACGTACTGCCGTCACGCCGACTTGGAGGACGGCAACCGAGAGGCGGCAGCGAGTATCATCCGCGCGATCGTTGCCGGGGCGACTGGTCCCCGTGCCGACATCGCTATCCTCAATGCTGCTGCGGCCATTTACGTAGGTGACCGGGCTCCCTCGATCGCTGCCGGGATTGATCTCGCGCGTGACGCTGTCCGCAGTGGCCGCGCCCGGCGTAAACTGCAGCAGCTCATCGAGTACACGAGCCGATGATTCTGGACGAGATCGTCCGCGAGAAACGAGCCGCACTGCAGCGCGTCAGGGCCACGGTGTCGGTGGCCGCCCTGCAGCGGCTGCCACTGTTTCACGTCGCGCGCCGCCCGTTCCGTGCGGCCCTGGAAGCACGGCCGCGCGCCATCATCGCCGAGATCAAGAAAGCCTCGCCTTCGAGAGGGCTTCTTCGATCCGCCTTCGATCCGCTGGGCATCGCGACGGCGTACGCCAACAATGGTGCAGCCGCGATCTCCGTACTGACTGAGGAACGCTATTTTCAAGGTGCGCTGGATCATCTGGCGGCAGTTCGGCGTGTCGTGAACGTGCCGTTGTTGCGCAAAGACTTCCTCTTCGATCCCTACCAGATCCATGAAGCCAGGGCCTTCGGCGCCGATGCCGTGTTGCTGATCGTCGCCATCCTCCCCGACTCCGTATTGCGCGAGCTAATCTGGTTGGCTGAAGAGCTGAATTTGACGCCGCTCGTGGAGGTGCACGACCGTGCGGAGCTGGACCGCGCGGCGTGCAACGGCGCACGGCTGCTCGGGATCAACAACCGCGACCTGCGCACGTTCCAGACGACCTTGGCGACTACCGAGCGCCTGTTGCCGGCTGTGCCCGCCGAAGCGTTTGTGGTGGCCGAGAGCGGCATCGAGACGGGTGCGGATATCGAGCGGCTCGAACGGCTGGGTGTGACCGCGTTCTTGATCGGTGAGACGCTGATGCGTGCACCTGATCCTGGCGCGCGGCTGAACGAGCTGCTCGGTCCGAGCGGGGCGAAGGGCTGAAAGCCGTGGCGCTCCCCGTCCAGGTGAAAGTGTGCGGCATCACCAACCTCGCTGACGCGCGAGCGGCGGTGGATGCCGGAGCTGCCGCTCTTGGATTCAACTTCTACGCTCGCAGCCCACGCTGCGTGAGCCCGGAAGTTGCTGCTGAGATCACCGCACACTTGCCTCGCTCCGTGTGCACAGTCGGGGTGTTTGTTGATGAAAGGCGCGAGCAGGTTGCAGCCATTGCCGAGCAGGTTGGCCTTGGGGCTGTGCAGTTTCACGGCCACGAGGACTCAGCGTACTGCCAGGGGTGGAAGCAGAAAGTGATCAAAGCCGTTCGAGTGGGTGACCGCCACGCGGCCGTGGAGGCGCAGGCTTATCGCGTTGCTTTCATTCTCGCTGACGCATATGTGAAGGGGCAGCTTGGGGGTACGGGACGCCGGATTCCCGCTGAGTTGCTGGAAGGGTTCGACCGGCGGCGTCTGATCCTGGCAGGTGGATTGACCGCGGAGAACGTTGCGGAGGCGATACGAGCCGTGCATCCGTTCGCCGTCGATGTCGCCAGCGGGATCGAGTATGCGCCCGGTAAGAAGGACCTCGCCCTGATGAAGCAATTCATTGCCTATGTACAAGCTGCCTGATCGTTCCGGACACTTCGGCATCTTCGGCGGGCGCTACGTCGCGGAAACGCTGATGCCTGCTCTCCTGGAGCTCGACGCAGCGTACCGCCGCGTCCGCCGCGATCGGAAATTCCGTCGTGAGCTGAAGTACTACCTGGCGGAGTACGCCGGGCGGGAGACGCCGTTGTATTACGCTGCGAATCTCAGCGCCAAGCTCGGGGGAGCCAAAATCTATCTGAAACGCGAGGACCTCTGCCATACCGGGTCACACAAGATCAACAATGCGCTCGGGCAGGCGTTGCTCGCCCGGCGGATGGGCAAGGGCCGGATTATCGCGGAGACTGGTGCCGGCCAGCATGGTGTCGCCACGGCGACGGTCTCGGCCCTCTTTGGCATGGCGTGCGAAGTGTTCATGGGCCGTGAAGACGTGCACCGGCAATCGCTCAACGTGTTTCGTATGAAACTGCTCGGTGCAGAGGTTCGATCCGTGACCTCAGGCAGTGAAACGCTCAAGGATGCGATCAACGAAGCGTTGCGTGATTGGGTGACCAACGTGGTGAATACGCACTACCTCGTGGGCTCCACGATGTCGGCGCATCCCTACCCGATGATGGTTCGCGATTTCCAGTCAGTCATCGGCCGCGAGGCACGCCGGCAGATCCTGCGTCTTGAGGGACGTCTGCCGGACTGCCTCATCGCGTGCGTCGGTGGCGGCAGCAACGCGATGGGCCTGTTCTACCCGTTCCTCAACGATCCCGGCGTCGGTATGGTCGGCGTCGAGGCCGGTGGCGCCGGCCTGGAGACCGGGCGCCATGCTGCGTCGATCAGCGCCGGGGTGGTGGGCGTCTTGCACGGCGAGAAGACGTACGTCGTGCAAGATGAGCTCGGACAGGTGCGTCCGGCACATTCCATCTCGGCAGGCCTCGACTATCCCGGCGTCGGGCCAGAGCATAGCTACTTGCACGAAACGGGCCGCGCCCAATACCTCGCGGTGACTGATGTGGAGGCGATCGAGGGTTTGAAAGTCCTGACCGAAACCGAGGGCATCATCCCTGCGCTGGAAACGGCCCATGCCATCGCGTATGCGGCCCGGGTGGTACCACGGATGCAGCGGGATCAGATTGTCATCATCAACCTGTCCGGCCGCGGTGACAAGGACATGAACACCGTCGCCGACTACCTCGGCGTGTCTCTCGAGGTCGGATGAACCGCATCGACGCAGCGTTTCAGCTGCTGCGCCAGCAGAGCAGACCGGCGCTCGTTCCCTTCCTCACGGCCGGCGACCCAGACCTGGAGACGACACGCGATCTCATGCGGGTGGCGGCGGATAGCGGCGCGGAGCTGCTGGAGCTCGGCGTGCCGTTCTCCGACCCAAGCGCGGACGGACCCGTGCTCCAGCGTTCAGCGGAAATCGGGCTCCGCGCAGGTGCCTCGTTGCCTGGGGTGCTCGAGCTGGTGTCCGACTTCCGTAAAAGCTCGCAGCTGCCGCTGATCCTGTATGGCTATTACAACCCGATCTTCCGTTACGGCCCACAGCGTTTCGCTGCCGACGCCGCCCGTGCAGGGGTCGACGGCCTCCTCGTCGTTGATCTGCCACCCGAAGAAGCCGAGGAGTTGGCCAGGTGGACGCGCCCAGCTGGGGTCCACTGCATCTTTCTCCTGGCGCCGACGAGCGGGCCAGATCGGATGCGCACCGTCCTGCGGCACGCCGCGGGTTTCGTCTACTACGTGTCCGTGACTGGTGTCACCGGCGTGCGTCCGATGGTCGCCGACGCGGTACGCCCGGCCGTGAAACGCCTGCGGAAATTGACCCGCCTTCCCATCGGGGTCGGATTCGGCATTTCGACGCCAGAGCAAGCTGGTGCGGTTGCAGAGTTCGCTGATGCTGCAGTGGTGGGTAGTGCCATCATGCGGCTCATCGCCACGCAGCGTCGTGCGCCCGACGTGGTCGCTGAAGTCGGAGCATTCATCCGCCGCCTCAGAGACGGTATGTACGCTGCCCGGTGCGCCCTGACAGCAGAACCTGAACGAGCTCGACATGGCCGCGAGTGACTACCAGCGGGTTCTTGCGTGGCTGTACGCGCGTGAGGCCGCCAAGGGCATGGACTTCAAGCTCGAGCGCGTTGCGCTCGCGCTCAGGAATCTCGGCGATCCCCAGCAGCGGTTCGCCGCAGTTCATATCGCTGGAACCAACGGCAAAGGCTCCGTCGCGGCGATGCTGCACGCGATCTGTCACGCGGCGGGGTTCCGGGTTGGACTGTATACCTCGCCGCATCTGGTGAGCTTTACCGAGCGGATTCGTGTTGGAACGGCGTCAATCAGCGAAGCGGAAGTCGTTGATCTAGCTCGTGAGGTGTACTCCGCAGCCATCGTGCGTGGGATCGATTTGACCTTCTTCGAGCTTGTGACCGTGATGGCGTTTCTTCACTTTGCGCGCCGCGAGGTTGACCTGGCAGTAGTCGAGGTCGGGCTGGGAGGTAGACTCGACGCGACCAACGTCCTGGATCCCCTCGTGGCGGTCATTACTACCATTGGACTCGACCATGAGGACTTTCTCGGCGACACACTGGCGTCCGTGGCCCGCGAGAAGGCGGGCATCATCAAGCCGCAGCGGCCTGTGATCGTGGGTACCGTACCGGAGGAAGCGCAGCAGGTGCTCCAGCAGGTGGTGGCGGAGCGCGGTGCCTCTGCTGATTGGTTCGGGGTGGATTTCTCTGCCAGCGGTGCGAGCGCGTTGCGGTTTCGCGGCTTCGGGTGTGAGCTAGCAGATATCGTCTTGCCCCTGCGCGGGGCATTTCAGCGTGACAACGCAGCGGTGGCGATTGCAGCTGCCATGCGGCTGCGAGAACGACTCCCGATTTCTGATGCAGCGGTCCGCCAGGGCCTCGCCAAGCTGCAATGGCCCGGCCGGCTGGATGTCGTGGAAACCCAGCCACTGATCGTGCTTGATGGAGCGCACAACGCCGACGGAATCGCCACCCTGGTCAAGGAGCTACCCGCAGTCGTCAGCACGCGCACCGTGCACCTCCTCTTCGGCGTGATGCGTGACAAACGCTGGCAAGCCATGGTGGATGCGATCCTGCCGGCCGTATCGAGTGCAACGCTGACGACGGTGTTGCCCCCGCGTGGCGAAGCACCCGAAGTGCTGGCACGGGCGTTCCAGCCATACTGCCCGGTTCTGGTGGCCGCCGACCCGGTGCAGGGCTTGGAAGCGTTGCGAGGGTCTGCCGGTGCGGGCGACGCGATCGTTGTGACCGGGTCGTTGTATCTCGTCGGAGCCGTCTACGCGGGCTGCTTGCGCCTGCCGGGGTCGCTGATCTCCGGCGCCAGCCCTACGACGCTGCGGCTGTAACGGACTGGATCCTATGCGTGGTTCGGGATTGCTCCTTGCGGCATTGCTGTACGCCGTCTGTGCCCCACTGATTAGCCTGGCGCAGAATGTGCCCGCCCTCACCTTCAAGCCGGAGGAAATCGGAATCAACGCACAAGAGCTCACCTACGACCGCAAGACCGACACGGTCGTTGCACGGGGCAAGGTGGTGATCCGTCGAGGCGACATGGTGCTCCACGCCGATGAGGTGCGTGTCAACCGGGCTACCAAGCAGGCGGATGCGCAGGGCAACGTGATGATCACAAATCCCGAAGGGACCGCATCGGCGAACGTAGCCCATATCGACCTCGACGACGAGACGGGCTTCCTGGAGCACGCGACGATCCAGTCCCGCGGCCTACGGTATTCCCTGTGGGGAGATCGGATCGAGAAGGGTCTCGGCCAGAGCTACCACATCGAGAACGGTCGCTTCACGACGTGCCGCTGCCCTGACGGTGGCGCGCCGAGTTGGAGTATCAGTGGCCGCGAACTGGATGTAGACCTTGACGGATACGGGAAGCTCAGAGGCGGAGTCTTCCATGTGCTGGATGTCCCGATTCTCTACATACCCCGCGCGTTTTTTCCAGTGCGGCGACGGCGCCAGAGCGGCTTCCTGATGCCGCGCTTTAGCGTCTCGAATCGCCGTGGGTTCCAGACGCTCCTGCCGTTCTACTGGGCCATCAGTAAGAGCCAGGACGCTACGCTTACCGTCGACGGGGAAACGAGCGTGCGCGCCGGCTTCGTTGGCGAGTATCGCTATGCCTGGAACCGAGAAGCGCATGGTGTGATCACCGGCTCGTATTTCAACGAGTCCTTTCGAGGAACGGTCCCGTCCAAACCGTTCGAGCAGGATGTCCCGGAGAACCGCTGGAGCGTCACGGCGAAACATCGACAGCAGCTCGGACAGCACAGCGAGGTCTACACGAATCTGTTTCTGGTCGGTGATGACCTGTTCGTGCGCGACATCAATACCTTTGCGTTTGAACATACCGACAGCGTGCTGATCCGCACCCTGCCATTCACAAATTCCCGCGCGGGCGCCGTACACGTAGGTAAACGATTTGCGGTGAAAGGGGAGGGAACCTTCTCCCAGAACCTCGCCGGGGCAGAGTCACAGACGCTGCAGCGTGCTCCGGAGGTCACCATCTGGGGACAACGACGCCTCGCTGGGCCGTTGCTCGGGCAGCTGCAAATCACTGGAGTTGACTTCCAGCGCGGCCGGAGTGTGGATGGGTTCCGCGTCGACTTGCAGCCTACAGTGGTGCTACCGTTACCGCTGGGGCGATTCGGCTTCGGTACGGTGCACGGGTCGGTACGCGAGACGGCCTACTACCTGACGGAGCGCACGCTCGAGGCCACGGGCCGCAGACTACCGCGTAATCGCACGCGGGAAACCTTTCAGCTCGGCGCAGAGGTCGGTACGATCCTGAATCGCGTCTATCCCGTCAGCTTGTTCGGCCTGGAGAAAGTGAAACACACTATCGAGCCCGCAATTTCGTACCAGTACGTCCCAGCAGTATCCCAGGGGGACCTCCCGTTGTTCGATGGAACCGATCGCGTCAACCGGCGGAACTTGGTCACGTACGGCCTGGTGAGCCGCCTTGTCGGCAAGTTCGCCGGCGGTGCACGGCCAACCGGCACGGTTCGTGAGCTGGCGCGCTTCTCCTTGAACCAGAGCTTCGACGTCAGCCGCAAGATCCTGCCGTTGCAGACCGGGCGTGCAGCCGATCACTTTTCAGACATCGATTTTGGCGGGGTTGTGAATCCCAGCCGCGCCTTTTCTTTGCGGTTCCTCACCAACTACGATGCGGGAACCAACAACATCTCTGCCGCACGGGTCGGACTGTTCGTCGAGGATCCCCGAGAGCCCCCCGGATCTACGGCACGGCGCTTGCGCATCCGATCGAGCGCCTCGGTCTCGTATCGTTTTCTGACACAGAATCTGCTGCAAGAGCTGGACGACAACGTGGTGTTGCGACTGACGGATTGGGCGGGGTTCCGCTTTGCTAGCCGGTTTGACGTGGTGGCGAATCGCCTCTTGGATGCCTTCTTCGGCCTCAAGTTGGTCTCATCGGTATGCGATTGCTGGTCGCTGGATTTGGGAGTGGTGGACCGCATCAATCCCCAGGAAGTCCAGGTGCGTGTCCAGCTCACGCTGGTTGGACTTGGTTCCGTAGGATCAACCAGGGGTCAGAGCCGTTATCGAGTCGTGCCGTGAGTCCATTACGTTTGGCAAAAAAAGAGGCGAGAGCTCTGCAGCTCCCGCCTCTTTTTTTACACAATTACAGCGGCGCTAATTACCGCCAATATCCGGGCTGAGGATCAGCTGATCACCTAGGTCACGGCTGCCCACGAAGTGGACGTTCGCGGCCGTCGAGCAGATGTCCCCCGGGCCAGATCCGCAGTCCCAGAACTCCTCGGCTACCGCGAGGACACCGTTCGCGACCCCCCCGGTTGACACGGGGCGGATCCTGGTCTGTCCGGAGAACGTCCCTTGCACGTTGACGTTAAAGATCGACGCGAAGTCGTCGGAGGAGACCGGGCGCGTGTCGATATTGGACAGCTGAATTTCCTCGAAGCAGGTGATGTGCGTGGACGTCGAGAACCGTTGCTCGAACTCGTTGAAGACCAAGAACTGCAACGTGACAGTCGCTGGTACCTGCAGGGCCAAGTCCTCCCCGCAAGGGACTACCGTCAGCTCCGTGACCACCGACCTCGTTACACCACCGCCATGGGTCACTACTGGAGCGTCGTCAAACAAGTGATCCAAGGTGAGGATGTTAGGGCAGCCATTGTATTCCGCCCCGGTGCCGCCGAGCTGGAGTGTATCGTCGCCATTATTGCCGTTACTTGGGATCGCTTGCAGACCGATCGCGTTGTACTTCCGCGTGTCTACCGCGGAGGTAAACTCCCCCGGCACTGCCGAGACGATCGTCGCTTCGCCCTTCAAGTCCCCCCGGCCATCGTTCGCCGGGTCGAAACCGGATACCGGCTTGAACGTACCCGGGTCCACTTCGACGCACTTCAGCTCGCCGAAGAAGGGATCTTCCGGCACTCCCAACACCCCAGCTGTTCCGGGCAGCGGTGACGTGCCGACGTTCAACCCATCGGTGGCTTTCCATGACACGGGTTGACGCTTGGTCAACGTCATGCGGAAATCAGTTTCGTTCCACGACGGCTCACATGTTCCGCCCACCGGGCAGCCACCCTGCCCATCAGCAGCCAGATTTGCCACGCCCTCTGTGGTGCAGGCTGTGGTCGGTGCGTTGCTGCAATGCGAAGTGGCGTTGATGTAAAAGCAGCGCGCCGCGACGATCGAGTTCGACGCGTTCGTCACCTGGATGATCGTGTCGGTTGCCGGCCCCAGGACGCCGGAGGTGTCGACGACAATCTTGGGAAAGATGAGAATTGCCGCAGCTTGATCCGAAGTGACGTCAGCCCGCGCCGCACCCCCAATTCCAAAAGCGATCACCGTTGCGACCACTCCGGAGAGAAGCATCCGCTGCATGTTCCCCTTCATCGTGCTCATCACGTTTTCTCCTTTCCTCACCGCCAGCAGATGGCCAACCATGGAGTCGTCACGGTGCCGGGAGGACGATCTTGTCGGTCACCCCCGCTCCGTCAAATCGATTACCCTCTATCTGCAGATTGAACGCTGCCTGGCTGCCGACGGAGTTACTGTCCGTATGGGTTTCCTCCGCGATGCCGAGCACGCCCGGGTCGCCGGGATTCGGGCTAATCCGTGTATAGGCCGTGAGCGTTCCAAGAGTTCCCGCGCCGAACGGAGCCGATTGTGGTGATCCGCTCGGATTGAGCCGATTCAGATCCCTGTTGAGCCAGCAATCCACGGTCACGCTGCCGCTAAACGGCTGCTCGAACTCATTGTGAACTTCGAACTGGACCGTGGATTTCCCCGGTATTTGGTTCTCGATGTCCTCTTGGCACGGCACCAGCGTGAGCATCGTTGTGACCGGGCAGTTGCCACTGGTACATTCGCCCAGCGATTCGATCACCGGGTCGGTCACGCCGTAGGCGAAGTGGTTGAACAGCAGCACATTGGGGCAGGCGCTGTACTGGCCCCCCGAGTTGTTCGCGGTCCAGTTGAGGTCCAACTCGTTCGGATTCGCATTGACGCCTGCGCTGGGGTTGCCGCGCAGGGCGATCGCGTTGTACTTGGTGACGTCACCGTCGTCACGCCGGATGATTGCCTCGCCCTTGAGCTGATTGGCGCGCACAGGCACGTCGGAATCGTCTACCTGCACGCATTTCAGCTCGCCTTTGAATCCTTGGCGCACCGGGGGTACGAGCCCAGGGCTAATGCCTGCACTGTCGGTTCCAAACTGGAAGAACCCCCCCCGACGTCCCATACTCGCCACCCAATGCGTCGGTTGCTGCTTGGTGAGGAAAACGAAGAAATCGGTTTCGTTCCACAAACCCGGTTCTCCAGCGTCGATGTAGAAGCAGCGCACCTGTGCCACCGGGTTTCCGGTGTTCGTAATTTGGATCAGCGTGTCCCGTGTTCCGTCCCAAACGACCTTGGGAAACACGATGATCGAACCGCTCTGCTCTGTTGCGGCGTCCGTGGGGGCGGCTGCTACCTCACCCGCCAGAACGCAGATCCCGAGCGCCGCGGCGCCCATCGCCCGGATACCCCGGTTCCACTTCATCTTGCGCATCCGCTTTCTCCTTTCCCTGCCGGAGAAATCACCACTACTGACTCAACCCACGGAGCTGGAAGCTCCACGATACCTCGCACCTAGACCTCCCCGTTCCGGCACTAACGAGCCGGGCTAGAAAGCTCCGTTCTGATACTGTAACCGTCGAAACTTGTCAAGCGGAAAAGCAGAGATTTCGCCGGGAAGTTGACGCCCTGGAAGCCCAGCTTCTGGAGGACCGCAGGTTCATGCGGCAGAGGCTGTCTGTCGGGGCGGGGCGGAACATTCTGAGGTCTGCTGCCGTGCGTGCCGTGTTGACGGGGCAGGGGGGCTCTGGTAACGGGGTGCATTTGCCCCGCTGGGGCGCGCCGCGACGCGGAGCGAGAACACGGGCGCAGAGGAGGCTTGATGAAGGTTTGGGCAAAGAGCGCCATTTTTCTGGTGATTGCAGGAAGCGTTGCTGTCGGGTGCCAGTGGGGTCACCCGGCTCCAAAGCCATTGGCGCTGGAAAAGCCCCCCGCGCCAATGCGGTATATTCCCGCCCGGCAGGGCCTGCCCACCACGAAGATCTGGAAGAGCCAGATTGCCTTCGGAGACATCAACGGGGACGGCTTTCCGGATGTCGGTGCGGTGTCGCGCCTGGCCGACGGGCCTTGGATTTGGAAGGGTAACGGCAAGGGCCAGTGGACCGATGCCTCGCGCGGCCTCCCCCGCGAAACCTTCTGCGGCGGCGGCATGGCGTTCGGGGACGCGAACAACGATGGCAAGATGGATGTTGCCATCGCCGATCACTGCCGCGGGGTGTTCGTGTACTTCGGTGATGGAAAGGGGCACTGGAAGAACGCCTCCGCAGGCCTGCCAACGGTCGGCTCGGAGGACGTGGATGTTGGCGACTTCAACCACGACGGCTGCTTGGATCTGGCGCTCGTCGCTTCTTCCGAAGCAGGCGTCCGTGCCTTCAAGGGTAACTGCAAGGGCGTGTGGCGCGAAAGCTCGAAAGGGCTGGCGCAGAAAGAGTGGGGCAACGCGGTCGTCGTTGCCGATGTGGACGCGGATGGCAACCTCGATATCGTTGCCGCTTACTCCGCCGGGCCCCGGGTGTGGTTGGGGGATGGCAAGGGGAGCTGGAAAGCGGCGTCGGAGGGAATGCCGGCGCCGGACATTCACGGTCTGTACTGGGGAATCGACGTCGGTGACGTGAACGGCGACGGGAAGCTCGATGTCGCTAGCGGTGCGGCAGTCCCGGGTGCCGAAGTTTTCATCCAGGAACCAGGTCCCAAGTGGCGCAAGACCAGCAAGGGGATCATCCCGATGAACGCGCTCGGGGTGGCGCTCGGAGACCTGAACAATGACGGGCACGTGGATCTGGTTGTGGCCGGCAAGTCGAATCTGGAAGAAATCGGTGGGGTCTACGGGGTCTTTCCCTTCCTGGGCGATGGCGCCGGCAACTGGACACTGGTGGATAATACGGGCCTGCCGACCACCGGCCGCGAGCGTACCTGGGGTGCGAACCTGGCAGATATTGATGGTGATGGCGTACTCGACATCGGCGTCGCGTTTGGGGATGTCTTGTCTCCCAGCTGGCGTTCGGGCCCGACGCGGCGCAGCATCCTCCAGCAGCAGGGGAAGAAGAAAGGCGAGCACGACAAGACGGTGGCCAAGCCGAAGAAAAGGCGGCCGCCAGTGCGAGGGATGTTTGGTGCCATCGAGATCTGGCGCGGAGAGCTGACCGGCAAGTAGCGCCGCGCAGCCGTCTGAATATGCCAGGGGGCGGAGAAGTCAGCTTCTCCGCCCCCTGTTGTGTGCGGTTGCGGGTGTGGCACGCGTTGCATAAGCGACGTGTTGTGGGATGATATCCGGATGCGCCGCCTGTGGACTTATCTGCTGCGGTACCGGTGGCGTTACGCCTTGGGGGGCGTGTGCTTGCTCGCCACCGCCTCCCTGGCCATGGCGGTTCCATACCTACTGAAGCGTGCCATCGATGCCATCGCGCGCGGGGCCCCCGCGGCCCAGATCACCAAGTTCGCACTGTTGATTACCGCGATTGCCGTGGTGCAGGCGGTCGCGCGGACAATTTCGCGTTCCGTCATCTTCAACGTCGGGCGCGACGTGGAGTACGACCTGCGCAACGACCTGTTCGCGCACCTCCAGAAGCTACCTGTGTCGTACTATCATGAGCAACACACAGGCGACTTGATGTCCCGGTTGATCAACGACGTCACCGCGGTGCGCATGTTGCTGGGACCCGGGATCCTCAATTTCGTCAATACGCCCCTGTACTACGCCTATGGTGTCGGGATCATGCTGACGCTGGACAAGCGGCTGACTGTTGCGGCACTGCTTCCCTATCCGCTCCTGCTCTTCGTGGTGAAACGGTACAGCCGCCGGCTCATGGAGTACACGCTGCGGGTGCAAGAAGGCCTGGCTGCCATGAGTACGCGGGTGCAGGAAAACCTCAGCGGCATGCATGTCGTGCGCTCGTATGCCTGTGAGGAACGGGAAACGGTGATGTTTGCCGACCTCAACCGGCGTTTCAAGGACCAAAGTATGCGGCTGGCCCAGGTGCGTGGTCAGATCCTGCCGGTGATGCGAACCGCGGCCAGCGTCGGAACCCTGGTGGTGCTCTGGTACGGTGGCATGGAGGTGATCGACGGGCGGCTCAGCCTCGGGGACCTCGTGGCCTTCATAGGCTACCTGAACTTGCTTGCGTGGCCTACGATGGCGTTGGGCTGGATGCTGTCGATTGTGCAGCGTGGCCGTGCAGCGATGACACGGCTGGAGCATATCTTTGGCACAGTCCCGGAAATCCGTGACGCGCCCGAGGCTGCCCCGCTACCGGCCGTGCGCGGCCAGATCGAGTTTCGTGACGTGGATTTCGCCTACCGCATGGCAGGAAACGGCCATCCGGTGTTGGAGCGTGTGTCGTTTCGCGTCGCCCCCGGCCAGAGACTGGCCCTGGTGGGTCGAACCGGTTCGGGCAAGACGACGATCGCGACGTTGCTTGCCCGGTTGTTCGATGTCAACGCCGGGCAGATCCTGCTCGATGGGCGTGACATTCGGCACCTGCCGCTGGCGCAGTTGCGGCGCAGCATCGGCTTCGTCCCGCAAGACCCCTTCTTGTTCTCCACTACGATCCGGCAGAACGTGGGCTTTGGCCTTGATGCCGCCAGCGACGGGGCGATCCGTCGTGCCGCGGCGATTGCCGGCGTGGCCGATGAGATCGCGGCCTTTCCCCGGGGGTACGACACTGTCGTGGGGGAGCGCGGCGTTACGCTATCCGGGGGGCAGAAGCAGCGCCTGACGTTGGCCCGGGCGGTGATCACCGACCCACCCATCCTGGTGCTCGATGATGCCTTGTCGAGCGTCGATACGCGGACCGAACGTCGAATCCTCGCGGCGTTGCGCGCCGTGATGCGCCAGCGCACGACCATCATGATCGCACACCGTATTTCGACGATCCAAGATGCCGATCTCATCTGCGTGCTGGATGACGGCCGGATCGTCGAGTTGGGCGATCATGCCGCGCTGCTGGCGCGCGACGGCCTCTACGCCGACCTCTTTCGTCAGCAGCGGCTGGAGGAGGAAATCGCCGACCTATGAGTGCTACCGCCGTCAGCAGGGGGTTTTCGGCGCGCGATCTCCGGGAGGAGGCCACCCTTGGCAAGGCGTACGATGCGCGCCTCGTTCGTCGCCTGTGGACGTACATCCGACCGTATCAACGTGACTTCTGGCTGGCGATGATCTGCTTGCCGGTGACGTCGCTCTTCCTGCTGGCGCAACCCTACATCCTGAAGGTCACCATCGACCGCTACATCGCGGTGGGCGACGCCAAGGGTGTGGCCATGATGGGTGGGCTGTACGCGGTTGCCATGGCGGGTGAGTTCGCTTTCTTGTACCTGCAGTACTACCTGACCATGCTTGTCGCGCAGAAGAGCCTTGCGGATCTGCGCGTCGATATTTTCGCGCACGTCCAGCGGTTGGACGCAGCCTATTTCGACCGCCATCCGGTGGGGCGCCTGGTGACCCGCATGACCACGGACATTGACGTTATCAACGAGATGTTCGCGGCCGGCGGGATGACCATCTTGATGGACATCGTCACGTTGCTGGGGATCGTGACCATTATGCTCGCCATCGACCTGCGCCTTGCCATGGTGAGTCTGTCCCTGCTGCCCGTCATGCTGGTGGCGATCAATTTCTTCCGCTTGAAGGCCCGGCAGAGCTACCGGACGATTCGCGAGCGCATCGCCCGCATCAACGCCTACCTGCAGGAAGCCATCTCGGGCATGACGGTGATCCAACTGTTCGGACGCGAGCAGCAGACCTTCCGGGAGTTCGACGCTTATAACAACTCCCACCGTGAGGCGAACCACTGGTCGAACATCTATGAAGCATCGCTGTATTCCTTGGTGGAGGCGGTGAGTAGCATCTCGTTCGCCTTGATCGTGTGGTACGGGGGACACCGAATTCTGGGTGCGGCACTGGCGGTCGGCACACTCGTAGCGTTCATCGAGTACGTGCAAAAGTTCTTCGTCCCCATTCGTGATTTTTCTTCGAAGTATGCCGTTATGCAATCGGCGATGGCGGCAGCGGAGCGCGTCTTCGAGCTGCTCGATACCGTCCCCGCTGTTCGCACGCCGCCGGCCGGACACGTGCCGGCGAGCGTTCGCGGGCGTATCGAGTTTCGTCACGTCTGGTTCGCGTATCGGGGAGACGACTTCGTTTTACGTGACGTCTCGTTCGCCGTCGCACCGGCGGAGAAGATTGCGATCGTGGGAGCCACCGGGGCAGGCAAAAGTACAATCATCAAGCTGCTCACGCGCTCATATGACGTCCAGCGCGGGCAGGTGTTGGTGGACGGCACCGACGTACGTGACTGGGATCTGCACGCCCTGCGGCGCTGCATCGGGGCAGTGGCACAGGACGTGTTCCTGTTCTCAGGCACCGTGGCCGACAACATCGGCCTCGGACGCGCCGGGACCAGTGACGACAGCATTCGCCGCGCTGCTGCTGCCGTCAACGCCGACCGGTTCATCGAACGGCTCCCCAATGCCTATCGCCAGAAGGTGCGGGAGCGCGGGAGCAACCTGTCCGCCGGGCAGCGACAGCTGTTGTCGTTCGCGCGAGCCCTCGCCTACGATCCCACGATCCTTGTGCTCGATGAGGCGACGTCGAGTGTCGACACGGAGACGGAGTTGTTGATCCAGGACGCGCTTGAACGGCTGATGCACGATCGGACTGCCGTGGTCATCGCGCACCGTCTGTCGACTATCGAACGGGCCGACCGCATCATCGTGTTGCACCACGGCGAGATCCGCGAGGTAGGGTCGCACCGCCAGCTGCTGACTCTTGGTGGCCTCTATGCCCGCCTGCATGCGTTGCAAACGCAGGGACCGCGTGAGGGGGATGGTGTGGCTCATGTCGGAGCCGCGGCGGCCACGAAGTGAGCAACGGCCGCGCCTCATTCCTCCGGCGCCGACCGTCCCCCGTGCGGCTGTATGCGTCATGCTGTTCGCTACTTGTCTGGGGCTGCCTGCGGTGAGTCTGTGCGCTTGCGCGCCCGGGTACGTGCTGCGTGCCGGCTACGAAGAGGCGAAGATCCTCTGGCGGCGGCAGCCGATCCCGCAGCTGTTGCAGCACCCCGATCTCGATGCCTCCACCCGTTCCAAACTCGAACTGACCTTGGCCGTGCGCACCTTCGCGCGCGAGCTCCTGCATCTGCGCACCGGCGGCAGCTATACGACCTTTGCGCGGGTCGCTGCCAGCCAAGTAGTGTACGTGGTGTCGGCTGCGTACCGC
>JBHHYR010000022.1:0-31740 GCA_046757585.1 Binatia bacterium | reverse complement strand
GCAGCGGTCGGCCGCTGCCCTCGGCCCAGAACCCCATGGTCATGCTAAAGGTGGGCGGTGGGACAATACCGCCGGCCACACGTCGCGCGTACTCCTCCTCGAAATAGATGGGGTTGTCGTCCTTGATGGCCCGTGCGAACTCACGAATCTTCCCGCGTTCGACGAGCATGGTTACCGGTGCGCTCGTGTTCCCGATCTCGCTCTTGTCCATCGCGACTCCCGTGCTGTCAAAGCCGCGTGCTGCTTAGCCGCAAAGCCGTGTCGCCGTCAAGGTGCCCAGGGCCTTCGCGCTGTGCGCGGCTGGTCCCAATTGCCCACCTGCGGCTGTCCCGAGACGGCCTGGCGCGACGGGACTCTGCACGGTCTGGTTGACACGAATCGAGCGGCCGACCTATAAGGCTAAAAGTTTGCTGTTAGTGAGCCTGACGGTGCTTCGAGGATGCGTTCATGGATCAACGGCGCAGTGGCTGTGCCGTGCTCTGACGTCAGTCGGGTTGGTGGTTGCGCTTGCGACACAGGCGACAGCTGCACCGCACGCCGGGGTCCATATCACGGACAACCTGTACGCGACGCGATTCATCACGCCTCAGGAGGGCTGGGCAGTCGGCGCCTTCGGGGTGATTTTCCACACCCTGGACGGTGCGGAGACGTGGCGTCCTCAGGTCTCGCATACCGTTGAGCCCCTCTTTAGCGTGGACTTTGCCGATCCGGAGCATGGATGGATCTGCGGCCGCTCGGGCGTCATCCTCCACACCGACGACGGGGGCCAGCACTGGAGGCTGCAGCCGAGCGGGAGCCCCCGCCACCTTTTCAAGGTGGCAGCGCTGGACCGGCAGCGTGCGTGGGTGGTGGGTGACTGGGGGGTCATCCTGGCGACGCACGACGGCGGTGCGACGTGGGAAGACCATTCCCTCGCCCGCGACGTGATTCTCAATGGTCAATCCTGGCCCAATTCTGAGCGCGGCTGGATCGTGGGCGAAGCGGGAACCATCCTGGCCACCGATAATGGCGGTCGCACGTGGACCGACCAGGTAAGCGGTGTCCAGAAAACCTTGTTCGGTGTTGCCTTTCGGAACCCGCAGGAGGGCTGGGCCGTAGGAATCGACGGCCTCATCCTGCACACCACCGATGCGGGCCAGACCTGGCAGGTCCAGCACGGGAACAGCCAGGTCGGGGCGCTGGCACAGGTCGGGTTCGTTCAGGCCCTGAGCAATCCGAGCCTCTATGACGTGGCGGTCGTCGGCCGCTACGGCTACGCCGTGGGCGACGCGGGCGCCGTCTTCGCGAGTCAGGACGGGGGCCACACGTGGCACCGCGTGAAAACGTCTGGGAAGCATCGGCTCGGGTGGATCCGGTCCGTATCGCTGGTCAGCGGCACCCACGGCCTCTATGTTGGTGCCGGCGGCCTGGCGGTGCGGATCGCGCACGGTCGGATCGCGTCCCGAGAGCACAAGGCGAATGCTGCCGAAGCGGCTCATTGAACGGTACCTCGTCTTCCTGCTGAGACGGCGGGCGGCCATCTCGGTTGTCATCGCAATCGGGACACTGTTTTTCGTGTGGTTCACCGCGACCCGTCTGACCATTTTCACCAACTTCTTCGACCTCATGCCCCCGCACCACCCTTACATCCAGTTGTACACGAAGTATCGGAGCATGTTCGGGACGGCCAACACGCTCGTGATGGTGCTGGAGGTGAAACACGGAACGATCTTCGACAGTGTCGAGACGATCAGGAAGGTGAACCGGATCACCCTCGACTTGCTGCACAATGTTCCGGGCGTGAACGGCGAGCAGGTCCTCTCGATCACCCATCCCAAGCTCAAGACGACGTTGACCTCGGGGTCCGGCATCAAGGTGGTGCCGTTGATCTACCCGCGACTCCCGCGCGACAAAGAGGACCTCGAGTTTCTGCGCCAGAAGATCTACACGACTGAGGGCGTGCGGGGTTTTTTCGTCTCGCCGGACGACACAGCCACACTGATCTCCGCCGGTTTCTGGGAAGAGTACTTCGACCTCAACGCCATGTGGCAGAAGGTGCAGGAGATCGTCAAACGGGAGGAGGCCGACGGCACGGTCAAGATCTACGTGACCGGTCCGCCGGTGCTGTATGCGTACTTCAATGAGGCCCTCGGCGTGATGGGGTACGTCTTCCTGGCGACCGGCTTGGCGATGGTCGGCCTGTTGTGGTTCTATTTTCGATCCCTCCAAGGTGTCATCATTCCAGTGTTCTCGGGCCTGATGAGTGCGGTGTGGGGGCTGGGCTTTGCCGGTCTGTGCGGTTTGACGCTCGACCCCTTGGTCCTGGTGGTCTTCGTGCTCATCACGGCGCGGGCACTGAGTCATTCGGTCCAATCGATGGAGCGTTACCACGAGGAGTACCACGCGACGAAGGATAAGACCGCCGCGATCATGCGCTCCTATGTGAGTCTGTACAGCCCCGCGATGGTGTCGATCGTGGCCGATGGGCTGGCGATCCTCACCATCGCCGTGGCCAGTATTCCCCTCATGCAGAAGCTCGCGTTTGTCGCGAGCTTCTGGATCATCAGCATCTTTCTGAGCGTCGTCACCTTGCACCCGATCATCTTGTCGTACGTCCGCCCGCCGCAAGAGCAGCTGGGCGGGCGGCGGCGGGTCTCGGACGCCCTGTACGAAGGCGTCAGTCGCGCGCTGATCACCATCGGAACAGGGAGCATGCGCTGGGCAGTGGTCGGCGTGTTCGCGGTGGTGATGGGGTTCGGCCTGTATTTTGCCCACCAGCTCAAGGTGGGCGATACGGAGTTGGGCGCCGCGTTGCTGTACCCGGATCACCCGTACAACCAGGCGTTTCGGAAGATGAACGAGAAGTTTGTGGGCATCGCCAGCCAGCTGGTCATCATTGCTGAAGGCAAGAAGCCCGGAGCCGTCAAGGACGCCGCCACCCTGAACAAGATCGACCTGTTTGCGCGTTACATGACGCAGGGGGCTGGAGCAAACGGCGCGCTCACTGCAACGACCCTCCTGAAGAAGATCTTTCGCACCTTCCACGAGGGCGATCCCAAATGGGAGATGCTCCCAACCCGCAATGATTACGTCGGCCAGCTCTTCTTTCTCCTGACCGCCGGGACGAGCCGCGGTGAAATGGATCGCTTCTTCAGTCCCGACCAAGCCAATGCCACGATTACGATCTTCTACAACAACTACAACAACGACATCATTCACAGCGCCATCGCGCGCGCCAAGGCGTACATCGCCGAACACACCCGTCCGGAGGACAGCGTGCGTTACCTGCTCGCCGGCGGGCTCATGGGTATTCTGGCGGCTTCCAACGAAGAGGTGGAATGGTCGTACCGGGTCAACGTACCTCTCATCTTCTTCGTCGTCTTCGTGCTCAGCTTCGCCACCTACCGTTCCGTGGTGGGTGCCTTGATCGTCATGATTCCTTCGCTCGTCGCCCAGCCGCTTTCCGAAGCGGTGATGTATCTAATGGGAATCGACTTCAACGTAAACTCGCTGCCCGTCGCGGCCGTTGGCATCGGGATCGGGATCGACTACGGGTATTACGTCCTCAGCCGCATCGTTGAGGAGTACGAAATCACCCACGACTTTGACGAGGCCAACCGCCGCGCCATCGCGACCACGGGCAAGGCGATCATCTTTACCGGCAGCACCCTGGTCGCCAGTGTGGTGTTTTGGCTGTTCTTCCCCCTGAAATTTGAAGCCAACATGGCGTTCGTCTTGATGATGCTGATGATCTTCCACGCCATCGGCGCGTTGGTGTTCATTCCCGCAATGGTGTCGTTGCTGCGGCCGCGTTTTGCGGTCGAGCGGGCAGCGCAACGCGTACAGCTCGCGGCCGAGGTAGGGGCACGCGGCTGAAAACTCTGCACCGGAGGTGTCACATGCGTACAGTTGCTGGGTTGTTCTTCGCGATCGGGCTGGCCCTCGGCGTCACCATACCTTGTGGGGCGCAACAGAGGGCGACACCCGGCGCCGCCCCGACGCCCAACGAGGAAATGCTCGCGAAGCGGGCGCAAGAAGCCGGCCTGAGACCCGGCGATGTCCTGAGCAAGGACAACTGGCAGCTCGCCCAGGGGCTGCTACCGCCGGAGATCCTGCAACACTACAAAGACGGCGAGTACGCCAACAAAATCATGGATTGGCCCGCGGGCATCTACAAGTGGGATCCCCAGTTCAGGGCAGCCAGCGAAGCCAACGAAGGCCGGTACACCTTGAATCACGAAGGAACCGTGGTGGACAAGTCAACCATGAAACAGCCGCCACTCATCTATGGGTTCCCGTTCCCCCATATCGACCCGGCAGATCAGAATGCCGGTATCAAGATCCTGTGGAACTATACCTACCAGAACTGGGCCGAGGGGAGCACGCACAACGTCACCCAGCTCGTCTGGATCAACCCGGGAGGGATCGATCGCGAATCAGTCCAGGATGTCCGCTTTCTCTACTACGATGGCCAGGGGGAGGGCTACCGCCTGCCTAATCCCAACAACTTCTCCCAGCAGTTCATCGCCGTCACCAACTCCCCCGCGGACCTCAATGGGACAGCGGCGCTGACGTGGCGCTATCGCGACTCGGTGAAGCGCGATTCGAACTGGGTGTACGTGCCGGCACTGCGCCGCGTGCGTGCCGTGAGTCCGGCGAACCGCTCGGACGGCTTTCTCGGGTCCGACATGAGCCAAGACGATGGGCCGTTCTTCGACGGTAAGCCGGAAGACTTCACCTGGAAGCTGGTACGACAAACGCAAGCCCTGCGGTTTGTCGATCCCAATGGCTTCGAGGGCAAGCCCAACCAGGTCTGGATACCCGGCGGTGGCTGGCATTCGGTGTGGCCGGACATGCCGGTGCTCGGCTACCAGGATCCGACCTGGAAGGGGGTGGCGTGGGCACCGCTGCCCGCCGCCCTAGCCTTGCGCCCGATGTGGGTCATCGAGGGAACCCCAAAGGACAAGTATTACCTGTACGGCAAGATCCAGCTGTACATCGACAAGGAAACCTTCCAGGGCGCCTGGAACCGCAAGTTCGGGTGGACGGGCGAGTTGCTCAACACGCTGCAAACTGCCCGGGGTCAGCACGCGGCGCTCAAGCGCCCCGACGGAACGGTCGAATGGCAGCTGTCTTCGACCTTCGCGTTTCAGTGCGCTGAGAATATCAAGATGCACCGCGCCACCGTTGCGGGTCTCTTGCCACGGGGAAAGAACGTACCCAACGATCGCCGCATCCACTATGATCCAAAGTTCTTTGACGCAACGACGCTGCAGCGGTTCGGCAAGTAGTCCGGCCCGGGCGCGTCGACAGACCCGGATGCCACCGGGCTCTGGGTTGGCGGTGTGAAGCCGAGGAGCAACGAGATGCCCGAGTGGAAGGCGCTCCGATATACCGTGGAGCATGACGTTGCGTGGGTCACGATGAACCGTCCCGAGCAACGCAACGCGGTCAACGCGCAGCTGCGTGAAGAGCTGATCGGTGTGTTCACCGATGCCCGGACGGACGCGGGCGTCCGCGCCATGGTATTGACCGGCGCGGGCAAGGGGTTTTGCACCGGCGCAGACCTCGCCGGGCCCCGAGGGCAGGGACCGACGGGCCCCGGGGCGACCCGGACCATGATGAAGGCCAGCTCCCAGCGGCTGATCCGAGCCCTGTGGGAGCTCGAGAAGCCGGTTGTTGCCGCCGTGAACGGCGTCGCGGCGGGGCTCGGGGCGCACCTCGCGTTTGCCAGTGACTTCGTGATCGCCGCTGCCGAGGCACGGTTCATTGAAGTGTTCGTACGCCGCGGCATCGCCGTGGATGCGGCAGGCGCCTTTCTGTTGCCACGTCTCATCGGGCTGGCCAAGGCCAAGGAGCTAGTGTTCTTTGGCGAGAGCCTGGGGGCCGACGAGGCACACCGCATCGGTCTGGTGAGTAAAGTGGTGCCAGGCGACAAGCTGCAGGAAACCGCACGCGAGTGGGCCGAGCGCCTCGCCAAGGGGCCGACCGTTGCCATCGGCATATCGAAGCGGCTGCTCAACCGTTCCCTCGAGTCGTCGTTTGAGACCGCCCTTGAAGAGGAAGCCTTGGCGCAAACGTTGGTGACCCAGTCCGAAGACACCCGCGAAGGTATGCTCTCCTTCGTGGAACGGCGGGCCCCGGAGTTCAAGGGCCGATGATGGGTGGGACGCCGCGGCGCGCATCCTGACGTAGGGCGCGGGCCGTTGCAGCAGTGACTGCGAGCCCGCTCCATGAGCCCATTTCATGAAGGCGCTGCAGTTCCGCTTCTCCGTCCCGCGTTACGCGTACTCCAAGCTCGCCGGCCGTTTTTGGCCTGACGCGTACTGGGATCGCTTCTCCGCGCTGGCGTACCGGGACATCCGGGATCCGTGGCTGCGTACTGACCGCTGGGTGCGGGTGCAGACGCAGCTCAGCGGGATCTGCGGCAGCGACATGAGCGCGCTGTTCCTGAAGGGCAGCGCCGATTCGCCGCTGACACCGTTCGTGTCGTTCCCGATGGTCCTCGGCCACGAGATCGTGGGACGGGTCGTGGAAGTTGGTGCGGCAGTCCGCAAAGTCGAGGTGGGGCAGCGAGTCGTCATCAACCCCATGCTGTCGTGTACCCCGCGCGGTATCGACCCGCCGTGCGTGTCATGCCAAGCAGGTCAGTTCAGTCTGTGCCGCAACTTTGCGGAGGGTAGCCTGCCGCCCGGACTGTTGATCGGTTCGAACAGTGCCGTCAACGGTGGCTATGCGCCCTTTGTGGCCGTCCACGAAGAGCAGTGCATTCGCGTACCTGACGACGTCAGCCAGGCGCACGCGGTCTTGACCGATCCGATTGCGGTCACGCTGCGCTCGATCTTGCGCCATCCCCCCGGCGAACACGACGTGTGCCTCGTCTATGGCTGCGGCATCCTTGGACTAGGTGCCATCGCCTGCCTGCGGGCGCTACATCCACACACGCAGATCGTCGCGGTTGCCAAGTACGACTTTCAGGGACGGCTGGCGCAGCAGCTCGGCGCCGGTGAGGTGCTCGCTCCGCGTCCGGAAAGTTCACTGGTCAGCGCGATGGCTCGGCTGACTGGCGCGCGTGCATACCAACCGATGCGCGGGAAGCCGATCCTCATGGGCGGCGTCCAGCGCGTCTACGACTGTATCGGTAGCGCCGCAACTATCGAAACAAGCTTGCGGCTCTGTGCTGAGGGGGGCACCGTGGTCGTCATCGGCGTCGATGTGCCGAAACGCGTCGAGTGGTCGCCGCTGTGGTTTCGGGAACTCAACCTGGCCGGGTCCATGGCGGTAGGCACCGAACAGTTCGAGGGCAGGCGGTTGCACACCTACGAAGTCTACCTGCACCTTGTCCGCGCAGGACGACTCGACGTGGAGAATCTGCTGACACACCGGTTTTCGCTGGCGCAGTACCGCGACGCCTTCACCACCTGCAGCGGTCGGGGCACCGCTAGCGCGGTCAAGGTGGCGTTCGCGTTTTCCTGAGGCGGCACCCCGGGCTCTGTGAACACCACGGGGCCCACCGCTGCACAACCACGCCCGTCACGCCCCCCCCCGCGTGTCGAGACCCACGGCCGGCCGGGGAGATGACCAACTGCAGCAAGCGGGGAGGCGAGTTGCTATCTCCGCTTGACGATGTGAGTGATTACTCTTAGAGTTGGCGTATGCAATATCGTGTCGAGGAGCTGGCGGCGGCGGCGGCGGTCCGGGTTGACACCGTACGCTTTTACCAGACCAAGGGCCTGCTGCCGCGGCCGCGTCGGGTGAAGCGGGCCGCCCTGTACTCACAGAAGCACCTTTCTCTGCTCAAGCGAATCCGCCGCTACCAGGCCCAGGGCCTCAGCCTGGCCGTCATCAAGCGTTTGCTCGCGGGTCCGCCGCGCTCGAAAGTGGACGCCCTATTCGTTGCTGTTGCCAACCAGAGCGGCGAGCGCTGCTTGACACGGGCCCAACTCGCCTCGGCGTCCGGCGTACCCGAAGCGTTGCTCGCCGCCCTCGAAAGAGCGGGACTCTTGCAGCCCAGCACGGTAGGCGGACGAGCACGGTACGGTGAAGCGGATCTCCAAATGGTGCGGGCGGGGCTGGTTATCCTGGAGCAAGGGTTTCCTCTTGATGAACTGTTGCGCCTGTCGATGCGCCACGCCAGGGGCGTGCAAGAGGTTGTCGGCACCGCCACTGAGCTGTTCGATCGGCACGTCCGCAAGGCTGGAACGGGCAGCGCAAACGCCGAGGCGGTGGCCAGTGCGTTCCGTCAGTTGCTGCCAGCGGTTACCACACTCGTTGCCCTCCACTTCCAGCGCACGTTATTGAACGATGCACTCGACCGCCTGCGCCAAACCGGCGACCAGGAGGGCTTGCGGGCAGCTGCAACTGCCCTTGAGGGGGGGCACCTGGAGGTTCGGTGGCGCTAGGTTTACCCGAGCAAAGGGAAAAAGCGGCCGTCGTCGAGGCGATGTTCGATCGCATCGCTTCCCGCTATGATCTCTTGAACCGGTTGCTCACCCTCCGCCTCGACCAGCGATGGCGGCGGATGACGATCCGACGTGCTGGCATCGGACGCAGCGACCGTGTGGTCGATCTGGGCTGCGGCACCGGTGACATGTGTGCACTCGCCGCGGCAGCGGGTGCCCACGTGGTGGGCATCGATTTCGCGGCGGGCATGTTGGCCGTGGCGCGCTCGCGTGATGGAACCGCGCTGTTCGTGCGGGCGGACGCGGAAGCGTTGCCGCTCCGGGCCGCGTCCGCCACGGTGGTCACGTCCGCCTTCGCGCTGCGGAATTTCGCCTCCATTACGCACGTCTTGTCCGAGGCGGCGCGCGTGCTCGAGCCGGGGGGGCGCCTCGCTCTGCTCGAGGTTGACGCGCCCACGGGCACGTTAGGCCGTTGGGTACATGCGCTGTATTTCAACCGGATTGTGCCTCTCGTGGGCGCGGTGCTGTCTGACCGGGCCGCGTATGCCTACCTGCCCCGTTCGACCGCCTACCTTCCAACGGAGCCACGCTTACGGCAGCTGATCGCGCTCGCCGGCTTCTCCGACGTGGCGAAGCAGCAGCTCAGCGGCGGTGCCGCCCAGCTAATTCTGGCTCTGCGACACGGCTGAACGAACCATGGTGGAGGACCTGTACCGTCGCGTCCAGGCGTGTGTCAGTTGCGCGATCGATCGTGCTCGTGCTCTCAAGACACGTCTGCTCGCCAGCGTGTCCGGCCCGATCGCCCCCCCCGAGGACCTCTTGGCCATCATGCAACAGGCGGCCCCGCCCGACGGTCGCTGCTTCCTCTGGGAGCGGCCGCTCGACCGTTTCGCGATCGCCGGCCTGGGCGCCGCACACACCTGTAGCGGGCAGGGAGCGAGCCGCTTTACCGACGTCGCAGCTGCCTGCGATGCCATCCTTACTCACGCGGTCACCGATTGGGATTCAGGGCGTCCCACCGCCCCGCTGTTCGTCGGTGGTTTCGCCTTCGCTGGCGATTCCATGGAGGAAACGCCCTGGCTTGGTTTTCCCGCAGGCCGTCTCGTGCTGCCTCGGCTGTTGCTGATGCGGCGGGACCGCGAGGCAACACTCACAGTCAGCGTGATGGTGGACGCGCACAGCGACCGGGCTGAACTCACTCGGCGCGTTTCCGCTGACCTGCAACTCGTGCAACACCCGGCGGTACCGCCCGATAGCGCTTGGCACAGTGAACCAACGCCGCCGAGCTACCAGGCTACGACGATGCTGCCGCTCCCCCTCTGGCGGCAGGCGGTGACGGACAGTATTAGCGACATCGCCCGCGGGCGGGTGGAGAAGCTCGTTCTGGCGCGCGTCTGTACCGTCACCTCGAGTCGGGCTTTCGACTGCGCGCGCGTCTTGCGCCGCTTGAGGCGGAGCTATCCTGCCTGTGTGGTATTCTGGATCGGCACGCCAGCGGGAAGCTTCGTCGGGGCAACACCCGAGCCCTTGATCCGTCGAAGCGGCCAGACGCTCGCCACCGCGGCAATTGCAGGCACGGGCGCGCCAGGCACGTCAACGGCCACGGCGCAGGCCCTAGGGCAGGCACTCCTCCATAGCGAGAAGGAGCGCACCGAGCACGCAATTGTGGTCCGGGCGATCACGGCGATTCTTGCCCCGCTGTGCACGCACTTGGATGTGGCCACAAGGCCCCAGTTGCTGCGGCTGGACAACGTGCAGCATCTGATGACCCCGATCACAGGGCGGCTTGCGCGCCCGATTCACATTCTAGACCTCGTGGACCGCCTCCATCCCAGCCCGGCAGTCGCGGGCCATCCGCGTTCGGCGGCCCTGCAGCTGCTCCGAGAGCGGGAATCGCTGCATCGCGGCTGGTACGCGGGCCCTGTCGGCTGGATCAACGCGCGTGGGGAAGGCGAGTTCGCCGTTGCGATCCGCTCTGCACTGCTACACGGATCGCGGGCGTCGGTCTATGCCGGAGCGGGAATCGTGGCTGGGTCGGACCCGGATGCGGAACTCGAGGAAACGCGCCTCAAGCTGCAGCCGCTGCTCTCCGCGCTCCTGGCCCCCACCGGGGAATAGATGGAAGACCGAATGAAAACTGCGGTCAGGAAAAATGCGTGCTGCGACCACGGGGTCCCCCCTATCCCGCGACTGTTTCACCGAAGTTGCGCCCCGCGACACTTCGATCTCTAAGTATGTACGCGCACGATCCCACCTTCGCCGCACTGGAAGTGTTCGTGGACGCGCTGGTCCGCGCTGGTCTGCAGCACGTCTGTATTGCACCGGGCGCGCGCTCCACACCTCTGGCTCTGGTCATGATCTCGCACCCGGATCTGCAGGCATGGTCGCATGTCGATGAGCGGTCCGGGGCCTTCTTTGCGCTCGGCATTGCAAAGGCAACGCGACAGCCAGTCGCTATGGTGTGTACCTCTGGCACTGCGGCCGCCAATCTGCTGCCTGCTATCATCGAAGCATTCTACGCCCACATTCCGCTGCTCGTATTCACGGCCGATCGACCTCCGGAACTGCACGATTGCGGTGCCAACCAGACCATCGACCAGACGAAGCTCTACGGAACCCACGTCAAGTGGTTCACCGAAGTGGGCACAGCCGACGCTGGGGAGCGCTATTTTCGGGCGCTGGGCTGCCGCGCAGTCGCCACGGCTGGCGCCACACCACCCGGACCTGTCCACCTGAATTTTCCTTTCCGTGAGCCACTGGTCCCCAAGCCTGCAGCGAGCGGGGAACCGGTCCGTTCGGCTTCCGGACGCCGGATTGCGGAAGCAGTTGCACAGCAGGGAACGTACACCGTTCGGCATGCCGCGGTCGCTGCCCCATCCGAGGCCACGGTCCGGGAGCTGGCGGCTACACTGTCCGGTACGCCGCACGGTCTGATCGCGTGCGGTTCGTACGACGCTGGCGCCGCGTACGCCGCGGCGATCACCTGCCTCGCCGAACGTCTCCGCTACCCCATTTTCGCCGATCCGACCTCTCAGGTGCGCACCGGGCGCCACCACTGCGCCTTGATGATCGACACGTACGATGCGCTTCTGCGCGACGATGCCTTGGCCACGGTCTGGGCACCAGACGTGGTGGTGCGCTTTGGCCCCATGCCAGCGTCGAAGGCGTTCTTGCGCTATCTGCAACGGCATCCTCGCTGCCGCCACGTGGTCATCGATCCGCTGGGCGGGTGGAATGACCCGACGGGAATGGCCGCAGAGATCGTGCCGTGTGATCCGGTGGCAACGTGTGACGCGCTCTGCCGCTGCATACCCACCCACCCATCCGGCCCGCGGCAGGTGCAAGACGACGACTGGTGTGCGCAGTGGTGTCTGCGAGATCAGCGGGCGCGCGTGGCGTTGGCGCGCCAGGTGGACGGTGTCACCGAGCTGTTCGAGGGCAAGGTATTCACCGAACTGGCGCGGCTGCTACCGGACGGCGCCGCGCTCTACGTCGGCAACAGCATGCCCGTGCGGGACCTCGAAAGTTATTGGCCGAGCGGGACCCGCGCGGTTCGCATGCTCTGCAACCGTGGCGCCAGCGGGATCGACGGCTTCATCTCCAGCGGCCTGGGTGCTGCTGCGGTCGCTGATCAGCCCGTGGTCATGGTCACCGGCGATCTCGGTTTCTACCACGATCTCAACGGTCTGCTGGCAGCCAAACGCTACGGGCTGCGGGCGACCATCATTGTCATCAACAATGATGGTGGTGGAATCTTTTCGTTCCTACCCCAGGCCGCATGCGGCGAAGGCTTTACCGAGTACTTTCTCACGCCGCACGGTCTGGATTTCCGGGGCGCCGTGGAAATGTATGGCTGCATGTTTCGGCGCATCGCCTCGTGGGAGCAGTTCCGTGACGCGGTGGCGGCAGCACTTGATGCTGACCGCACGACCGTCATCGAAGTCCCCTCCAATCGCGCCCGCAACGTCGAGCTTCACCAGCAGGTGTGGGCGGCCATAGCGCGGGCGGTGGCCGTCAGGTAAAGTCGTGTCGCAGCTGAGCGTAAACGGCGTTAGCTTGCATGTGACTATTCGCGGCCACGGCGAGTCACTAGTGCTGCTGCACGGCTTTACCGGTAGCGGGGCGTTATGGGCGCCGCAGGTGGCCCTGTGGCAACGCAGTTTCCGTACGATCGCAGTCGATCTGCTGGGCCATGGCCGTTCCGATGCGCCGGCTGACGCCCGGCGCTATCGCATGGAGCGATGCGTGGCCGACCTCGCTGCGCTGCTTACTCATCTCGCCGTCGAACAAGCATGCTGGCTGGGTTATTCCATGGGGGCGCGCGTGGCACTGGCGTTCGCGGTGGCCCATCCCCAGCGGGTGCGCGCGCTGGTACTCGAAGGCGTCGCCCCTGGCATCGACGACCCGCTCGAGCGGCGTGCACGCATCGCGCATGATGAGGCCCTCGCCGACCGCCTCGAACGGGATGGGATCGAGCCGTTCGTCGACAGCTGGATGCAGCAACCACTTCTCGCCTCTCAGTCACGCTTAGGGCCGGACGCCGTCGCGGCGGCACGCGCCGCCCGTTGTGCAAGCAGCCCCATCGGGCTCGCCAACAGCTTGCGGGGCATGGGAACTGGCGCCCAGCCGCCGCTGTGGGCGCAGTTGCCGTCGCTGGGAGCCCCGGTGCTGCTGATCGTTGGCGAGGAGGACAGGAAGTTCCGAGGGATTGCCGAAGCCATGGCCGCTCGACTGCCCCACGCGGCTATCGCGATTGTCCCGCACGCGGGCCATGCCGCGCATCTCGAAAACGCAGCCGCCTTCAACGAGCATGTGCTCGGATTCCTGCGCCAGGCTCCGAAGACGCCGAAGGACGCTCGGCGCCAGGCCAGTACCGACGGCTGATCTCTGGAGCACAAATTTGGCACGAGAAGGAGGACAGATGGCCATCACCTGGAAATCAGCTCGCGACTACGTCGACATCCGTTACGCGACGGCCGAGGGCATCGCCAAGATCACCATCAACCGGCCCGAGGTCCGCAATGCGTTCCGCCCACGGACGCTCTTCGAGCTGATGGACGCCTTCGCGGCGGCGCGCGAGGACAGGACGGTCGGGGTGGTTATCCTGACCGGTGCGGGCACTGATGCCTTCTGTGCCGGCGGCGACCAGCGGGTGCGCGGTGACGGCGGGTACGTTGGGGCCGATGGTGTCCCGCGACTGAATGCGCTCGACCTGCAACGTCAGATTCGGACACTGCCCAAACCCGTCATCGCCATGGTGGCCGGCTATGCGATCGGTGGAGGTCAGGTCCTCCACATGGTCTGTGACCTGACGATCGCGGCCGACAACGCCGTCTTTGGTCAGACCGGCCCGCGTGTCGGTAGCTTTGACGGCGGCTACGGCGCGACCTTCATGGCCCGCGTCATCGGCCACAAGAAGGCGCGCGAGGTCTGGTTTCTCTGCCGGCGCTACAGCGCGCAGCAGGCACTCGCCATGGGCCTGGTCAACGCGGTGGTGCCGCTCGCACGCCTGGAGGAGGAGACCATCCAGTGGTGCCGTGAGATCCTCGCGAACAGTCCGATGGCCCTGCGCTGTCTCAAGGCGGCGTTCAACGCCGACACCGATGGCCTTGCCGGCATTCAAGAGTTGGCGGGCAACACGACTTTGCTCTTCTACATGTCAGAGGAGGCGCGTGAAGGGCGCAACGCCTTCCTCGAAAAGCGGGCGCCGGATTTTTCCCGCTTCTCACGGCTGCCGTGAGCGTGGAAACCGTGCACCTCGGCCCCCTCTCCGCCTGGCTGGTCGCCATCCGTCCTGCGACACTGACAGCCGCGGTCGTTCCCGTGGTCGTCGGAACCGCGGTGGCTGCTAGGAGCGGGGTGGAGGATCCCGCCGCGGCCGTCGTGGTGTTGGTTGCCGCCTTGTGCATTCAGATCGGAACGAATCTCGCCAATGACGTCGATGATTTTCGGCGCGGCGCCGATTCGCCGGCACGGCTCGGGCCAACCCGGGTCACCCAAGCTGCCCTGCTGCCGCCGCAGCAGGTGCAGCGAGCCGCCTGGGTCGCCTTTGGCCTGGCGGCCGTGGCAGGCCTGCAGCTCTGGGCGCTGGCCGGTTGGCCAATCATTGCGGTCGGCGTCGCCGCGATCGGCTCCGGCTGGGCGTATACCGGCGGCCCGTGGCCGCTCGGCTACCACGGCCTGGGCGATCTCTTCGTCTTCGTGTTCTTCGGTGTCGTGGCCGTCGCCGGCACGTACTACGTGCAGGCTGGGAGTGTGAGCAGCTTTGCTTGCGCCGTCTCCGTTCCCGTCGGTGCACTCGCAACAGCAATCCTGGTGGTCAACAATATTCGGGATGTCCAAACCGACGAAGCCGCAGGCAAGCGCACGCTGGCGGTTCGTCTGGGGCAATCGGCAGGACGGGCGGAGTTCATTCTTCTCATCATCTTGGCGTATCTCCTCCCTGCTGCGATCTTGTTCGCGCAGGCAACGTCGGCGTGGATCCTCCTCCCCTGGCTGACTCTGCCGTGGGCTGTCCGCCTCAGCCTTACCGTCGCCACAGCCACCGAAGGCCCAAGCTTCAACGCCGCGCTCCGCGGCACGGCGCGCCTGCACGGGATGTTCGGTATCCTCTTGGCAGCTGGGCTCCTCGCATAGACATCTTCGTATGAAGGTTCGTTGCGTCGACGCCACGCCGTTCCGGATCCCCTTTCGGCATCCGTTCGTCATTGCCGGCGTGAGCGTGCAGGCGCGGGCCGGCATTTTGGTTGAGGTGCACGACGATGATGGCCACGTTGGCCTCGGAGAAGCTTCGCCTGATCCTCGTGCAGGGCCCGAAGTTCTCCGCGAAGCGATGGACGCGTTGTCCCGGGCCGCGCAGATGCTGAGGGCCATTGACCCCAAGCAGCTAGACACGACGCTAGAGCAGCTGGAAGCCGTGCCTCCCGGCATCGCGCGCGCCGGCCTCGAGATGGCGTGCTGCGATCTTGTAGCTCGATCCGCAGCGGTGCGGCTGGCGGAGCTGTGGCGCTGTAGGGTGCCGGGGCGCGTCCCGGTCAATGCCGTCATCGATACGCCCGATCCGTGCGCCGCCGCCACCGCGGCCCGTGCTTGTGTTGCCGAGGGATTCCGCTGCATCAAGTTGAAGATCGCGCCGGGAGACGTGGGTCGGGAGGTGGCGCGGTTGGCTGCAGTGCGGGATGCCGTTGGTCCCGAGATCCGGCTGCGGATCGATGCCAACGCCATATGGACACCCAGTGAGGCGATCGACGCAATTTCCCAACTTGCGGTACACGGGGTGGAATACGTCGAACAGCCGGTGGCAACTCTCGCAGCACTGGCGCAGGTCCGGCGCGCAGTCGACACCCCGATCGCCGCCGATGAGTGTGTCACCGGGGCCAACGCCGTAGAGTGCCTCGCCGAGACTGGCGCGGCTGACCTGGTCATTGTCAAGCCCACGCTCATCGGTGTGCGAACGGCGCGCGCCGTCATCCACCGCGCGCACACGTGCAGCCTCGGCGTGGTGGTGACTTCAGCGCTCGACACCAGCATCGGGATCGCTGCCGCCGTGCACCTGGCAGCCACACTGCCGGATCCAATCCGGCCGTGTGGCTTGGCCACCGCTTCGCTGTTGGCCGGTGACCTCACAGGCGAAACGCTCGTCCCGCATGGTGGATGGCTGCACGTTCCGCCACACGCTGGCCTCGGCGTACGACTCGACGAAGCGGCAGTGCAGCGTTGGCGGCACCGTCTATAGGCTCGGTGAACGACTTCGTCCCCAATTGGCTGCAGCAGCGCGCGCGCATCAGCCCGAATCACGTGGCGTTGATTTACGAACGACAGCTGATGTCCTTCGCCGCGCTGGCCGCACGAGCGATCCGCGCCAGCGCCCGCCTATGGCAACTCGGGATTCGGCGCGGCGACCGCGTAGCGCTGCTCATGAGCAACCGGCCCGAGTTCGCCGAGCTGATACATGGCCTGACCCGGCTGGGTGCCGTCGCGGTGCCTCTCAACAGTCGCCTCAGCCCTCCAGAACTGACGCGACAGCTGGTGGACTGCCGTGCGAACTTGCTCGTCTCCGATCTGACGGTGCGGAACACAGTCGCAGCAGTCCGCAGCGCGCTGCCCCTGCCGGTGGTCAGCGTGGACCGTCACACACCGGAGGACGATTGCTCACTTGCCGACATCGAGCCGGACGTCCAAACGGATGCCGCGCAGATCGATCTCCAGACAGTGCACAGCATCGTTTATACCTCCGGGAGCACCGGCCATCCGAAGGGAGTGTTGCTGACCTGCGGCAACCACCTGTGGAGCGCAATCGGGTCGGCGTTCAATCTCGGCGTCCACGCCGATGACCGGTGGCTGGCATGCCTCCCCTTCTGCCACGTGGGCGGGCTGGCGATTCTTGTGCGCGGGGTGACCTACGGCATAACGGTCGTCATGCACAAGGGCTTTGACCCCGAGCGGGTCAACCGAGCCATCGACGCGGAGCGGGTGACGATCCTGTCTGTCGTAGCCAACATGCTGCAACGGTTGCTTGACACGCGCGGGGAGCGCCCCTACCCGCCGTGGTTGCGCTGTGTGCTGCTCGGCGGTGGCCCGGTACCGCTGGCACTCTTGGAAGCCTGCGCCGCACGCCGGATCCCCGTCATGCAGACCTACGGCCTCACCGAGGCGGCATCGCAGGTGGCCACTCTTGCCCCGCGCGACGCAGCGCGGAAACTCGGTTCAGCCGGCAAGCCGCTCCTACCCACCGAAGTCGTGCTGTCCGGTCCGGCAGGACCGGTGCCGGCAGGCGAAGTGGGGGAAATTCTGATTCGCGGCCCCACGGTCAGCCCGGGCTACGTCGGTGAGGCGGGCGCTGCAAATCGCCCTGACGGCTGGCTGCCAACGGGAGATCTCGGCCGGTACGATGAAGAGGGCTTTCTGTACATCACGGGCCGCCGCGACGACATGATCGTCTCCGGCGGGGAAAACATTGCCCCGGCCGAAGTGGAGGCGGCGTTGCAAAGCCACCCCGCGGTGGCCGAAGCATGCGTCTTCGGCGTTCCCGACCAACAATGGGGCGCGACTGTCGCAGCATCCGTCCGGCTCCGTCCGGGCACCACGGTGAGTGTGGTTCAGCTCAAGGAATACGTGCGCCGGTGCCTGGCGGGATTCAAGATCCCGCGACTGATCCAGTTGGTCGACGAGTTTCCGCGCACCGCCTCCGGCAAAATCATCCGCCGTCAGGTGCAAGCCAACAGCCTGGCGCGGGGCGATCGTAGCGGACGCTAGCATGCGCCGCCAGACAACGTCTGATACCGTCCCTGGGACCGAGAGTCCCGGGAAACGTCGTGGAGGCTCCATGCGCGGCGTTGAAATCGTTGGCATGGGCTGGAAGACTTGAAGGATGCGATCCATCGCCTACGCGTTCACCGCTCTCGTGCTCGCTGTCGGTGCTCCGCCTCCAGGCGCCGGAGCAGCCACCGCCAGGAGCACCGCCGGCCACGGCCTGTCGATGTATGGCGACCTCAAGTATGGACCGGATTTCAAACATTTCGATTACGTGAACCCGAGCGCCCCCAAGGGTGGAAACGTCAGGCTCGCTGCCATCGGCACCTACGACAGCTTGAACCCGTTCATCCTCAAAGGCATCGCCGCGGCTGGTATCAGCGACGTCTTCGACACCCTGATGGAAAGCGCCGCTGACGAGCCGTTTTCGGAGTACGGCCTGATCGCCCAAACGATCGAGGTGCCCGCGGATCGTTCATGGGTCATCTTTACGCTCCGGCCTGAAGCGCGCTTTCACGACGGCAGCCCCATCACCGCTGACGATGTGGTGTGGACATTCGAGGCGCTCAAAACCAAGGGCCATCCGTTCTATCGCGCCTATTACGCGCAGGTTGTGCACGTCAAGAAGTTGGGGCCGCGCCGGGTCAAATTCGTCTTCGGCCCCGGCCACAACCGCGAGCTGCCACTCATCGTCGGCCAGCTCCCGGTTCTGTCGAAAGCCTACTGGCGCGTACACGACTTCGGTAAGACGACACTGGAGCCGCCGCTCGGGAGCGGGCCCTATCAAGTGGCGTCAGTCCAGCCCGGCCGCTCCATCGTCTACCGGCGCGTCAGGAATTACTGGGGCGCCAATCTCCCCGTGCGCCGGGGACGCTACAACTTCGATTCCATCCGTTACGACTACTACCGAGACACGACTGTCGCACTGGAAGCCTTCAAGGCCTGGCAATATGATTTTCGGCAGGAGAATGTGGCGAAGAACTGGGCCACGGGATACAGCGGCCCCGCGCTTGAGCAGGGGTTGATCAAGCGGGAACTCCTCCCGAACGCGCTCCCGACGGGCATGCAGGGCTACGTGTTCAACACGCGGCGCCCGATCTTTCAGGATCGCCGGGTGAGGCGGGCACTGGGCTACGCATTCGACTTCGAGTGGACCAACAAGACCCTCTTCTACGGCGCCTACACGCGCACGAAGAGCTACTTTTCGAACTCGGCGCTGGCCTCGCGCGGGCTACCGAGCCCAGCCGAACGCAAGGTTCTCGAACCGTTCCGCGGCCAGGTCGCGCCGGAGGTCTTCAGCAAACCGTACGAGCCGCCGGCAACCGATGGCTCCGGCGACATCCGTTCCAATCTCGTCGAGGCGCTCAAGCTGCTTGGCGAGGCCGGGTGGACCGTCAAGGACATGCAGCTGGTGAATCGGGCCGGGCTCCCGATGCAGTTCGAAATCTTGCTGGCCGATCCGTCCTTCGAGCGCGTCACGCTTCCCTTCGTCAAGAATCTTATGCGGTTAGGAATCAGCGCGCGTGTGCGCACCGTCGACACGGCGCAGTACCAGAACCGGATGGACAGCTTCGACTTCGACATGACCGTGGCCTTATGGCCGGAGTCGCTCTCGCCCGGCAACGAGCAAACGGACCGCTGGACCTCCGCGGCCGCCGATACTCGAGGCAGCCGCAACCTGGCAGGCATCAAAGACCCCGTGGTTGACCAGCTCGTCGCTTTGCTGATCGCGGCTCCTGATCGCCAGAGCCTGATCGACCGGACCCGTGCCTTGGATCGCGTCCTGCTCTGGGGCCAGTACGTCATTCCGCACTGGCATCTGCAGGGTTTCCGCGTTGCCTTCTGGGACAAGTTCGGCCGGCCGCGCCTGTCGCCCAAGTACGCCTTGGGTTTCGACACATGGTGGGTGGACCCTCAGAGGGATGCGCGGCTGGCTCGACGCAAGGGCCAGCTGTCCAGGTAATCACGACCCACGCGGCAGTCCATGCTCGCCTACATCATCCGACGCCTTCTGCTGATGGTCCCTACCCTCTTTGGGATCATGGTCATCAACTTCGTCATCGTGCAGGCCGCCCCTGGCGGACCGGTGGAACTCATGATCGCGCGTCTCAAGGGCTCAGCCGTGGCCGCCACTGCCCGGGTGGGAGGGTCGATGCGCGGTGAGACCGGAGGCGCAGGCGTCGCGAGCACATCCCGTGGGGCGCGTGGCCTTAACCCGGAATTCGTCCAGCAGCTCCAAAAACTCTACGGCTTCGACCGACCTGCCACCGAGCGTTTCGTCCACATGATGAAAAGTTACCTGGTGTTCGATTTCGGCGACAGCTTCTACCAGGACCGGCCGGTGATCGATCTCATCCTCGAACGCCTGCCAGTTTCGGTTTCACTGGGCCTGTGGACTACGCTGCTGGTCTACCTGATCTCGATTCCACTGGGGGTTGCGAAAGCAGTGCGCGATGGTGCCGCATTCGACACATGGACGAGCGCCATGGTCATCATCGGCTACGCGATCCCGGGTTTCCTGTTCGCCGTGCTGCTCATCGTACTCTTTGCGGGCGGCAGCTTCTTCCAGTGGTTCCCGCTGCGCGGCTTGGTTTCCGACAACTGGTCGCAGCTCGGCTGGCCCGCCGCAATCGCCGACTACTTCTGGCACATCGCCTTACCGATTACGGCCCTGGTCATTGGCGGGTTTGCATCGCTGACGATGCTCACCAAAAACTCGTTCCTTGACGAGATCAACAAGCAATACGTCGTCACGGCTCGGGCAAAGGGCCTGACTAGGAAGCGGGTACTGTACGGCCACGTCTTCCGCAACGCGATGCTAATCGTCATTGCAGGGTTTCCGGCCGCCTTCGTCGGCGTTTTGTTCACCGGGGCCTTGCTCGTCGAGGTGATTTTTTCATTGAACGGCCTGGGGTTGCTCGGTTTCGACGCAGCGATCAACCGCGACTATCCGATCATGTTCGGCACGCTCTACATGTACACCCTTGTAGGGCTACTGCTGAACTTGGTCAGCGACCTGACCTACGTCTTAGTCGACCCGCGCATCGATTTCGCCAGCCGGGAGGCTTGAGAGGTGGCGCGCGCGCGGCTGCTCGGCCGGCGCATCAGCCCCCTCACACGGCGGCGGCTGCACAACTTCCGCCGGAATCGGCGTGGGTTCTGGTCCCTGTGGATCTTCCTGGGGCTGTTCAGCTTTAGTCTGTGTGCCGACGTCGTCGCCAACGACCGGCCGTTGTTGGTCGAGTATGCGGGTCGATTCTACTTTCCGGTTCTGCGGACATACCCGGAAACCACCTTTGGCGGTGTTCTGCCGAGTGCGGCGGATTACCGTGACCCGGCAGTGGCCACGCTGATCAACAACCGGGGTTGGATGCTCTGGCCGCCGATTCGCGACCGCTACGATACGATCAACTATGATCTCCCGGTACCAGCGCCAGCTCCCCCGTCCGCAGAAAACTGGCTGGGCACCGACGACCAGGGACGGGACCTGACCGCCCGGCTCATCTATGGTTTCCGGATCTCCGTGCTGTTCGGCTTGGCGCTGACCTTGGTCAGTTCGGTCGTCGGGGTCCTCGCCGGGGCGGTGCAAGGGTATTTCGGCGGCTGGACCGATCTCTTGTTCCAGCGCTTCATCGAGATGTGGGGCGGGCTGCCCGTGCTCTATCTGTTGATCATTCTGGCAAGTCTCGTCACGCCAAATTTCTGGTGGCTTCTCGGTCTCATGCTCCTGTTCAGTTGGACGTCGCTGGTCGGCGTGGTGCGCGCTGAGTTCTTGCGTGCCCGCAACTTCGACTACGTGCGCGCGGCGCGCGCGCTCGGCGTCCGCGACTCCGTGATCATGTTCAAGCACGTCCTGCCAAACGCCATGGTGGCAACGCTGACTTTTCTGCCTTTCATTCTAAATGGTGCCATCACCACCCTCACGTCGCTCGACTTCCTCGGTTTCGGCCTGCCTCCGGGTTCACCCTCGCTGGGCGAGATCCTGGCGCAGGGCAAGGCGAACCTCCAAGCCCCGTGGATCGGGATCGAGGGCTTCACCGTGCTGGCGGTCATGTTGAGCTTGTTGATCTTCATCGGCGAAGCCGTCCGCGACGCGTTCGACCCGCGCAGGACGCAATGACCGTCCCGCTTCTCCAAGTCCGCGACCTCAGTGTCGTTTTCGACACGCCTGATGGCGAGGTCCGAGCAGTACACCGCCTCTCACTCGAGATCCGCAAGGGGGAAACGCTTGCCCTCGTTGGGGAGAGCGGCTCAGGCAAGTCAGTCACTGCGCTTTCCATCCTTCAGCTCTTGCCGTACCCGGCGGCACGCCACCCAAGTGGCAGCATCCGGTTCCAGGGGCAGGAACTGGTGGGGGCGAACGAAGCAACGCTGCAGCGGGTACGCGGCAACCGGATCGCCATGATCTTTCAAGAACCCATGACCTCGCTCAACCCGCTCCATGTGATCGAGAAGCAGGTCAGCGAGGTCCTGGTCGTCCACAAGGCAATGGGGAGCCGCGCGGCCCGGGCGCGCACGCTGGAGCTCCTCCGGCTAGTCGGGCTGCGCGAAGCCGAGCAACGCCTGGGCGCCTACCCGCATCAGCTGTCGGGCGGTGAGCGCCAGCGGGTCATGATTGCGATGGCCCTGGCCAATGAACCTGACCTGTTGATCGCCGACGAACCGACGACGGCGCTCGACGTCACCATTCAGGCACAAATCCTGCGGCTCCTGAAGCAGCTGCAGATGCGGTTCGGCATGGCACTGTTATTGATCACGCATGACCTGACGATTGTCCGAAGCGTGGCCGAGCACGTCTGCGTCATGACGCAGGGCGAGATCGTCGAGCGCGGCCCAACGGCGACAATTTTCGCGCATCCGCTCCACGACTACACCCGCCACCTGCTCAACGCTCAGCCCACGCCTCGCCCGCCGGCGGCGCACGCGAACGCGCCCATCGTCCTCTCGGCCGAGGACGTCAAAGTGTGGTTCCCGATCAAGGCCGGGGTGCTGCGCCGAACCGTCGATCACATCAAGGCCGTCGACGGCATCAGCATTCGCGTGCGTGCGGGGCAGACCGTGGGTGTCGTGGGCGAAAGCGGATCTGGCAAGACAACGCTGGGGCTGGCGCTGCTCCGCCTGCAGCGCAGCGCCGGACACATCGCGTTCTGTGGCCGTGACATCCAGGGGCTCTCGTCGAACACGCTGCGTCCGTTGCGCCGTGAAATGCAGGTGGTCTTTCAGGATCCGTACGGCTCCCTTTCCCCGCGGCTGTCCGTGGGCCAGATCATCGACGAAGGGCTCCGTGTTCATGCGATCGGCCACAGCCTGCAGGAGCGGCGCCGGCTGATTGACCAGGTCCTGCAAGAGGTCGGCCTCGACCCAGCGTGCCGCGATCGGTACCCGCACGAGTTTTCCGGCGGCCAGCGCCAACGCATCGCCATTGCCCGCGCCATGGCCTTGCGGCCCCGCTTCGTCGTGCTCGACGAACCCACCTCCGCGCTGGACATGTCCGTCCAGGCGCAGATCGTCGGCCTCCTGCGCCGGTTGCAGGCACGCTACAAGTTGGCCTACCTGTTCATCAGTCATGATCTGCGCGTCGTCCGCGCGCTCAGCGACGAGGTCATTGTGATGCGCGCGGGCCAGGTCGTCGAACGCGGCTCAGCCGCTGAGATCTTCGCGCGGCCCCAGCACCCCTACACCCAGACGCTACTTGCGGCAGCGCTCGACCTCACCCCTCGTCTTCCTGAGTCCCCGCTCCCTGACCCCTAGCCCGTGATCCCCGGTTTCTGGTTCCTGGTGTTCCGCCTTCGGTTTCCCGCTGGTTACCGGTGAAAGCGGAGTTCGATGTCCCGCAGCTTCGCCTCCTCCAGGTTGACCCATGTCTCGACAGCAGGGAGCGCCTCGTGCCAGGCGCGCAGCTTGTAGCGACCACGCGGAACACCACCGATCTGGAAGTCGCCCCGCTCGTCCGGCGTCGTGAAATAATTGTTCTCCAGCACGAGAACGAAGCCCTGCATCTTAGGATGCACGGCGCAGCGCAGTTCAACCACGCCCGGAGTATCGAAGGTCACGTTGCGCGATTCACCTTGGGCGAACATGCCGAGGTCGAACCGCTTCGTAGCTGAGCTCGAGTAGACGTTGTGGAAGACCGGATCGCTGTTCAAGAACTTCACCGTGCTGCCCTTCACGATGGCAACCACGTGCGGCACAAACTTGAGGCCCTTCTGGTCGATGACGACCGTAGACGGCATAGGCGTGCCGATGGCACCTTCGAGATAGACCACGACATTACGCACCGATCCACTGTCCCGGGGGAGGACAACCGTGCCCTTGACGATGTCACTGGCGGCAGCTGGCGCCGCCATGCCCCACAGATACGCGCTCAACGCAACACAGCCGGCCGCAAGTACCGCCATTCGGTTTGATGCCATATTCCCCTCCCTTGGTCCTTGAACTCCGCACAAACCATACCACCTCCCACCTCACGCCATAGCTCTACGTCGCAGGGCGAGTCCAGTACCACAGGAGCCGGCGGGTGCGTTGTTCTCGTTCGTGCGAACGTGATACGGGGGTCAATCGGAGCATGCCATCCCGCCTCCGCCTGCTGCGTGGTGGCATGCTCCATGCTCGCCGAGTAGCGAGGCCTAGTGCGTGGGACGCCGGGAGACAGGAGAGACTGTGATGCGAGTTCCGCCGAGCGCCATCATTGTGGGGTGTATCTTAGCAGCTGCGACCCAAGTGGCTGCACAGTCTCACTATCGGGAGATCCAGGTCACCAACGGTGGCACGATCACCGGTCACGTGCGGGTCACGGGCCAGCTGCCGGCGCTGCCGGCTCAGCCCGTGTTCAAGCACCAGGACCGATGCGGCAAGACCATCCCGGACGAACGGCTGGTTGTCGGAAAAGACGGTGCATTACGCAACGCTGTCGTGTATCTGGAAAACGTTGCTGCCGGTAAGGCCATACCGCGCCAGCGCCCCGTCAAGCTTGACAACGTCAAGTGTGCCTTTGTTCCCCACGTTCTCACGGCCACTGCGGGCCAAATGATCCAGATCCACAACAGCGATCCGTTTCTGCATGACGCCGACGCGCGCCTCGGTGCTCGGACGCTGTTCAACGTAGCGGTTCCGAAGGGACGTACCGTACACCGGCCGCTTGCATATCCAGGACTGGTCGATATCAACTGCAACGTGCGCCACACTTGGATGCATGCCTACCTCTTCATCGGCGAGAACCCGTACCACACGGTGACCGACGCACAGGGACGCTTCCGCCTCGAGCAGGTGCCGCCAGGGACGTACACCCTGAACGTTTGGCACGAACTGCTCGGGAGCACGGAACGTGACGTTACGGTCGAAAGCGGCAAGACTGCCAACGTGGATGTGACACTGCCAGCGTCAGCTGCCAAGGCGTCGCCGCGATCACCGTGATGACAGGCTGCACAACTCCCCGCAGCGCCAGGATATTGCCGCAGCCGAGCAGCAACTGCCCGAGTTGGCACAGCCCGAATGAGCCCGCCGTCCCCCAGCATCAGCTGAGCGCCAAGTTGCCCGTATAGGCCGGAGGGGGCGCATTCTCAAGTTTGAGACACGGTGAGCCGTCCTTTGTCGTTTCTGAGGATCCCTGCTGACCACGCAGCTGGCGTTGCCCTCCAAGTAGCCCAACTTCCACAGTTCGGCGAGCGGCGCGCGTATTCTCGCGATGGCGACCGCAGGTCCCTTCCTGAGGTCTCCTGTCTCATGCCGGCTCCGCGGCGATCAGCTCGCCGAGGTGGACGAGTTGCGGCGTCGCGGCGCCGAGCGTGTACTCGATCTGTTTAAGCCAGAGAAAATACCGGTGGATGGGGTAATCGACGTCAATGCTGATGCCACCGTGGATGTGCAAGGCGGCGTGACCGATGCGGCTCCCGCCCTCTGCCGCCCAGTACTTGGCGGTGGCAACCTCTTTCGCGGACGGCATCTCTTCAGCCAGCCGCGTCGCCGCTTGCCACATCGTCAGGTTGACCGCCTCGTTGTCGATGTACGAATCCGCCATGCGCTGACCCACCGCCTGGAACATCGCGATCGGTTTGTCGAACTGCTTGCGGTTCGAGGCGTACTCCGCCGTGATCCGTATGGCCTCTTGACTGGTACCAGACGCGACCGCACACAGACCGACGGTGCTCCGGTCAACGATCCAGTTGAGAATACTGGCGCCCTCGCCTAGGGATCCCAGAACGCCGTCCGGTCCGACGGCCACGTCTGACAGATCCATTCGCCACTGGCTCTCCCAGTTCGTGGTCTCCTGCCGTTCGAGGCTGACACCAGGCGCCTGGGGATCGACGAGGAACACGCCCACCTGGCCGTCGGGCGTACGTGCCGGCACCAGGACCACCGCCGCCACGTGTGCCATTGGCACCGCCACCTTTACGCCTGACAGTCGCCAGGCCTCCCCTACCCGCGTTGCTGCACACGCCGGCGCCCGGCTGCCGCTGCCCAGTTCGGTCAGTGCTGCTGTGAGCAGCGTCTTGCCGGCGATGACATCGGGCAGGTAGCGTTGCTGCTGCTCGGCGGAGCCGAACCTGGCCAGCGGCATCGCCGCGGAGACGATCACCGGCAGGAGAGGGATCATCGCGACCCTGCGGCCCTGCTGCTCGAGTAGAAGGCAGATCTCGACGAGTCCACCCTCGCTGCCGCCGACGCGCTCGGGCAAGGCCGCCCCGAGGAGACCCGCCTTGGCAAACTCAGTCCAGAGCTGGCGGTCATAGCGATCGTCACTCGCTTCGACCGCCTTCAAACGTTCGAGCGTACAGCGATCGGCGAGAATTCGCGCTGCGAGCTCTGCCATCGCATGCTGTTCATCGCTCAGAGAGAAGTCCATCATAATCTCCTAGTCCACAGCTGCACGCGCGCTGCGCTCATTCCGGCGCTCCGTATCAAGGAAAGGACGCCAAGCGACTCGGAAAGCCCGGTCACTCAGACCTAGAAGCGTGGCTGCACGGGCATACCGAGGCCGAAGAGAGCGATCAGGTCGCGCTGCATTTCGTTGGTGCCTCCCCCGAAGGTGAGGATGTGAATCGATCGAAGGAGGGTGCCAATTGCGCCATTGAGCGCTGCAGCTGGTGACCCAGGCCGGAAATTGGCCGCCGGGCCGAGGATCTCCAACATGAGGCGGCAGGCCTCGAGGTAGAACTCGGTGCCGAACACCTTGATGGTGGAAGCGTGCGCCGGGTTGAGCGGCTGGTTCTGTTCGGCACCCCAGGCCACCTTGAAGTTCATGAGCCGGAGGAAGTCGAGGCGCGCGTGAATGCGAGCGATATGGAGCTGCACCCACGGCTGATCGATCACTCGACTGCCGTCGCAGAGCTTGGTCTGCTTCGCCCAGCGGATGACGTCTTCGACACGGCCTTCGATCATCCCCGAGCTACACAGTGTCACCCTCTCGTGGTTGAGCTGGCTGACGATCAGCTTCCAGCCCCCATTGAGCTTACCGACCAGGTTCGCCGCCGTCACCCGTACGTCGTCGTAGAAGGTCTGGTTGGTGTTCACACTTCCCATGTTCCTGATCGGTACACAGCGGAACCCGGGCGTCGCTGTCGGGACGATGAGAATCGAGATGCCCTTGTGCTTCGGCGCCTCTGGATCGGTGCGCACGGCAAGCCACACATAGTCGGCATCGGTGGCGAGACTGGTGAAGACTTTCTGGCCGTTGATGACGAACTCGTCACCGTCGCGTACTGCACGCGTCTTGAGAGCGGCGAGATCTGTCCCGGCCTCCGGCTCGGTGTACCCGATGGCGAAGTGAATCTCGCCCTTCAAAATTCTTGGCAGGTAGAACTGCTTCTGTTCTTCCGAGCCGAACTGCATGATTGTCGGCGCCACGGAGTTGACGGTCAGCATCGGTACCGGCGCGCCAGCACGCATCGACTCATCAAAAAAGATGAACTGCTCGATGGGGGTCATGCCGCGGCCGCCGTACTCCTTCGGCCAGCCGATGCCGAGCCAGCCGTCGGCGCCCATTTGCCGGACGACTGCGCGGACGCTCGGTCCGACACCCTCACTACGGGCAACTTCTGCGCGGATCTCGGGTGTCAACAGCTTCCGGTAATACGCCCGCAGCTCCTGCCGCAGGGCTTCGTGCTGCGGGCCGTACGCAAGCTTCATCTCGCGGGCGATCACTCCGGGACGGTGCTGTAAACACTCGCTAGCTGCTGCAGCACGTCCTGGGTCGTGACGGGGCGAATCTCGCCGGTCACCGGGGGTTTGCCACCTTGCGACTTCACGGACAGGTCCACATCGGGTGATTCCGCACGCAACGCTCCTACCGTGCATTTCTCTTTCGGCCGGTGTGCGAAGGGATCCATTCGGAACACGCGCAATGCGTTCTCATGCGTGATCTTCCTAACGTCGGCATCCGGCACGCCTTCGAAGCTGCGGGCCAGAACCTCCGGTGACCTGGGCCACGTTGTGTCCGAGTGCGGATAGTCACACTCCCAGGTGATAGTGTCGAGGCCCACCCCGTGCCGGGTCCGTACCCCAATCGGGTCATCGATGAAGCAGGTGATGATATGTTCGCGCCAGACCTCGCTTGGCTGCTTGCCGCCGAAGTCCTGATGCGTCCACGCGTGGTGATGCTGATGCACGTAATCGACACGCTCGAGGAAGTAAGGGACCCAGCCGATCCCACCTTCGGAGAGAGCGAACCTGATCGCAGGGAACTCTCTCAACACACGCGACCACAAGATATCCGCCGCGCAGTCGACACAGGCGATCGGCTGTACGGTGATCAGCACGTCCACCGGGGCGTCGCTAGAAGAGATCTTCATATTGGCGCCCGACCCAATGTGGATGCACACCACCGTACCTTCGTCCGCGCACGCTTTCCAGAATGGATCCCAGTGTGGGTCGTGTACGCTGGGCAGTCCCAGTGAATCGGGGCTTTGGGTAAAACTCACCGCATGGCAGCCCTTCTTGGCCACGCGGCGTACTTCTTCGGCCATCAGCCGCGGGTCCCAGAACGGTAACAACGCCAGTGGGATGAAGCGGCCGGGATAGGTGGCACACCACTCGTCGATGTGCCAGTCGTTGTATGCGTGCAGGATGATCCGGGCAAGGTGCTTGTCGGTCTGGCGAAAGAAGAGCGCGCCACACAAGCCCGGGAACGACGGGAAGCACATCGAGGCGAGCATGCCGTTGGCATTCATGTCCTGGATACGTGCGTGAATGTCGTAGGTCCCCGGGCGTAGCTGCTCGAAGGACGTCGGCTCCATGCCGTACTCCTCGGGCGGGCGCCCAACCACGGCGTTGAGTCCGATGTTGGGAATCTGCTCGCCCTCGAAAACCCAGACATCGGTGCCGTCCCGCTTGTGCACCACGTGCGGGGCTCGGGCCTTGTACTCCGCGGCGAGATGGTGCTCGAATACGGTCGGTGGTTCCACCACATGATCATCCACGCTCACGAGGATCAGATCTTCAGGCTTCATCGTTCGTGTCCTCCCGTCAGTCGTTTCACAAACTTGTATGACACCGTGATCTGCATGCCAAACGCTCCGGAACCATCCCAGTATGGCCAACGGCAGGTCCCCGATGCAAACCCTACGAGGACACCCGGCCAAGCCGGGGTTCGGTCCGGGCCGGCGGCCTGCCTTGCGGTGAGGGCATCATGTTACTTATCGCGTCAGAATCACGACCGCCGCGTTGGCCCCTCTCCCCACCGTATGGGCCAGGGCTACCTTGGCATTCGCAACCTGGCGCGCGCCGGCGTGCCCACGCAACTGCCAGTACAGTTCCACAACCTGCCCGAGACCCGAGGCTCCGAGCGGCTCGCCCTTGGAGAGAAGCCCACCGCTCGGGTTCACGGGTAAGGTGCCCGTCAGTGCCGTCTTGCCCGCGGCGATCCATTGAGCGGACATGCCTTTGGGACATAGGCTCAATTCCTCGTACGAGAGGAGCTCCCGGGCGGAATCGGTGTCCTGCAACTCGACGACATCGAGGTCTTGCGGACCGAGCCCCGCCGTTTCGTAGGCCTCCCGCGCCGCCAGTTCCGTCGGGCTTGGGATGCGGTCGTCGGCGAGTCCACTGAGCGGCGTGTGCTCACCCAACACGTTACCGGGCAAGTGCGAACGCAGCGTGGCAGCGGCAACGCGCACGCGCGCATCGCCGGTCTCCACGGGGTTGGCCGACAGCGCCACCGCGGCGGCACCTTCGTTCGGAGAGCAGAGCATGTACAAGCGCAGCGGGTCGCAGACGAGGGGGGAGGCGAGCACCGCTTGGATCGAAAGCTCCTTGCGGAACATGGCGTGTGGATTGTGAACGCCATTGTGGTGGTTCTTCACCGACACGAGGGCGAGATGTTCCACGGTCACACCCGAGTCCCGCATCAAGCGGCGGGCGCGCAACGCGAAGTATGCAGGGGTCACCGCCAGCCCACCCTGCTCCCGCCACGGTTCGAAGAAGCTCGAGCGGATGATGCCCTTGGGCATCTTCTCCATGCCAAACACCAGCACGCGGTCGTAGTACCCCGCCGCGACCGCCTGCACGCCAAGGCGCAGTGCCGCGCTGCCGCTGGCGCAGCCGGCTTCGATGTTGATGATCGGCATCCCGGTAAGCCCGATACTCGTCAGAACCTTGTGCCCGGCCGCCACGCCGCTGTAGACCGTTCCACAGTAAGCTGCCTGGAAGCCCCGGCCGTCGCCGCCGGCGTCTTCGATCGCCATGCGGACAGCAGCCTGACCCATCGCAACCACACTTTTCTCAGCGAAGCGGCCGAACGGGTGAATCCCAACGCCAGAGATATATACCGGACGCATCAGTCGCGCTCTACACGGGCCTTTCTCGCTGCCTCGCTCTTCACCGACGGGCGACTGAGGGGGATTTTGCGACGCATCATCAAATCCCCCCTCCTTTGCGAACGGACGGGATCCGTGGCGGCCGGCACCCGTGCCCCCTGAGCGAGGCTCGCGTACGATCTCCGATTCATTTTCGGATCAAGGCCCACCGTCCACCGCCCCGGTGAGTGGTTCGTAGGCATACGTGATGACCTCGCGCCCTTCCGTATCAATATACAACGGCTCGAGGACCAGCCGCACCGGCGTTCCCGGCGGGCTTCGGTCCGGGTCAGTCATGCGTGCAATGAGCCGGATTCCCTCGGGCAATTCGACCACCCCGAAGCCGAACGGTATCTTCCCCTCGTATCCGGGCGGCCGATTGACGACCGTCGTGCACACCTCTACCACGCCCCGCGGACTCAACGGCATCGTTGCACAACCTTCCCGCGAGCAGTACGGGCACAGACTCTGCGCCGGAAAATTCCAGCGCGTACAGCTGAGGCATCGACTACCCAGCAGGCGCGCCGCGCCCGGATCGGCGGGCATGGTAAACAGGCCTTCCTTGAGCGGAACGCGCATTGGTTTTCCGTGTGAACCGTTCAGACTCGTACCGTTGTCCGTGGATGGCGGTCACGGAATCGCGCCGTCCTCCTTCAGTTTCGCGATCCCCTCCCAGTCGAAGCCCATTTCCAACAAGATCTCCTCAGTGTGCTGCGCGAACTCGGGTGCCGGTTCGCCGGCTCTCCAGGGTGTGGCGGAAAAATCAGCGGGACTGGCAACCATCTCGGCGTAACCATCGCCGGTGGCGACGCTCACAACGCCGCCGGCCGAACGGACCTGGCGATCGTCAACCACTTCGTCGGGGGTCTGCACCGGGGCCCACCAGACGTTTTCCCGATCGAAGATCTCGACCCATTCGTTGAGCCGTTTGCTGGCGAAGACCCCATCCAAGATCGACACCAGCGCCGCGGCGTTCTCCCGGCGCACCTTGATATCGCGAAAGCGCGCGGCGTCAAGCAGATCGGGACGCGCGATGGCCCGTACCAGATCGGGCCAGTGGCGGTCCCCCTGTAGGCCGACGAGCCAGAACCAGCGCCCATCACCAGCCTTGTAGCTATTGACCAACGGGTTAGGAACATCGAAGCGGGTGTTGGGTGGTGCGACTGTGCCGTAGCGCAGCCGGATGTTCAAGTCCCAACCCAACACGTACATGCCCGTACGCAGCAGCGAGGTCGATACGAATTGGCCTCGCCCCGTACGCTGGCGCGCCACCAGCGCGGCGCAGAGCACGACGTTCACGAGCATCGCCAGCAACGCCA
>JBHHYR010000021.1:0-32262 GCA_046757585.1 Binatia bacterium | reverse complement strand
CTAAGCGTTGGGCGGACCTGTCGGAACGTCCTTGAAGGGGAGGTTCTTATCGACCCGAATCTCCGGCGGCAGGCGCAGGACGCGCTCGGCGATGATGTTCCGCAAGATCTCGTCGGTCCCGCCTGCCAGCCGCAGGCCGGGGCTGCCGAGGTACATCTGCTGCCACACTCCTCCTTCGGGCGCGGCCGTCCGATCCATCACCGCGCCTGCGGCGCCCTGGAGATCGACTGCGAAGCTCGCCATTTCTTGGCGCAGAGGGGCACCGACCAGCTTCCCGATCGAGCTTTCCGGGCCGGGCGTCGCGCCACGTGACAAGGCCGTCTGCGTTCGATAGCCGGTAAACTGGAGGCCCTTGAGGCGGATGTAGAACCTGGCCAGCCGCTGGCGGACCGACTCGTCGGCAAACGCCGGCCGACCGGCCCAGTCCGTCTCTTTGGCGAGCCGGACGAGGTCATTGAAACCCGGGCCACCGGCGCCGCCGGCACCGATCGCGTGGCGTTCGTTCATCAGCGTGGTCAACGCCGCTCTCCAGCCATCGTTCGCGGCGCCGACTCGATTCCTGTCCGGCAGGCGCACGTCGCTGAAGAACACCTCGTTGAACCCCGACACGCCGTTAATCTGCTTGATCGGACGAATCTCAATGCCCGGCGATTTCATGTCCACAATGAAATACGTGATTCCACGGTGCTTCGTGGCGGTTGGGTCCGTACGCGTCACAATCATCCCCCACTTGCAGTACTGGGCGCCGGTGGTCCAGATCTTCTGGCCGTTGATGACCCAATCGTCGCCGTCACGGACCGCGCTCGTCCGCAGACCAGCCAGGTCCGAGCCCGCACTCGGTTCGCTAAAGAGCTGGCACCAAATCTCTTCGCCGCGCAGCATCGGTCTGAGATACCGTTGCTTCTGCTCGTCCGTGCCGTGGACCATGATGGTCGGCCCCAGCATTCCTTGGCCGATGCCGAAGATGTTGGGAGGGATGCGGTAGCGGCTTTCCTCCTGATTCCAGATCACGCTCTGGATGGGCGCAGCCCCGCGTCCGCCGTACTCCTTCGGCCAGGTGATGCACGCCCACCCGGCATCCGCCTTCTTGGCCTGCCAGGCTTGCGCTCGCTTGATGGTGCCTGGCTCCGCACGTCCTTCGGCCAAGCCGGTGGGGCGTTCGCCGGGCTTCAGCCGTTCGGCGCTCGCGTCCAGCCACGCACGCACCTCCGCCCTGAATGCCGCTTCGTCCGGGGTATCGTTGAAATCCATGCCGTCCTCCTGACGTGATGATCGTGCCTCGCGTTGCCCGCTCACGCCTGGGCTTGGGGCGTCCGGAGGCGTTGGATCAGGTGTTCTCGCCACTGGCTTGCGCTGCCGAGCACAGCGCTGAGCAGCTTGGCGCGCCGGTAAAAGAGGTGGCAGTCGAACTCCCAGGTGTAGCCGACACCGCCGTGCATCTGGATCATCTCCTGGCTCGCCAGTTCGAACGTGTCGGTTGCGCTGGCGCGCGCGCCGCATGCCGCGATGCCCAGCTCGTCGCTATCATTGTCGAGCGCCCAGGCGCCGTAGTAGGCGTTGGAACGCGCCAGCTCGATTTCCACATAGAGGTCCGCAAGGCGGTGCTTGATCGCTTGAAACGACGCAATGGGTCTACCGAAAGCGTACCGCCCCAGGCAGAACTCCCGCGTGATTTCGAAGGCGCGTTCCGCGCCGCCGAGCTGTTCGAAGGCCATGTACACCGCCGCGCGGTCGCGCAGCTTCTGAACGGTTGCCCAGGCAGTTGTCACGTCCCCAAGCGGCTCGGCGGCGGCACCGTCAAAGCGAATCGCCGCCAGGGACCGGCTCGGGTCGATGGACCCAACCCGCTTGCGTTCGACGCCGTTGCCGGTCAGATCCGCCAGGGTGAGAAGCACCCGGTCCCCGCACCTCGCCGTTACCACGGCGCAGTGTGCTACGTCGCCGTCTGGCACAGCCACCTTCACACCCGTCAGCCTACCATCAGCGAACGTCGTGGCGACCGTCTTCGCGCCCGTTTCCCCTCCTGTCTCCGGGTGCGCGAAGCAACCGATCCACTCGCCGCTGGCAAGCCGCGGGAGGTATTCCTGTTTCTGCTGCGTCGATCCGGCTTCCAGGATCGCCTCGGTGGCAAGATAGACGCTCGAGGAGAAAGGAATCGGTGCCAAGGCACGGCCGAGTTCCTCCGCCAGCACTGCCAGCTCCAAGCGGCCGAATCCTGCACCGCCCCATTGCTCGGGAATGGCGGTCCCCAGCCACCCCAGCTCTGCAACACCTTTCCACAGCGCGTCAGAGTACGCCGCACCCGATTCGAGGACTGCACGGCACAAACTCAGCGGCGCATGCGCTTCGAGGAACTCGCGCGCCGTCTTCCGAAGCAGCTGCTGATCATCCGAAAAGTCGAAGTTCATGGGCCTCCCAAGTGCAACGCACTACCGTGCTCCAGGATCAGTGCTTAGACCAAATCGGATCAGCGTGGCAACAGGAGCGACCAGCCGAGTGCCCGAGGGAAGATGACAGATGCCGCGGCAGCAGGCTGAAGCGCCGGGGTCGACATCGACACGGAAACGGGGTACGCGGGTGTGGAGGAAGGCCCCGGACGGACGGGACATCCGGGCACCGAGCTGCTGCGACGGAGTTTCGCGAGGGTGGGGCATGACTGAGATGTATCGAATTTTCGGTTCTGAGCTGTCGCCGTACTCCGTCAAAGTGCGCTCGTACTTCCGCTACAAGCGGATCCCGCACCAGTGGGTTGTCCGCAGTGCGGCGAATCAGGCGGAGTTCCAACGCTACGCCAAGCTTCCCTTGATTCCGCTGGTGGTCACCCCCGACGGTCACGGCCTGCAGGATTCGACCCCGATCATCGAGCACTTTGAAGCGCTGCACCCAGAGCCGTCGATTCACCCCACCGATCCTGCACTCGCTTTTCTGTCGGCGTTGATCGAAGAGTACGGCGATGAGTGGGGCAACAAGCCGATGTTCCACTACCGCTGGTTCTATGAAGCCGATCAGCGGTCGGCCGCCGAGCGCATCGCGCGCAGCATGATGCCGGACCTGCCCGACGCTGATCTCCCAGGCGCATGCGAGACGGTCAAGGAACGCATGATTCCGCGGCTGAAGTTCGTGGGCTCTTCCACACAGACCAAGGACCAAATCGAAGACTCCTTCACGCGCCAGCTGGCCATTCTCAACAGGCACCTCGCGCAACGACGGTACCTCTTCGGTGGCCGGCCAGCATTCGCGGACTTCGGGCTTTACCCGCAGCTCTACCAGTGCTCCACCGATCCGACGCCGGCTGCGATCATGACGGCAGGCGCACCCAACGTGCTGGCCTGGATCAGGCGCATGCTCACTCCACGGGTCGAGGGAGAGTTCGAAAACTGGGATGCGCTCGGATCCTCGTTGATGCCGCTGCTGAAAGAGGAAGTGGGCAAAATCTTCCTGCCCTGGACCACCGCCAACGCTCAAGCGCTGGCAGCAGGGCAACAGAGCTTCACAATGACCCTTGGTGGCAAGCCGTTCACTCAGGAGACACAGAAGTATCACGCAAAATCATTGGCCGCGCTACGGGCGCGCTATGCCCGTGTGCCGGACAAGGGCCGGCTCGAGCCGATCTTGCGAGAAGCAGGCTGCAACATCATGGGGCCCGAAAGCTGAGCGGAGGCGCCGCACCGCCGAGAGGTTGATGAATAGCACCCGGAAATACCGCTTCTACGGGGCCGAGATCTCGTATTTCTCCGGCAAGCTGCGGCCCTTCTTTCGCTACAAGGACATTCCCTGCGAGGAGATCGCCGTGACCCCTGCGGTGTACCGGGACATCATCATTCCGCGTACCGGCCTGGCATTCATTCCGGTCGTCATCACCCCAGACGATGAGACCTTGCAGGATACCAGCGACATTCTGGACGAGCTGGAGCGGCGGTTTCCCGAGCCGCCGATCTATCCACCCACGCCGGTGCAGCGTAGCGTGGCATATCTGCTCGAAGTGTACGCCGATGAGTTCGGGATCCTCCCCGCCATGCACTACCGCTGGAGCTTCGCGGAGAGCGAAGCGAAGGCGCGGGCCGACTTCGCCCGCGCGACGGGTCAAGCTGACAGCGCGAATGCTTTTGCTGATCGGATGAAGGGCAGCCTACCACTGTTGGGCATCCACGCGGAGACGATCCCGGCCATCGAAGCGCACACCCGGGACCTGCTCAGCATTCTCTCGCAGCACTTCGACGCGCACGACTTTCTACTTGGCAGCCGGATGTCGCTGGCCGACCTAGCGTTGCTCGGACCGCTCTACGCGCACCTCTACCTCGACGCAGTGCCGGGGCGTTTGCTGCGCGAGACGGCGCCGCACGTGTGCGCCTGGATTGAACGGATGAACCACCCCCGCCCACGGAGCGGTACCTTTGTTGCGGACGACGAGATCCCAGCGACGCTGCTCCCGTTGCTGAAGCTCGTGGGCAGCGACGCCGTGCCGCTTCTGCTCGACGACATTCGCGCTTTCGAGACATGGGCTGACAGCAAGCCGGCCGATTTGGCGCAGCCCCCTCGGGGGGTCGGAATGCATCGCACCGCGCTGCGTGGCGTATCCTTCGAGCGCTTCACCAGCCCGTACACCCTCTGGATGGTCCAGCGGCCACTGGATGCGTACCGTGCTCTGACGCCCGCGGCGCAGGCCCGCGTGCGCCGCACGATAGACGGCACCGGCCTCGACGCACTGCTGGATTTCGAACCGCGTTACCGGCTCGGCAAGCGCGCGTTCCAGCTGGTCGTCGAGCTGAGAGGTCAGAGCCCCGGATCACCGGAGTGATCGGGAAGCATCCCGGGTTGAAAGCCCAGTCCCTTGGCAGCCTGCGCCACGTCGCGCAGCTGCGGCCACGCAATCTTTAGAAATCGCGAAGCCCGTGGGGGGAATGAGCATGGCGAGGACGCGGCGTGCGTGGTACCGGCAGCTTCATTGGCAGATTCTGCTCGGCATGGCCCTTGGGCTCGTCTTTGGAGGAGTGCTCGGCGAGCGTGTGCGCTACGTTCAGCCCCTGGGCGTCATCTTTCTCCGCCTGCTCCGCATGGTCATCGTCCCACTCATCTTTTCGTCGCTCATCGTGGGAATCACGGGGCTCGGTGGCGCAGCGAGCGTCGGCCGCATGGGCGTCAAGACCTTGGCGTACTACACCGCCACAAGCAGCGCGGCTATCTTCATTGGCCTCCTCGCCGTCAACCTGATTCGTCCAGGGGTGGGGGCCAACCTGCCACTGGCCGCCACCCCGGCAGGCGTCAACCTGTCCGCCGGCCGGCTGGGTGACACGCTTCTGGGGATCATCCCGGACAATCCCCTCGCCGCCATGGCTCAGGGGAACATCTTAGCGATCATCTTCTTCGCGCTGCTCGTGGGGTTATTCACCAACCGATTGCCGCCGCAGGGGCGCGGAATCATTGTCAGCCTCATGCAAGCGGTGTTTGACCTCATGATGCTGATCACGGACGTCATCATTCGGCTCGCGCCCATCGGCGTATTTGCACTAATGGCCGGCATCGTCGGCACGACCGGTGTCGATGCGTTTGTTCCGCTCTTCAAGTACATGCTCACGGTCACGGTCAGCCTCGCCGTGCATGCCCTCGTCACCCTACCGCTGCTGCTCGTCGTCTTCGGCCGTACCTGGCCGCCGACATACGCCCGGGCCGTTGCGCCTGCGCTGGCCACCGCATTCTCGACGGCGTCGAGCTCGGCCACGCTCCCGGTCACACTCGACACCGTCGAGCGGCGCGGGGGGATTCCAAACCAAGTGAGCGCATTCGTGCTCCCCTTGGGCGCGACGGTCAACATGGACGGCACGGCACTGTACGAGTGCGTCGCCGTCATCTTCATCGCACAGGCGTACGGAATCTCGCTGGGCGTTGGGCAACAATTCGTGGTGTTTGTCACCGCCCTACTGGCCTCAATCGGCGCAGCCGGAATTCCCATGGCCGGTCTGGTCATGATGGCGATCGTTCTCCGCGCCGTCGGTCTCCCTCTTGAAGGGGTCGGTCTGATCCTCGCTGTGGATCGTGTCCTCGACATGTGCCGGACAAGCGTCAACGTCTGGAGCGACACCGTCGGCGCGGCAGTCATCGCTCGATGGGAGGGCCTCAACGGTCCCCGAGGCGAGAACAGCCCCGTATCCGTGGTCGGAGACTAAGCACCGGAAAGTGCGAAGTTCTCGGCACAGGCGAAGCTCCAATTCGAACGACGAAGGCGACAGTGGAGGGCGGCGCTCCGTCGCCGCCGATGGGAGGCGGGGGTGGCTGCGCGTGGCGAGGGCAGCGCTGACAGAGCGGCGCCCTCCACGTGGTGAGTCACGGTTGTGATTGGCGCAACCGAAACGAGGGGGAGCCTCGCCGAATACGTCATGGCATGTGCGACAACCGACGCGAGGAACGAGCGACAAGGAGCCTATCAACAACCGACTAGCGACTATCAACTACGGAGAGGGAGGGCCCGTCAGGGAGCCGAGGAGCTTGCCGGACTGATCAATGTAAAAGTATCTGAGGTCCGGCTCCCGCGGTCTTCCACGTCCCCACCAGTTGGTCGTCGCTGAAGAGTTCGAATCAATTGAGAAGACGTAGGGGGCATCTCCCGGGACGAACAGGACGTGCAGATTGTTCTGGAGCTGTTCATCGGCGTCGGCGTAGTGGCCGAACTTCTGCAGGTACAGCTCCTGTGCCGGCACCCAACTGCGCATGTACTGAATGGCCACCGCCTCGTACCCGCGTTTGACGTACGATCTGTAAAACGGCACAGCAATTGCGGCAAGAATGCCGATCACCGCCACGACTACGAGCAGTTCCAGCAGTGTAAATCCCCTCTCCTCGCTACGCATCGTTGCTTCCCCGGTCCTTGGTCTCCGGTGTCTGCTAGGAAACCTATGGGCCAAGGAACCAACCAGGGGCTGTGAACCGCGACCCACGGATGGAAGCGAACAGCAACTGACGTACCAAGTGAACGGCTCCGCCAGCGTCGCTCAGCTCGACGGCGAGCGAAGCATCGAAGCGGCTCTACACAGGCGCTCGATTGTCGCAAGATGACGATTTTCGGCATTGCACAACCGAGTGGCGCGCTGTCGGTGCGGGCAACTGGTTTTCGCGGGAGGGCGTTTCCCTCAACGTTCGTGCGGCGCGTTGCACGCCGCTCAACGTCGCTTGCGGCTACCGTAGTCGCGGAACGGATCGTCGCGTTCGCGCACCGCTTGGCGGAAGCCGACCCGTTGCGCGCGTTGCACGAAATCCAGCCCTTCCTGTGTGTGGCGGGCGATGCCATCGAACAGCGTACCGAGGAGCCGGCTGGATGCCAGGCCCATGTTCTCTGCGGTCTGGTTGGCAAGTAGTTTCAGCATGATCAGCTGGTTCAGCGGGAGCTGTGCGATACGCGCAGCGAGGTGCATCGCATGCTCGTGCAGTCGTTCGTCGGGCACCGCCTCGAGAATGAGGCCGATCCGGGCCGCCTCGCGTGCGGGAATCTCGTCACCCGTCAACATGTAACGCTTGGCGCGTTCCAGGCCCATGCGATAGACCCACATAGCCGTCGTGGGGGTTCCCCAGACGCGTGACGGCGGGTAGCCGAACGTGGCCCCTTCGCCGGCCACGATCAGGTCTGCGCAGAGCACCAGGTCCGTTCCCCCGCCAATGCACCAGCCCTGTACGGCCGCCACAGTCGGTTTCTGCGCATACCAGAGCTTCATGTAGGTATCGACGAAACGCTTCATCATGCGCAGATCAGCCACCGAGTCCCACACGCGCTTCGTCCCCTCGGTTCCGCCGCTGGCACTGCCTTGCGTCGCTTGGGCCGTAGTGGCCCAATCGAGTCCGTAGCCGGCACAGAACGCGGGCCCTTCCGCACGCAGGAGGATGACCCGGGTGTCCGGATCCGCGTCCGCATCGTCGATGGCCTGCGCCAGCTCGTCCCGGAGCTGCGGTGTGATCGTGTTGTATGCCCGGGCGCGGCACAGGATGAGTGAGCGTACCCCGGCTGCGGTCTCGGTCCGAATCGTTTGCATGGCGCACCTCCTCTAAGCCGACCAACGGCGGCAAGCGGTTGGACGACATCCTGCCGCATGCGTCCCACCGCACGGCCCGCTGTCTATCTGATCCGCCGGCGAACCGGAAGCGCGCTGCGCCGGCCGGCACGTCCAGCGCACCAACCCTGCTTGACGATGCCGTGCGCCGGCTGCCACACTCCCCGGCACCACTAGTAACGCCGGCGGGCGGACGGTTCTCTGTTCAGGGCTGCAAGGAGGCTGAGACGATGGCAGTGCGAATTGAGCGAAGAGGTCCCGTGTTCACCATCATTCTACCGCATCCGGAGCGGCGCAACGCCGTCAACCGCGCGACAGCGCAGAGCCTGGCGGAGGCGTTTCGGACATTCGATGCAGACCAAGACGCTGCAGTGGCCGTGCTCTACGGCGAGGGCGGCCACTTCTGCGCCGGCGCCGATCTCAAAGCGGTAGCGGCCGGCACCGGCAACGTCACGCAGGCGGACGGGGACGGCCCAATGGGGCCGACCCGCATGCTGCTGTCCAAGCCGACCATTGCCGCCGTGGCGGGCTACGCTGTGGCGGGAGGTTTGGAACTCGCCTTGTGGTGCGACCTGCGGGTGGTCGAGCGCAGTGCGCAGTTCGGCGTCTTCTGCCGCCGTTGGGGTGTCCCACTGATTGACGGCGGCACCGTGCGGCTCCCGCGCATCGTGGGGCTCGGGCGCGCCTTGGACATGATTCTCACCGGTCGGCCCGTGGGCGCCGAAGAGGCGCTACAGATCGGCCTTGCCAACCGCATCGTGCCAGACGGAGAAGGCCGCCCGGCAGCCGAAGCGCTCGCCGAGCAGATCGCGGCCTTTCCGCAGATCTGCGCCCGCTCGGATCGGCTCTCTGCCTATGAATCTGCCGGGCTGTCCATCACAGATGCATTGCGCAATGAGTTCAGCCACGGGATAGAAGTACTCCGCAGCGGGGAGGCACGGCTGGGCGCCGAACGCTTCTCGGGCGGCGCGGGCCGGCACGGCCGCTGTGGGTGACACCACCACGGGCGCAGTGCCGTGCATGCCCGGCGTCACGCCCTGGAATTCACCCTGATGTGCCAGGGCTCGAAACGCACCCCCAGCATGTTGTCGCGCGGGTAGCGCAGGTTCAGGTACTCGAGGACCTCGAGCTTCCGGTACACCGTCGTGCTCGTGAAGCGTTCGGTGAAATTGCCCAACCCGAGGCCGACCTGCCCCAAATCGAAATCACTGATGCCGTGGAAGGAAAACCCCGGCGGCGCGAGCGACCGGGACGCCAAGGACAAGTTACCTTCGTTCTCGTACGCCTTGCGCAGGAAGAGGAGAAACTGCTTCATGACCCCACGCACACCAGAAGTCAGGATCGCTTGCGGGCCCACATCACGTTCGATCCTCCTGTACGTTTCCAGCGGCAGCCCCTTGTACAGGTAATTCCCGCTTCCCGGAATTTTCACGACCTCGTTTCTCGGAATACGGTCCGTCATCCGGAGCAGCGCTTTCTCACCGAAAAAGCCGTACTTAGCCGCATCCGTGTAGAAGATCATCTCCAGGAAATCCAACTCCTCCTTCGGAAACGCTCCCACCCGCGAGTAGTCACGAGCAAGCACGAGCCCCTCGTCGAAATCCAGTAGCCCGAAGTGGCCGTACCCTGCGGTCCGCTGCAGCCGCCCCAGGCGCTGCACCACGGCTTCGAAGATCCGATACTTCCCGGGTTCCACCCAGATGTCGGCTCGATGCGGCTGGTTGAAGTGCCGCATCTTCTGCAGGTAGTCCTCGATGTAGTCGCTATAATCGCCCGGTCTGACCGCATACGGTTCAACCATCCGCGCCAGCGCTCTCGGGGCCAGAGCTCCTCCAAGGACTGTAACGGCTAAAGTATGGAGAAACTGTCGTCGTCTCATCATCCGCGGCGGTTTCCTACCGCCCTGCGCATATCAGCATACGCCTCAGCGCGGACGCAAGCCCCAACCCCTGATCGCCTTCGCACCGAGCGCGTCCACCGACCTGCGTAATCATCCAAAATGTGCGCCTCATTTTCAACCGGCCGCGGGCCTCGTCTTTGGAATCAAAACAGGTTGGCAAGAATCCTGGCACCGCCTACCAACGTGCCGGCCGTGCTCCCCAGGGTTGTGAGCAGAAACACCAGAAACACGCGCAAGAGCCGGTTACGCCACCACCGCCATGGCAAAGTGACGTCGCGCGTCACGTTCTGGAACTCATGCACTCGAGGTGGCCGGCAATACGCCTGCACGAACGCCGCCACATACCCGGCGCCGATAACCGGTGTCAAACTGGTGAACGGGGCGGCGGCAAACGCAGTCACCACCGTGGCCGGATGCCCCCACGCGAGGAGCGCGCCAACCATGCTGGGGATACCGTTCACCAGAGTCCAGAAGAGGAGGTTGTCACTGGCGGCCGCCGCACCCTTGCGCCAGCCGATCACAGCGAGCGCTCCCAGGATCAACACCGGGACGCCCCACCCCACCCATTTCCACAGCGGCGACACTGGGGGAATGGTTTCCAGGCGATCCAGGTCCGCCGGGCGCGCCTCCGCCAGTGCCTGGCGCATGCCCGCAACATGGCCAGCGCCGACGACCGCTAGCACCCGTCGTCCCTCAGCCCGCCTCATCTTTTCGGTCAGGTAGGTGTCGCGTTCATCAACGAGCACGGCCTTGAGCGCCGGAAAGGCGCTGGCCAGTTCGTGCATGAGCTTGGATACGACGTCCTGCTGGCGGAGTGTGCGCAGATCGTCCTCCGTGGGCTCCGAGCGTGCAAACAGCGCGCCGATCAGGGAGCCGACTAGCATGCACTTGCGCCATGCCGACAGGGCGCCCCACGCGCGACGCAGTGTGATCCGGACATCCCGATCGCACAGCACGACCGGGACGCCGCGCGCTTCGGCGGCACGCGCAGCTTCGAGAAACTCCGTGCCGGGAAGGACGCCGAGCCTCGCACCGAGCTGCCTCTGGTACGATGCGAGAAGCAAGTTGATGATGAGCGGGCTCAGCTGCCGGCGGCGGATGATCTCCTTCAGGTCAAGGGCTTCGAAGCGCTGCCGCTCGGCAAGGGCCGCGTAGCGCTGGCGGTCGATCTCCAGGCATACGCAATCCGGCTGTTCGCGTTCGATCAGCTCGCAAGCGAGATCCGCCGACTCTCGCGAAATGTGCGCGGTGCCCAGCAGAATGAACTCGCGTCCGTCGGCCGTCACGACGGCGACGTCAGCCGGGTAGCGCGGCTGCGAACGCCCCTCTGCGCAGGGAGCGTCACCCCGCGGCGACGGCTGGGAACCTTCCGGCACAGGTTCACCGCCTCACCGGCTGCAATGGAGGCGGCCAGAACCGATCAGGCAGCGCCCGCGTGTCGCCCGAGTCCGTCGTCAGGCAATAGGCACCCAAGCTGGCCGCGGTGGTCACCACGGTCGCCAGGAGGAACGCAAGCAGCAAGGCGCACGCACACGCACGCTGTACGGGAGAAAAGCGGCAGCACGGCAAGCGGCCCGGATGAGGCCCGCGCGCGCCGACCGCGGTGATGCGCAGCAAGGTCATGCTCGAACGATAGCGGATGTCGAAGCGGGGGCGCAAATCGAAGGGTCGTGACGGAGGGGCGCGTCCGTTCACCGGCTGGCGTTCGCACGCTTGGCAATCGGAGCCAGTCGTGCCGCCGCTTCCGCTTTGCGCCGTGCCAGTGTACTGAATGATTGCGCGTGCACCCATGGTCGCCGGTGAGGAATTCTCAGAGGACGAACGCAACGCCTTGGCGCCCTACTTCACTAACCTCGACGGGCCCGTCTTCGCGCTGCGACACCTCCCGGAAGTTGTCAAGGGCGCGCTGTTTGCGCGCTACTCGCGTTCGGCCAAATCGCTGCGGCGGCTCTTCCTCGACGAGTTTCTGGACCAGGCCGGGACCATGCGGGCAACGCCCGAGGTTGGGGTCGAACGTGCAGGGAAGCTCTACGAACGCGTGTTTGACGCGTACGGCGACGACTCCGTCGCGCAACTCGGCAGCGCGCATCTCGCCTGCGAAGAGGCGTCCAACGTGCTCACCAAGGTGCTCGAGTGGGGACGCCTGATGGCGTACCTGGAACAGTCCACCCGTTACGTCGCGTACAACGACCGGCGCGGCGGCCGCTGGAAGTATCTCGTTCCTGCCGAGCTGCCACCGACCGATCTCCAGCAGCGATACGTCAGCTGCCTTGATCTGGCTTTCGACACCTACACGCGGTTGATGGAGCCGATCGAGGCGCACTATCGCACCCGATACCCCAGAGAGCCCAGTGATCCGCAAGGCGTCTACAAGCGGGTGATTCGCGCCAAGGCGTTGGATACGCTCCGTGGCCTGCTGCCGGCGGCCACGCAGTCCAACGTGGGGCTTTTCGGGACCGGCCAGGCCTACGAGGCGCTGCTGCTCCGCATGCGGGTACATCCTCTGGCAGAGGTGCGCCGCTACGCCGACCTGATGCTCCGCGAGCTCCGCACGGTCATCCCCGCCTTCCTGCGACGCGTCGACCGGCCTGCCCGCGGCGGCCGCTGGAGCCAATATCTGCAAGACACGCGCAGTGCCGTCGAAGCGATCGCGCAACGGACGCTCGCTGGCATTACACCGGAACCCCGTCCGGAAGTGGTGCTGACGGAGTACGATCCGGACGGCGAGGTGAAAGTTGTCGCTGCAGCGCTGTACGCCGTGTCCGACCTGCCGGACGACCAGCTGCTGCGGATTGCGCGGCGCATGAGCGCGGAAGAACGGACGGCGGTGTTGCGGGCGTATGTGGGTGATCGACAAAACCGCCGGCACAAGCCCGGCCGGGCGTTCGAACGAACGGCGTACCGGTTTGATGTGCTCACCGACTATGGCGCCTTCCGTGATCTCCAGCGCCACCGCCTGCTGACGCTCGAGTGGCAACCGCTGAGCCCCCGGCACGGCTTCCAGGTCTCCCCGGCCATCGCAGCAGCAGGCGTTCTGCCGGACTGGGAACGGGTGATGGAGCGTTCAGCCCACCTGTACGACACCCTGTACAACGCCGGGCATCCTCACGTGGCGCCTTACGCCGTATGCCTGGCGTACCGGGTCCGGTTCTACCTCGGCCTCAACGCCCGGGAGGCCATGCACATGATCGAGCTGCGCACGGCACCCCAGGGACACCCGTCGTATCGGCGCATCTGCCAAAGGATGCACCGGCTCATCGCTGAACGAGCCGGGCACCACGCAATCGCCGACGCGATGTGCTTCGCGGATCACTCCCAGGTGGAGCTGGAACGCCTGCATGCCGAACGCGCCAATGAACGGCGCCGCAGGGAGACGCGCGAACCTTGATCCGAAAATAAATGGAAAATCGAACAGCAACCTCGGTCAGGAAAACCTGGCCGTTCAACCACGGGTCCCCTCCTTTCGCAAAGGAGGGCCAGGGAGGATTTGATGGCGCATCGCAAAATCCCCCTCAGTCCCCCTTTGACAAAGGGGGGAAGCAGCAAGAAAGGCCCGCTGTTTTCTTCGGATTGAGTCGCCATGATCGGGGCGTTCCCACCAGCCACGAGGGGACGGGGTTTGGAAACGCGCGCAGTCAGTCGGCCAGTGCAGCGGCGGTGTCCCGCTGATCGAGAATGGTACGCAGTTCCTGCTGCCGTTTCAGGTCCAGCGGGAAGTTCCACAGAGCGACGCCTACCAAGAGACCGATCAACACCGGGGGAAAGACATAGAGGTACATTAAGCCCTCGACCGCATACGGGGTATTCTCGGCGCCCGGAACGTAGCCAATCCAGTCCAGCAGGAGATAAATGCTGCCGATCGCCAGCGCGTTACCCACCTTGTTGGTCATGGTGAGCAGGGAGAAATACAGGCCCGTGCGTTGCGCGCCGGAGACGACACGGTCTTCGTCGGACACATCCGCCATAATCGAACGGAACAGGAAAGGGCCCGCGCCCATGTTGACGCCGAACAAGGCGAACAAGGCGAACGCGACGAGAACGTTCCCGTTGGGAATCAGAAACATCAACGGTAAGGTCACGGCGCTGAAGATGGATGACGCGGCCAGCGTGTGATGCTTGCCCCAGCGATAACTGACGCGCACCATGATGGGCACGCAGATGCAACCGCTCGCGAAGTAGACCAGCAACAGCAGGCTTGCCCACCGGCCTAGTCCCAAGCGACTGTCTGCCACGAACAAGAAGAGCGAGGCCACGATTCCACCGGCGTAGCCGGAGATCAGGTCCATCGACAGCACGCGCCGCAGCGGGCGGTTCCCCACGATGATCGCCAGCGCGCGCCGCCAGCCGATCGGTGCCGGCGGTGGCACTCTGCCTTCGGGCACCTTCCACACGGCGAGCACCACGGTCAGCGGTAAGAGGAACACGATGAACCACCCCATGGCGGCGACGCGATCTGCGCTCGCACCGCCCGAACGCTCGATCACTGCCGGCAAGGCCAGGACGGTAATCATGCCAAGGATCAGGGCCACCTCACGCCACGCCTGGATCCGAGAGCGCTCATGGTAATCGGGCGACAGCTCGGCGCCCCACGACATGTGTGAAATGGTCAGTAACGTCCAGCCAGCGTACAGCAGGATCATCCAACCAAGGAGGTAGGCGCCCGAGACAGGAGGAACGGGCATGAACACGCGGTAGGCGCAGAACATCAGGATTGGCGTCGCCAGCACGATCCAGGGCCGCCGCCGTCCCCACCGCGTTGTGAACTGGTCCGAGAGCACGCCGAGCACCGGATCGGTGACCACGTCCCAGAAGCGGGTCAGCATGAAGATGCCGCCCACCAGGGCCAAGCCCAGTCCCAGGTTGCCGGCATAGAATGGCGGCAGGTAGACGGCTATCGGTAGTCCCAGGGCCGATATGGGGGCGGCCGGCCCCGCGAAGGCTGCCAGCGTGCTGGTGCTGAGCTTGAGTGGTTTCATGTCCCGCCGCTCATAAGCCCCCGCCGCCCAAACGGCTGGCGCCCTCAGCTCCGATCCCACCCCTGCTGCTTGCCGTAGAAGATCGGCCCACCGAGGTACATGGCGAAGCCGATACCGAGCACGAACGCCAGATCGCACTGCTCTTCGGAGCCGACGATCTTGCGGTCGCAGAGCGACCGGGCGGTTTCGTACAGTGCCCGCATGCAGCGCGCAACGATCTCGTCGTTTGGCACCAGGCGGGCACCCCGATCGGGCACCAAGGCAGCTAGGCCCGACCAGTCGCCCTGTTTGCGTCCGTCCGCGTAGTCGTAGAAGCCTGCGCCGCTCTTGACGCCGAAGCGCTTGCGCTCGCGCAGCTTCCACACCAACGGCTCGCGCGCCGGCGGGTTTTCGGCGGCGATGGTGTCGAACATGCCTGCGGCGATGTCCAACCCGGCCTGATCTCCCAGCTCGAACGGGCCCATCGGCAGGACGGCCTGGCGCACTGCTTCGTCGATGACGGCGATCGGCGTGCCTTCGCGGTAGATATCCTCTGCCGCCTGGAAATAGGCCGCGAGGCCAGCGTTGACCAAGAAGCCAGGTGAGCCGTCCTCGAGGATGACTGGCGTCTTGTTGATCTTGCGGACAAACGCGTGCGCCGTGGCAATCGCATCTGCACTCGTTGCCGCGCCCTTTATGACTTCCACCAGCTGCATCATTGGATGCTCCGCCGGACTGAAAAAATGGAGGTTCAGGAAGTTGGCCGGGGTGCCTCCACCTTCCGCGAAAAACGCGCTCAACATGCCGGGCCCCATCGAGCTGGAGTTCGAGGCGACCAGGCCGTCCGCCTTCATGCCCTGGCCCAGCGCGCGATAGAACTGCGCCTTGATCTCGCGGTCTTCCATCCGGGCTTCGACGACCAGATCGCAATCGAACAAATCGGCGATCGCGGTGGTCACCTTGACCTTGGCAACTTTCTCATCCACCTGCGCCGGCGTCATGCGTCCCTTCTTCACAGCGCGGGCGTACTTCGCCTTCAATTTGTCAGGCACCGACGCCGCGAATTTTGCCAGCGGCACGTGACCGACGACGGCATACCCCGCCTCCAGGGCGAGCCAGCCAATGGCGTTGCCCATGTAGCCGTCGATCCCGTCGATGCCGATCTTGTTCAGGGTGCGCGGCGTACCGGGAAAGTCCTTCGGAAGCTTCTGCACCGACTGCATCGTGAAGAAGAACCGCATGCCGGCTTTGCCTTCGGAAGATGCCGCCACGTCGATGAAAGCGTCGCGTTCGATCTTCACGGCATCGCGTAACGGCAGGGCGGCGCCCTTGAGCATGACGTCGAGCGCCACGTACGGCGCACGGGGGTGGGAGCGGCCCAGCGTTGCCTTCTGGATCATGGGCAGGATCATCGGACGCAGCGCCTCGGCGTTCGCCAGATCAGGCGGGACGGTCCGAGCGAGCGCTGGCAATGTCTCGAGCAGGAAGCGTTGCGCGAACACCTCCGCATCTTCGCCGGCAGGCACCACGGCGTCGATCATCTTGACCGCCGCCGCCTTCGCCGCGGGCAAGCTCTTCCCCTGGAGGATCACAGTGACCGCTGCATCTCCGCCGGCGGGGTCACTGGCATTGAGCAGACCGCTGCGCCGCGGCAACCGCTGTGTGCCACCGAGCCCCGGAAAGAGGTTCAGCCGGATCTCCGGAAAGCCGATAGTCGAGCGCTCCGTCGCCACGATGCCCCGGCAGGCCAAGGCGAGTTCGTAGATTCCGCCGAGCGCTACCCCGTCGATGAGCGCCACCCACGGCACTGCACTGTCTTCGATCGCAAACAGCTGTGCGTGGCCTTCGTCGATGAGCTCTTCGAGCTGGGCACGGGTCGCGCTGAGCAACTCGCCGATGTTGGCCCCAGCCCCGAGCCCCTGGCGGTTGCCTTTGAGGATCACACCCCGCAGCGGCGCCTTCCGGCACACCTCGTCGAGGTCAGCACGCAAGGCCTTCAGATCCCGAATGGCACCTGCCGACAAGGTGTTCATCCCACCCGAGTCGAACGTCACCCAGGCAAGCTCGTTGCGGATTTCATACGTGAACTGGCTCATGGCAAAGCTCCTTTCGCAGCGCTGCACGCCGGAGCGGCGCCAACCGGCAGGCGGAAGTGGACTCGACACCCTCGCTGCTCGTGGACGTCCCGCGCTCAGTATCAGTACACACGTGGCCGTCTTCCGCAACCCGTTCCGCTGCAGGAAGGCGCTGCCGAGGTGCTGGACCGCATGTCCACGCGGGCATTGAGCCAGTCCGCCACATGTGTTCTCTTAGTGCAGCCGTTCAGAATGACGGTGACGTATTCCGCGAGGTTCCCCCTCCTTTCGAAGGAGGGGGTTGGGGGAGGTACAAGTACGCCGGTGGCAACCGCCTTCTTGCCCGCTCCTTGGTAAGGAAGGGGAAGAATCCACGCGTCAGCGCATTTGTCAACAGCAGTTCTTGGCAGAGCGATGGAGTTCAATCTCGCCGACCTCTTCGAAAACGCGGTCGACCATTTCGGGGAGCGCGAGTACCTCGTGTGCGACGGCAAGCGCCGGACGTACCGTGAAATGGACGAGCGCGCCAACCGCCTGGCCCATCACCTGGCAGGGCACGGCGTCGGCCCGGGCGATCACGTCGGAATTTATGCGTATAACTGCGTCGAGTGGGTCGAGACGCTGTGGGCGGTGTTCAAGATCCGCGCCGTCTGGATCAACATCAACTACCGGTACGTCGAGCAGGAGCTCCGCTATCTGTTTGACAACGCGGATCTCAAGAGCCTCGTGTTCCAGCGCCAGTTTGCGCCGCGAGTTGCCGGTGTGTTGGACGCCATGCCGCTGCTCAGGTATGCGCTGGTGGTCGAAGACGGCAGTCAAGCGGACGCTTCCGCCTGCGACGCGGTCAACTACGAGGAAGCGCTGGCGGGCGCGTCGCCTGCACGCGACTTTGGGCCGCGCTCCCCGGATGACCGCTACATTCTTTACACGGGTGGTACGACTGGTCTGCCCAAGGGCGTCGTCTGGCGGCACGAGGACGTCTTCATGGCGTTGGGCGGTGGCATCGATCCGCTGACCAACGAACGGGCCGTGCGCCCGGAAGCGATGGTGGAAAAGGCACACAACGCAGTCCCACTCACCTTTCTCCCGGTTGCGCCCTTGATGCACGGGGCGTCGCAGTGGGCCACCATGGGCCAGAGTTTCCTCGGGAACAAGATCGTCCTGGTCCCCAAGTTCGATCCGAAAGCGGTCTGGGACCTCGTCGAGACCGAAAAGGTCACTTCCATCATGATCACCGGAGACGCAATGGGCCGCCCCCTAATCGAAGCTCTCAATGATCCGCAAGCGCATTGGGACACGTCGTCGTTGCTCTCCCTCAGCAGCAGCGCCGCGACTTTCTCTCCGTCTGTGAAGGACGACTTTTTCGCGCGGTTCCCGCACCTGGTCATGACCGACGCGATTGGTTCGTCGGAGACCGGAAACAACGGCATGGTCATGGTCCAACCTGGGCAGACGGCCATGCGCGGTGGCCCGACGGTCACGCGCGTCGGCCCCACCGTCGTCCTCGACGCACGGGGCGTTCCCGTCGAGCCAGGCTCGGGGGGCGTGGGGAAGCTGGCCCGCGCAGGCGACATTCCGCTCGGGTATTACAAGGACCCCGGGAAGACGGCGCAGACGTTCGTGACCTTCAACCGTGTGCGCTACGCGATGCCCGGTGACTATGCCACCGTGGAAGCGGACGGTCGGATTACCCTGCTTGGGCGGGGCTCGGTCTCGATCAATTCCGGTGGCGAGAAGATTTTCCCGGAAGAAGTCGAAGCGGCGGTGAAATCGCACCCTGACGTCTTCGACTGCGTCGCCGTCGGGGTCCCCGACGATCGCTGGGGCCAGCGGGTCGCCGTGATCATTCAGGTCCGCCCGCACACCACCCCGACGCTGGAGAACATCCAGCAGCACTGCCGCAGGAAGATCGCGCGCTTCAAGGTCCCGCGAGAGCTGCACGTCGTCGACCAGATTGTGCGCTCGCCGAGCGGCAAGCCCGACTACCGCTGGGCGCAGGAGACAGCCCGGGCCGCCTCGCCACCCCGCCGCAGCTCTTGACCGCAACCCGCTGGCCGCATCGGCCAGGATAACGATCAGGGGTGCCCCGTGACTTCTGCTGTACCCCCGCTCGGTTTCACCATGCGGCTGCCGAGAAGGTTCAGCTTGAACCTCCGCACCGTCTCGGGTGTCACGACGTCGCCCGTGGGGCTACGGAAGGACAACGCATCGAACGGGCATTGCACGATGCACGCGCCACATTGCACGCACTGCTCGGCCCGTGGCAGTGTCGCCATCCGTCGCTGGTGATCAACCACGAAGACATCCTTCGGACACACCTGTTCGCAGAAGCCGGGGCCCTTGCAGCGGCTGGTATCGAGGACAATCCGCAATAGGCGGTCCGCGTGCAGGCCGCTCTTGTACACTGGCGTGCTCCCCGTCAGATCGAGGCTTAGGATGAGGAGCAAGACGAGCGAAGCCAGCCCCCAGCGCACGGTCTGCGTCCAAGTGACGTCGCCGGCCAGCACCGCATAACCAACGAGACCAAGCATCACCAGGACCCACAGGAACAGGATCACCCCACGCTCCCCGAAGTCGAAAAAGACGAATCCCACGCTCTTACCCGAGGTCTGGAGGCGAGCTTGGTAGAGTGGGAAGGTCAGGAAGATCAGCAGCGACAACGCCCACACCAGCGCCATCAATGGGACCGCCCCTGCCCGCCACAGCGGCAACACGACCAGCGAAAGAACGGAGATCGGAAACGCCCAAGCGATGGCCATCTCAAGTCGCTGCGGCCACGGGAAGCTCACCGCTCGCATCGCTGGTGTAGCCGTGCGCCCGGCACGCAGAAACGCCGGGATGGCGGTGGCGTACACTGGTCCCCAGACCACGCGCCAGCCCGTTTTCTCGTGCACGACTTTCCCTTCGATCCCGGTCGCGGCCAGCTGCGGCAGGATCACCTGCCGGTGATCGACGAGGTCTTCAATGCCACTGGTCTTCAGGACTGAAATGACGTCGTGGTTCGTCAGCAGGCCACCGGTCGCGGCACACCAGACGTTGACTCCCCGACTGTTTGCAACCAGGAGGTACGCGTCGAGCCCGTCGAGCGCCCGCTTGATCCGTTCCACCGTGAGTCGAAAGTTGCATGTCAGCAGGACCGGCGCATCGCGGCTCGGAGTGCCAATCTTGACCAGGCCCGTCCTGCACGGAAACGGCAACATGCGCAAGAGCGTCTGGACCGCGGTCACCCACAAGAAGCGGAGAGACGTCATGTCGAGGCGCTCGCAGGCTTTCGAGCCACGAACTCGCCGAAACTCTGGAGGACGCTCAGGTGGGTCGCAACGACGCCGATCCCCGCTTCCTCCAGCTTCTCGGCCAGGCCGGCAACGGGATGCGTGGTTTGCTGCGTGATGATGTACGTCACCAGTGCCAGGGGCGCCCGCACAAGCGTGTGAAACAGGCGACGCAGGATACGCCGGGGCCTCACTTCGTCGGCCACCAGAAGCAGCCCTCCCGGCTTCAAGATGCGCCGGATCTGCTTGAGAGTGTACGCGAGTTCATCCGGGCTGAGTTCGGAGAAACAGAGGCCGCTGGTCACCGCGTCGTAGCTCTCGCTCTGCTCGCCTTCGAGCTCGGCCACTCCCATTTCGGCAAGCTCGACGCGTCCCTCCACGCCCGCTTTGTGCGCATCCCGTTTTGCAATCTCGAGCATCTCGGCATTGACATCGATTCCCTTCACCGTGGCGCCCCGCGCTGCAGCACGCAGAGCCAGCGCGCCAGTGCCGCAGCCGATATCCAGCACGCGGTCCCCGGGCCCGACATGGCTGGCTAGGCGATTGTAAACCTGTCCGACGCTGCCGAAGGTCAGCAGGCGAATACCCAGATCGTACCGGCCTGGAGCCGACTCCAGGATTTTCATTAGAACGTACGTGCTCATTTCGCGCCCCCCTTCACACGCTCGCGAATTTGACTGACCAGTCACCCATATTATAAGGCCGGCTGCGCAGCGAGTCAAGAACCCAGCTTGACGGGATCGGGGGCCGGGGCTTACCTGCAGGTATGGTCGGGCGTTCGTTTGCCCCTGGCGCCGTCCAGGAAGAGCGTCACCCCCAGTCGAGGCAATTCATCCAGGGTTGGCCAACGTCCACCCGAGCCCCAATGCTGTACGAACAGCATGGCGAGAACCCCCACGAAGGCAAGCGCCAGTTGAGACGTTGGCTGATCGCCGCGAATCTCGTGGGCGGCAACTCCGCGCACGAGGATCTCCTCCACCTTGCGCACATACGGCGCCAAGTGGTCGACGATGAGGGGATACGTCTCGGGCCGGAAACTCATCGCCTCGCGCACCACCACCTTCATGAAACCCTCTTCCTCGCGCAGCACCTCGACGTCGGCCGCCGCCAAGGCTTCCAGGCGCTGTCGCACCGACCCTTCATGCGGCACGCGCGAATAGCGTTCCACCGCCAAGCGACAGCCTTCGGCAAGAACCTCGGCGAAGAGATCCTCCTTGCCCTTGAAGTAGTTGTACACGGTGCCCTTGCCAAAGCCGGCCGCCAACGCAATGGCGTCCACGTTGGCACCATCAAGGCCCTGCTGGGCAAACTGCTCCGCCGCGGTTTCCAGCAGCCGCTGTCGCACTCTCTCCTTGCTTTTCAGGCTGATTCTTGCCACCTTTGCCCCATGGAATTATCTGGGTGACTGGTCACCCGGATAAGTATAGCCCTGGTAGGGCGATGGCGCCATACCCAAACTCCCCCACTGCCGAAGGCCGCCCGATGACGGTTCAGCGAGCATTGTTTTCCCTCATTATGAGGCACAAGGTGCTCGTGGTCCTGCTCTTCTCAGTGCTCACGGCCTTTCTCGGATACTTCGCAGTGCACGTCAAGTTCGATAACAGCATTGAATCGTACTTCCTGGCGCGCGATCTGCGCAGCTATCACCGCTTCCTCGCCGCCTTCGGCACCGATGAAATCGTGGTGGTCGCATTCGGGGCAGAAGACGTCTTCACGCCGCAGAATTTCAAGCTGATCGACGCGATCAGCCGGAAGCTGGCCACCCTGCCCCACGTACGCCGGGTGTTGAGCTTGACGACCGCCAAGATCGTCTTCGGCAAGGGTGCAGCCGTCGTCTTCGAGCCGTTGACCGCCGACTTGCCAGCCCGCCCCCAGCAACTAGCAGCCGTGAGGCGGCGGGCACTTGCTGACCCGGTCATACCGGGCACACTCGTCTCGCCAGACGCTCGAAACACCGCCATTGTGGCAGAGATCGATCACCTGATCGGGCAGTTCGACTACAAGGTCGAGCTGCTCGCGCAGATCCGCACGTTCCTGGCAAAACAGGCAGCCGGGACCGGCAGGATTTTCCGTCTGGGTGGCACCTCGGTCCTCGACGACGCGCTGTTTCGGTACACACGCCTCGATCAGCTGCGGTTCTTCCCCATCATGATCATCATCATCATTGCGGTTATGTGCTTGATGTTCAGGCGATTGACTACGAGCCTGCTGCCCTTCGTCGTCGTGATCGTTGCCGCAATTTGGACTTACGGATTCATGTCCCTCCTGGGTTACAAGATCAATGTCGTCTCCACGATCCTTGGGCCGCTGCTCCTGGCCGTCGGCATCGCCGATTCCATGCACATCATCGCCGAGTACCTCCAGGAGAGCACAGGTAGCCGCACGCGCCGGGAGCTGGGCATCGAGCGGGCCTTTTGCACCCTGCTGGCTCCCTGTGTGATGACCAGCGCCACCACGATCCTCGGGCTCTTGTCCCTCCTCGGTGCCAGCTTGGTGCCCGTTCGTCAGTTCGGTCTGGTTGCAGCGGTCGGGGTATTGGCAGCGCTCCTGCTGACGATCCTCCTGCTACCGATCCTGCTGGCAGCCGTCCCACCTGGGGCGTCGCAGCGCCACACCAGACCCGGCACCGGCGGCTTCACGGGCCTGCTTACCTGGCTAGGAACATGGGACAGGCGGCGTGCCACTTGGACACTGCTGGCCTGTCTCGTGGCGATCGGGCCCGCAGCGTATTCTTTGAGTCGGCTCACCGTCGGGACCAACAGTCTCGATTACTTTCGCCAGGACGACCCGGTGCGCAGGGACACGGAATGGATCGACCGCAAGATCGGCGGGACCACCTCGCTCGAGTTTCTCATCGACGCAGGAGCGGAGGACGCTTTGATACAACCCGCGGTACTCGAGCGGATGGAGCGTTTTCAGAACTATCTGCGGCATGTCCCCGGCGTCACAAACGTGTACGCGCCCACCACCGTGGTGAAGACCCTGAACCAGGCGTTCCACGGCGGGGATCCCAGCGCCTTCCGCATCCCGCACTCGGCCGCAGCGATTGCCCAGGAACTGCTGCTCGTGGACGGCAGCGCGGAACTGCAGGCGCTGCTCTCTGACGACCGCCGGGTCGGTCGCATCACGGCGCGGGTGGCCATGAACGCCTCGCGCGAGCTGGCGCACAGTCTGCCACAGGTTGAAGCACGCATGCAGCAGATTTTTGGCCGGACGGTGACTGTAACCCCGACGGGCCTTGTCTACCTGATGCACCGGATGGAACATTACCTGCTCTCGAGTCAGATCAAGAGCTTTGCGTTGGCCTTCGTGGTCATTACGCTTGTCATGATGGGGGCGCTGCGGTCATGGCAGCTGGGGCTCGTGGCAATGATCCCGAATCTGCTTCCCATTCTGTTCGTCCTAGCCTTGATGCCGCTGCTCGACATCCCGCTCGACGTCGGCACAGTGATGATTGCCGGTGTGGCACTGGGTTTGGTCGTTGACGATACGATCCACTTCCTCTACCGCGTCAGGGAGCACGTGCAGCAAACAAGGGACGCGCGGCGGGCACTGGCACTGGCCATGCGGGGTTGCGGCAGACCGATCGTGTTCACGAGCATCGTGCTGAGCCTTGGTTTCTCGGTGCTCGTCCTGGCTAGTTTCAATCCTGTGATTCACTTCGGCATTCTGGCCAGCGTCGTCATCCTGCTCGCCCTGGTATTCGACCTGGTGGTGTTACCCGCCGCATTGGGGTTCACACTGTAACGGTTCGTTGCGCTCTAGCAGCGCAGAGCCTCCCCCACGGCGTCACTTTCCCGCCGCACCGTCCAACTTTGCACAACGACGGTTCTCCTTCCCCGAGCCCGAGCGGTCGCCAAGCGGTGCCACCCACGCACGAAACCTCCTTAAACAACAAGGGTCCAGAGCTGGAACCTCGCGTGACGTTTCAGTCTGGCCACCGTTTGGCATTCTACATGCTGTTCGCCAATACGCCCATTCTGTGAGGTCCGTATGGAAGAGCGAGCGTCGCTGCTAATTGTCGATGACGAACGGGGTCCCGCGGAGTCCCTGCGGATGATCTTCAAGCCATCCTACAACGTCTTCACCGCCAGCGGCGGGCCGCAAGCCATGGAGATCGTGCAGTCCAGACCCATCGACGTTGTCACCCTCGACCTTCGCATGCCGGCGATGTCCGGGGTAGAGGTGATGGAACGGATCAAGGCGTTCGACCCGGACATCGAGGTGATCATCGTCACGGGTTACAGCTCCCTCGATTCCGCGATTCGGGGGCTTCGTCATGGCGTATTCGACTACATTTCAAAGCCCTTCGACGTGCCACAGATTTCCGATTTAGTTCGGCGGGCGGTTGCACGCCGCCGCGCGCATCTGCGGACCCGCCGCATGAAGGAGGATTTCCTCGCCAACCTGTCCCACGAGTTGCGCACGCCCCTGAGTGCCATCATCGGCTACAGTGCCATTCTCGCTGAGGAGCTCCGAACCGTGATCAACGCGGACCAACAGAACGCTTTGGAGCGGATCCAGGTCAATTCCTTCGAGCTGCTCAATCTGATCGAAGGGGTTCTCTTGCTCAACGCGGTCGACGCCGGTGAAGTTGCGCTCGACATTCATCCGTTCAACCTGGGTGAAACGGTGGCGCACGCGGTCGAGCGATTTCAGCCGCTGGCGCAGCAAAAGGGACTGTTGCTGCGCACGGAGCTCACCTCCGGCGCCCTCGCAGCCATCAGCGACGAGGAGAAGGTAGAGCGCATTCTCTGGGCGCTGCTCGACAACGCGGTGAAGTTCACCGCGCAGGGAACGGTTGGCGTCGCCGTTCGTCGCGCTCCGCAGCCGGGTGCGCTGGAAATCGAGGTGAGTGACACAGGCATCGGCATGCAGCGGGAGGAAGTCGTCCAGGCACTCGAGGGGCTTTCACAGGCAGACGCGTCTGCGCGGCGGCGCTTCCGTGGGCTGGGTCTAGGCCTGCGCATTGCGACTCGCCTGATCGAGCTGCTCGGTGGCGACCTCCGCGTTCGCAGCGAGGTGGGTCAGGGGACCCAGTTCATCGTGACGATCCCGGCGCGTCCGAGTGCCGCGAGCTCGCAACTGCACTGATGAGCCCGCACCCCCGCCAAGCGTTTCTCGGCTGCCACGACTGCGGGGTGCTCCATCTGTTCCCCGACAGTGCGCGGACAACCGCCGACCCGGACGACGAAGCTATTGAAGCCTACCATGCCTTCCGGCTGGCGCACGGCTCCCATCACACAGAGTGGCTCTATCGTTGCCAAGCCGAATGTGGTTCCGACCGGCCGCTGTGGGACCCGATGGCGACCCTGACCTTCGAGGTCACTGATGGCCGGGGCACCTACGTTGCCCAGGCCACGCGTGCGTCGATTGAGGAGCCGCGTACGTACCACTACTTTCCTGCACGGCTGCAGGTCGTCCATGCGGGAGTGGTCGTCGCAACCACCGATCTGCGCCGTGGACTCGACTCCGAATTCTATCCCCATGCCCTGCGTCCAACCAAGCTGGCCCGCTTCTTGGGCGCCTTGCAGGAGGTGCTCAATGAGATTGATCCAGACACGCTGCCGATTGCCTTCGACGACGCGGACGACCCCGCCATCAGTATCGCGTGCATGCCGGAACGTGTGTATGGCGAGCTGCTGAGTCGCTGTGCGGCGATCTTCGACCCTTGGGAGTTGGTGCGGGTTGCCAGCTTCCTGCGCGATAATCGCAACGTAGACGGGCTGCTCGCGTTGCGTGTACGCCGGCACATCAGAACGGTCACGGCGTAGGCACTTCCCGTCAGCCGGGGCGACACCCACGCACCGGCGTGCCCCGCCCGACTGTTCAGGGCAACACGCTTATGATAGCTAGATCCGCATGCTCTGGAGCTCAGAGACGGGAACTGCTGCCGGCCAACTGCGCAGGATCAGCTCTGCGGCGCGGGGACCCTTGGAGCGCGCCGTGGATGGCACGCCTATCACGGACACCGAGGCGCTCGCACTCATCGAATGCGAGGCGCCGGAAGAGCTGAGTGCGCTACTCGCCGCTGCCGGCCAGGTGCGCACCCGCCTCAAGGGCACGGTCGTCACCTATTCGCCCAAGGTGTTTCTGCCAGTGACCAACTTGTGTCGTGATCGATGCTCGTACTGCACGTTTCGCAGCGACCCGCACGACATGCACGCTTGGACGATGCTGCCTGAAGAGATCCGAACGTGGGCGCGCGGCGGGCGCGCGCTGCGGTGCATCGAGGCCCTGATGTGTTTGGGCGACAACCCGGAGGCGGCGTTCCGTTCACATCGGTCTACCTTGCAGGTGCTCGGCCATTCGAGCACGATCAGCTACGTGGGCCAGGCATGCGAGATCGCGCTCGATGAGTGCTTGCTGCCGCACACCAACGCCGGCGTGATGAGCCGCGCGGAAATGGCTGCTCTGAAGCCCGTCAATGTCAGCATGGGCTTGATGCTGGAAAACGTGAGCCCGCGCTTGCGACGCAAAGGCGAAGCCCATTATTATGCCGTCGACAAGGACCCGACGGTCCGTCTGCAAATGATGCGGGACGCGGGTGAGCTCGGAATTGCCTTCACCACTGGCCTGCTGCTCGGGATCGGTGAGACGCGGGCTGAGGTGATCGCCAGTCTCGCGGCGGTCCGGGACCTGCACCGCGCGTACGGGCACATCCAAGAAGTCATCATCCAGAACTTTCGAGCCAAGCCAACCACCCCAATGGCCGCCAGCCCCGAGCCCTCGAGTCTCGACATCGCCCGGACGATTGCTGTCGCTCGGCTGATGCTGGGAGACATGAACATCCAGGCGCCGCCGAATCTCAGCCCGGACGACCATCGTCTCTTCTTGGCTGCCGGTATCAATGATTGGGGAGGCATCTCACCGCTGACGCCCGACTACGTGAATCCCGAAGCGCCTTGGCCCCACGTGAGGGCGTTGGCGGACACCTGCCGGGCGCAAGGCTTTACGTTACAACCCCGGCTCCCGATCTACGCCGAGTACGTGGACCGCCCGGGTTTTCTCGATCCCGCTCTGCGGGACGCCGTCGCACAGCGCGCGGCAGAGAGAGGAGTACCACTATGCGGATAAATCAACTCCACGATTTGGTGCGCGATCCGCGCCCGCTGGCAGAGGTCATCGGCGCGGCACGGCCCGCGCTCGCCGCGCTGCTCGAACGCGCCCTGGCGGGCGAAGAGCTGTGCTATGAGGACGGCCTCGCTCTGCTGCGGGCGGAGGGCAGCGATCTCGCCGCCGTGGTTCGCACCGCCAACTACGTGCGCGAGGTCGATGTGGGTCCCGTGATCACGTACGTGGTCAACCGCAACATCAACTTCACCAATGTGTGCTTCGTGGGTTGTCAGTTCTGCGGCTTTGCCCGCCATCGGAAGGATCCCGATGCCCGCACTGATAGCACCGAGCAAGTGCTGGCGAAGGTGCAGGACGCCGTCGACTGCGGCGCAACCGAGATCTGCATGCAGGGTGGCATCAACCCGGAGATGGACCCCTTCGGCTATCGCGACCTGCTGCTAGCGATCAAGGCACACTATCCGCATATCCATATCCATGCCTTCTCACCCATGGAAATCATGTACGGCGCCCGCCGCACGGGCATGCGGTACGGCGAGTACATCGCCATGCTGAAGGAAGCCGGACTCGATACGATGCCAGGTACGGCCGCCGAGATCCTTGATGACGACATTCGCGACGTCCTCAGTCACAAGAAGGTGGATGTGCGGACCTGGGTGGAAATCATCACCACGGCCCACCGCCTCGGCGTCCGGTCGTCGTCAACCGTCATGTACGGTCACATCGAGAAGCCCGAGCATCTGGTCCGCCACCTGCTGCTGCTGCGCTCGATTCAGCAGGACACCGGAGGTTTCACGGAGTTCGTACCGTTGCGTTTCATCCACACGTACACCGCCCTCTACCAGAAAGGCCTCGTCGATCCGCCACCGAAGGGTGCCGTCGACCTGCGCATGTACGCCTGCTCCCGCCTGATGCTGCGGGGATGGATCGATAATCTGCAAACCTCGTGGGTTAAGCTGGGAACCGACCTGGCACAACTCACTTTCGACGCTGGCGTGAACGATTTCGGCGGTACACTGATGGAAGAGCAGATCACCAAGTCGGCTGGCGGTGATGCCGGCGAGTACATTTCGGTTGAACGGATCCGGGCGCTCATCGAGGATGCGGGGCGTATTCCGGAAGAGCGCACGACGACTTATGGGAGAGTGTCGGCCAACGGAGCGCGCGAAACGCGTGACGGTGCTCGCTGGGGGCGTAGGCGCAGCGCGCTTCTTACGGGGACTCAGCGCGCTTCTTGATCCACGCCGTCTCACGGTGATCGTGAACACGGGAGACGACGAGACCTTCTTCGGTCTCCATGTCTCACCTGACGTCGACACTGTCATCTACACCCTCGCGGGCGTGGCCAATCGCGCCCGGGGCTGGGGAGTGCGGCACGATGGGTTCCGCTGCCTCGACGCGCTCGGGCGGTTCTACGACGAAACGTGGTTTCAGCTCGGCGATGCGGATCTGGCGACGCACATCTTTCGCACGGATGCATTGCAACGCGGCGCCACGCTGCGTACCGTCACGGCGGCGATCGCGCGTGCGTACGGCGTGCAGGTCAACGTCCTTCCGATGAGCAACGCGTCCGTGCGCACCGTCGTGGAGGTCGCTGGCCCCGGGCCGCTTCCCTTTCAGCGTTATCTCGTCCGCGGGCGCGGCCGCGGGCGTGTGACCGGCATCAGGCTGCGCGGGGCGCGCGCAGCACGCCCGGTCACAGGGGCCCGTGCGGCGCTGCGCCGCGCCGACGTCGTGATCATCCCACCGAGCAACCCCTTCGTCAGTATTGGACCGATCCTGGCGCTGCGCGGCATGCGGTCCGCCTTACGTACGACGCGAGCGCGGGTCGCCGCCATCAGTCCAATCGTGGCCGGTGCCCCTATCAAAGGCCCGCTGCACCGCATGCTGAAGGGGCTGGGACACGACGTGTCACCGCTCGGTGTGGCACGCCTGTATCGCGACTGCGCCGACGTGTTCGTCATCGACCAGCGCGACGCCGCATTGGCTGCCCGCATCGCCGCCCTCGGAATGCGGCCGGTCGTAACGGACACCATCATGACCAGTCCCGCCAAGTCGCGACGCCTGGCGGCGACCGTACTCGCGGAACTGCGCCGATGAGCATCACCGTCCACCCGATCACGGGCGTGCCGCCGATCCAGCCGGGCGATGATCTCGCAGCGTTACTCTTGGCCGCACTGGACCGCGGCAGGCTGCGGTGCACCAGCGGCGACGTGATTGCCGTCTGTCAGAAGGTCGTCTCGAAAGCCGAGGGAAGAATCGCCCGGCTCAACGATGTCACCGCGTCGGCGTTTGCCACGCACCTCGCAGCGCAAACCAGGGAGAAGGACCCGCGCGTGGTGGAGGTCGTGCTGCGGGAAACCCACCGGATCATCAAGATGGACCGCGGCCATCTCATCGTTGAAACTGGCCCCGGCTGGGTGTGCGCCAACGCCGGCGTGGACGAATCGAACAGCCTCGGGCCTGGTATCGTCATTCTGTTGCCCGAAGACCCGGATGCGTCTGCGCAGCACCTGCGCGCGGCCTTCCGGGAGCAGGCCGGTGCCGAGGTGGCCGTGCTGATCACGGACACCTTCGGGCGGCCGTGGCGCGAGGGGCTGGTCGATTTCGCACTTGGCCTGGCAGGAATGGACGCGCTCTTGGACCTGCGCGGGCAGCATGACCTGACTGGTCGAGAGTTGCGTCACACCGTCATGGCTCAGGCGGACGCCTTGGCCGCTGCCGCCGGCCTGGTGATGCGCAAGGCGGACGGTATCCCGGGCGCCCTCGTGCGCGGCTACGAATTCACGCCGGCCGCAGGCGGTGCAAACCGCCTCATCCGCGCACGGGAGTTCGACCTATTTCGGTAGCCGTGCCAGCTCCACCAGCTCGCTCAGCAGGCGCCAGTTGCAGCCACTGCACCAGATATCGCCGGCAGCACGCCCGTGGCGGTCGAGATGGTGGTAGGCAATGCCCTGTGCGTAGAGATCCCCATTGATGAAATCAAACACCTTCAAGGCCCGCTCTCGGTAGGGCGGCTTACGGGTCGCCTCGAACAGCCGCAGCAACGCGAGTGCCGCATAGCTATTGCCCGACAGCGACCGGTAGCCAGCTGCGCCAACCTGGTCGGAGGCGTCGAAATAGGCCTTGTGCCTCACGTCCCAGAGTGCGTCCAGGCCAGCGGCCACGCTCTCCGCGCGTTCGAGGTACGCCGCATCACCAGTCAGCTCGTGCGCGTGCACGAGATCGACGATGATCATGGCGTTCGGTAGCAGTTGAATCCGGTCATTCTCCGGGGCCGCGCGGTAGACGTATCGCAACCCGTCCCACGCATGCTGTTCGGCGCCGGCAAGCAGTGCGCGGCCGACGTGGAGCGGCCGAAACAGCCTCCCCACCTTTTGACGGGGAAAGTGCGCCGCGTAGCGGAGCTGTGTCGCGGTGATCTGCGCACCGATGGTCGTGGGACCTCCCCAGCGGCGACTGCCGGTCAACCAATCGAGCCAATCGAAGTAGTAGCGATCCACGAACGCCAAGCTGGCAGAGAGGAACACGTAGCGGGCCAGCGACCGGCCCGCCCTACCAGCGCCGATCGCACCGGGATGATCCAGTGCCGCAAGGAGCGCGCCGGCTCCGAACGCCATTTCGTCGAAATCGCGCCGCCGGGGCCAGGCGAGCAAGCGCTGGACACGTTCAATGATCTGCGGCGCCACGGTGGTGTCCCCGCCAGCCAGCAAGACCTGCGCCGCATAGCCTGGCGCATCGTCATGGTCGTACGCGAAGTCCCCTGCGGAGCGTGGGACCCGCTCCAGCAGGGTATGCAACACACCGTCGAACATCTCCCGGTAGCGGAACGTCACTGGCCGCAACCGTGCAGCCATTTCGTTGACCGTCTGCGCGGAAGGCTGGCCGAGTGGGACCGCAAGGCGCATGGGCCGGCGGCCGAGGACGTTTTCGAACGGCTGCGTCGCCAGGCTGTCCAGCAGCAGCGCAAGATACGCCGTGTGGACGCTCAGGCTCGCGTCGTTTGCGGCCGCTGCCGCCCCCGACCCGCTTGTCAGCCAGTGCAATATCTCCACCGCTCGGTCGCGATACACCGCGCTGCCTGTGTCCTTGAACAGCAGCAAGAGGGCACCGGCCAGATAAGCGTTCGCGCGGGCGTCCGTCGCAGCCTTTGCGGTCGTCGAGAAGTAGCTGCCGTTGCGGGCACGCAGCGCTACGGTAGCGCCTGCCGCCGCAATTGCCGCCGACTCATACCGCACCACTTGCTCGCTCTCGTATGCCTGAACCAGCGCGTAAATTGCCAAGGCCGTCGGCCACAGTGCAAGCTGTGCATCCCGCGGGTCACGCCGAAAGCCACTGGCCGGGGACCGCCCGCGGACAAGCAACTCTTCGACGATCCGGATCCCATCGGCGCGCCAGCGCCCCGCGCCGGGGTCTTCGAGATCGAAATGCTCGCCATAGAGCAGCTCCAGATACGCAAGCCAGGCCCCGGCACCGATACTTCCCCACGGCGACAACCGGGGTCCGGCGGTCAAGGCCTCCAGATCGTGCGTAGCGTGTTCAATGCGGCGCAAGTTGCGAGCAATGGCATCTTTCAACGCCGGCGTGTGCGTGAACGGGACCCGCGTCTTGGCAGCATACAACCCCAAGGTGCGGAACATCAGGGTAGGCGCCGTCCCCTTGCTCTCCAAGGGCGCCGCGAGATCCAGCACGACGTCCGTCGCCACATTGCGATCGAGCAACGCGAAGATCAGAGCCGGCCCCCAAGCGCTCAGGTCGTCCTCGACCTGGCCCCACGTCGCTGTCGTCGCCGCTGCCAGCCGCCGTCCGTCGGAGAAGAAGCGCTGGAAGGGAGTGGCGGGTGAGTGCGTTCCCAGCGCACGGTGAGTAAGGGTTACGGTCTGCTCCGCCTGCAGCGGTACAGCGAGCCACAGCACGGTGGCCATAGCGACGAGTGCCCGCGCAGCTGCC